>JADJEE010000012.1:685000-1027500 GCA_016709225.1 Deltaproteobacteria bacterium | reverse complement strand
TCTTGTTGGCCACGCGCGTCAGCAGGCCGGCGAAACCCATCGCCAGCGTGAGGCTGCCGAGCGTGATGAGGGTGATGCCGGTGGCGTTGAAGTTGGTGACGATACGGCGCTCGCGCTCGACCCACAGGCGACGGCGCTCGGATTCCTCGAGTGCCCGCAGCTCGCGCTCGCGTCGCTGATCGGCGGTCTCGACCGCCTTGGTGATCTGCTCGTCGATGCGCTCGAGGATGCGATGCACCTCGGTCGGGTCGTAGTCCTTGGTCCCGCGCATGCGCTTGTCGTAGTTGTCGAACGACTGTCGCGCGCGTCGCAGGTGCTCGGGGTCGGGATCGACCTCGAACCACTTCCAGTTGGCCTGGCCGAGGTTGAAGAGCAGCAGCGGCTCCTGGCTCAGCTCCCATGCGCGCTCGAAGTGCTCGATCGCCAGCGGGTACTGGCCCAGTTCGTACTTCTGCGAGCCCTCGAAGAACTCCTTGGCCGCGCGGGCGCGACGCTCGTCGTCGCTGGCGGGCTCGTCCGTCGCCGGCGGGGGCTCCTCGGCGGGCGGTGGCGTCTCGGCGACGTCGGTGGTGTCCGGCGGTGCCGCGGTGGCGGGCTCGCTCGGCGGCGCCGCCTCGGCCACGGGCTCGGCCGGTGCTGCGGTGGTCTCGGCCGGCGGCTTCTTGGCCTTGCCGTGGGGCGCGGCCGCAGCCGGCAGCGGCGCGAGCAGCAGCGCGCCGACGAGGCCGATCGCGAGGGTCGAACGCAGGCTACAGACCGCACTCATCGGGCATCGTCTCCGCGTTTTCCTGGGCCTTCGAGCATGCACCCTCGCCGACCACGCAACCATCGCGGGTCGACCACAGGATGCCGTCCTCACCGAACAGCGTGTCGAACAGCTGCACCTCCGACTCGTCCATCGCGTTGGGCTGACCTTCCGCGAGGCAGCGGTCGAAGTACTCCACGCAGACATCGGGCTGTCCGCAGAAGAAGCACTCGCCCGCGGGCAGCAGATCCTGGCAGCTCTCGGAGTCGCAGGTCGAGCACTGCAGCACGACCTTGACCTCCTTGCCGGGCGAGACCACGAACTCGCCGTCCTTGCTGCCGTCGCCGTCGACGTCGCCGCCGTCGGCGTTGCGCGCGACCGCGAACTGCGTGGTCGTGATCTCGTGGCAGAGGTTCGGGATGCCGTTGCAGACGTTCTTGTCGACCACGTAGCCGAAGCGGATGTCGCCGCTCGACAGGCCCTCGAGGCCGTCGATGAAGGTCCACTGGATCTCCGACGAACCGGGGAACTGGATGCCGCCGCCGACGACGTTGGCGTTCTCGGCGATGAAGGCCAGATCGATCACGAACGACGAGCCCGGGATCGCGACGACCTTGTCGACGTTCGACACCACCTTCACGCTGGTGTCGACCGCGGGATCGAACAGCGGCTCCTGCGGGTCGCCGGTGTCGAATGGCGATCCGCCCTTGCCCGCGCCCGAGTCGGACAGCGCCTTGTTCGGATCTCCGCCGCCAGGATACGGGTTGAGCAGGGCGCAACCGAAGGCCGCGGTGGCGAGCGCGAGGCCGACGCCGACGTGGGGATGGAGCATCGTCGCGCCAGCATACCAGCGTCCCGCGCCATCGGTGGTGCGGTGGCGAGCGACGACGGATCGAAGCGCCGACCGCCGGGCACGTGTGCGGTCAGCCCGGGGCCACGCCGGGGGTCGCGGCGTCGAGCGACCACTCGAACTCGTCGAGCAAGACCAACGAATCGAAGAGGTGGCCGCTGGTGTCCCAGATCGCCAGCCGCAGCTCCATCACCTCGCCAGGCTCGACGTTGCCGCTCATGCGCAGCCACCCGGTACCGCCGCCGATCACGGTCTGGCTGGCCTCGCAGCCGTTGTCGGACGCGTCGAAGCCGGTGCCGTCGAGCAGCGCCGTGCCGAGACAGCCGGCGTAGTCGAACGCGAAATCGCTCGCGCAGCCGACCTCGCCGTTCTCGCACTGGGTGAACAGGCCGTCGGCGACCATCACGAGGTTGACGCCGACCGGCCACTTGGTGTTGCCGTCGTCGTAGATGGCGATGTTCTTGTCGTCGGTGTTCACCGCGGCCGAGTCGACCAGCGCCACGAAGAAGTCGTTGAACTCGCTGCACACCCACTCGGGGTACTCGGCCGAGAAGAATTGCATCTTCAGGCTGAACGAGCGCGCGTTGGTCGGCACCCGCACGCGCATCGTCATCATGATGGGGTCGTGCGCGAGCGTGTCCCACGGCTCGAGGCAGCCGGCGGGGTTGGGGAACGCGTCGCCGTTGGCCATCAGCCAGTCCGCGGGCGCGTCGCTCTGGGTGCCGAGGTTGGCCCCGGGCTGGAACGGAAAGTAGCCGGGGTTGGCGTCGGTGATGTCCGCGGCGTGGCCGCTCGAGAGCACCGCCATGCGATCGCCGGCCTCGGGGTCGATGATGTCGCCGAAGTCGGCCCGCAGCGAGCGCTGCACCGCCAGCGGCACCCCGTCGCCCGCCGCCGTCGAGAAGCCGACGTCGATGACACCCCACACGCGATCGCCGGGATCGGCCGGGTTCTCCTCGGTGAACTGGCACAGCTCCATCGCGCGCGCGTAGTCGTCGGGATCGTTGCTGGCGGAGGTCAGGCCTGCGTCGCACTGCGGGTCGACCTCGTCGATCTCGTCGTCGCAGTCGTCGTCGACGCCGTTGTCCGGCACCTCGTAGGCGCCCGGGTTCACCAGCGCCGCGCCGTCGCAGCCGCCACCATCGACGTCGCAGCAGTCGTGGGCGCAGGCGCCGTAGCCATCGCCGTCGCGATCGCTGTCGTCGACCAGGCCGTCGCAGTCGTCGTCGATCTCGTTGGCGTTGCAGTCGTCGGGTCCCGGCGTGACCTCGCCGCTGCAGAGGTCCGGCCAGGTGCCGTCGTCGCCGCAGATGCGACTGCCCGACACGCACGCGCCGATGTCGGCGGTGCCGACCGGGCCCGTGTAGCACTGCTGCATCGCGCCCGGCACACACTCGCCGCCACAGCTGTGTGTCGCCGTGTCGCAGTGCGGACCGTTTGGGTCGTCGACGCAGTCTTCGTCGGCGATGCAGCCACTGACGCCGGTCGAGTCGACCGCGGCGGTGGTCGCAGGATCGACGGCGGTGCTGCTCGACTCGGCGCCGATCGTCGCGGCGCCCGTGGAGCTGTCACCGAAATTGAGCTGGTTGTCGGGCCCGGTGTTGCACGCCAGCACGAGCGCAACGACGGCGGCGGGCCGGGCGGCAGGAACGAGTCCCCGTGTGATCAACACGGGCGACGTCCTTAGCACGTCATGTGCGCGCGCGGGCGATCGATCGCGCATGCGATCGAGCTTTCGTCGCATCGCGCGTGGCACCCAGGGGATCTCGGGGGTACCACGGTGCAAGCGTGCTCACGCGGTGCGCCGGCCGCCGCCGGCGCTCCACGCGATGACGCACAGACGTCACGAAACCGCGCGGTTCATCGGCGCTGGACGCTGCTGAAGACCTGATAGGCTCCCGCGCCGATGCGGTACACGCGGACGCTTCTTTCTTTGCTTGGTGCCCTCGGTGTTTCGGCCTGCGGCGGTGACGATGTCGCCGGCAACGATGGCAGCTCGACCGGGGGGTCGAGCTCGAGCGGTGGCGCCACGACGCTGACGTCGACCACGGTGGCGGACTCGAGCACCAGCAACGGCTCGCTCGAGACGACGTCGCCGACGACCACCACGTCGGTCGACTCGAGTGGATCGAGCGGCCCCAACCCGGGCACCGACACCGGCAGCGGCACGGGTTCCAGCAGCGGCAGCGGCAGCGACAGCGGCAGCGACAGCGGCACCACCGGCGACCCCGACGGCAACACCCGCGGCTCGGTGATCACGGAGTGCGGCGTGCTGCCGCCGCCGACCTCGGGCACTTGCGAGGTCACGACGCTCGGCACCGCCGGCGTCATCCTGCAGGGCAACGTGCTGGGCGCCGACGAGGTCTTCCACGGCGGCTCGGTGTTCGTCGACGCGGCCGGCATCATCCAATGCGTCGATTGCGACTGCAGCGGCGCACCAGGAGCCGATCTCGCGTCGGTGGTGACCTGTGCCGATGGCGTCATCTCGCCCGGGCTCATCAACCCGCACGATCACATCACCTACGCCAACAACACCCCGATCGGCGATGGCGTCGACCGCTACGAGCACCGCCACGACTGGCGCATCGGCCTCGGTGGCCACGCCGATGTGCCGTACAACAGCGGTGCTTCGAACGCGGTCGTGCAGGCCGCAGAGCTGCGCTTCGTGATGAGCGGTGCGACGTCGGCGGCCAGCGCCGGCGGTCGTGCAGGCCTGCTGCGCAACCTCGACGGCTCGACCGCGCAGCTCGAGGGCCTGCCGGTGCAGCAAGCCGACAGCGACACGTTCCCGCTCGACGACGCCAACGGCACCATGCACGAGATGGGCTGCAACTACGGCAACAACGCCACGACCAACGCGGACATCGCGGGGCTCGACGGCTACCTGCCGCACATCGCCGAGGGCATCGACCTCGCGGCCCGCAACGAGTTCGTGTGCACCAGCATGGGCGCGACCGACCTCATCGAGCCCCAGACCGCGGTCATCCACGCCATCGGCGTGTTGCCCGAGGACGCCGCCGAGATGGCGACCGAGAACACCAAGGTCATCTGGTCGCCGCGCTCCAACGTGGTGCTGTACGGCAACACCGCGCCGGTGACGATGCTCGACCGCATGGGCGTCGCGATCGCACTCGGCACCGACTGGGTGCTGAGCGGTTCGATGAACCTGCAGCGCGAGCTGCGGTGCGCCGCCGATCTCAACGCCAACTACTTCGACGGCTACTTCTCGTACGAGCAGCTGTGGCGGATGGTGACCACCAACGCGACCTACGCGACCGGCACCGGCCTCGCGATCGGCCTGCTCAAGCCGGGCTATATCGCCGACATCTCGATCTTCGCGGCCAGCGGCCACGTCGATCACGAGGCCGTGGTGGAGGCCGAGTTGGCCGACACCGTGCTGGTCCTGCGCGGGGGCGTGCCGATGTACGGTGACGCCGACCTGGTCGCGTCGGCGGCATTCGAGGCCGGCAGCTGCGAGGCGTTCGACGTCTGCGACGTGCAGAAGCGGGCGTGCCTTTCCGAGCTCGGGAACACCGTCACCATCGCGTCGCTGAGCGCGGCGATCGGCACCTACTACCCGCTGATCCAGTGCGGCACGCCGATGCTCGAGCCCAGCTGCATCCCGACCCGCGACGAGTACCCCGACGGCATCACCGTGGGTGACGCCGACGGCGACGGGGTCGACGACGCGACCGACAACTGCGCCAGCGTGTTCAACCCGGTTCGCTGGCTCGAGGACGAGCAGGGCGACGCCGACAGCGACGGCGTGGGCGACGTCTGCGACCTGTGCCCGCTCGACAACACCGACGCCTGCGTGGTGCCGGACGCCAACGACTTCGACAACGACGGCGTCGCCAATGCCAGCGACAACTGCCCCTACACCGACAACCCGTTCCAGGTCGACACCGACGCCGACGGCCACGGTGATGTCTGCGACAGCTGCCAGGCCGCCAACCCCGGCCCCTCGCCGTGCCCGCTGGCGATCCCGGACATCCGCGACCCCAGCAGCCTGGCGTACCCCGGCGAGGGCGCCCAGGTGTCGATCACCGACGCCTACGTCACCGCGGTACGGGCCGGCATGGGCTCGCAGGGCTTCTACGTGCAGGACGACTCGCTCGAGGCGTTCTCCGGCATCTTCATCTACACCGGCAACACCGTACCAACCGTGCAGGTCGGCAACCGCGTGAGCGTGCAGGGCACGTACATCGAGTACTTCGGCCTCGCGGAGATCGAGTCGACCAGCATCACGGTCGACGACAACGGCACCGATCTGCCGTTCCTGCCGATCGCGTTCGCCGACCCGTCGGAGCTCGCGACCGCCTCGGCCACCGCCGAGCAGTGGGAGTCGATGTTGGTCTCGGTGGGCGCCGTGAGCATCACGACCGTGAACCCCGACGCGCCGTCGGACTTCGACGAGTTCGAGGTCACCGGCACGCTGCGGGTCGACGATCTGATCTGGGACAACGCGGTCGGCAGCGGCCTCGGCAACGCGTGCCCGCTCAACACGATGTTCAGCGAGATCATCGGCATCGAGGGCTACAGCTTCAACAACTTCAAGCTGCAGCCGCGGTTCCCCGAGGACTTCTCGATCGTGGGCTGCACGCCGTACCAGTGAGCCGTGGCGCGCGGCAGGCCCCATCGTCGCGGTGCGCCGCGACGACGGGCCCCCGTTCGATCATTCGATCACCAACGAAGCAGTGGACGACGGCCGATGGCCGTGGCCAAATGCCGCCGTGAACGATCGCCCAGGGGCCGCCGGAGGCGGCGATGCCGGCGAGGGGGAGAGCGCCACGCTCCTCGACCTCGGGTTCCAGACCGCCTACAAGGCCGCGCACCGGATGCTGCGCGCGTGGTGGAGCGTGAGCCGCCCGCACACGCGTGGGGCCCTCATCGCGCTGTGGTACCGCGACGAGATCTTGCTGGTGAAGAACTCGTACCGCGACCAGTACACGCTCCCGGGCGGCTATGTGAAGCCCGGTGAGCCGGTGACCAACGCGGCCGCGCGCGAGCTCGCCGAGGAGTGTGACGTGCGGGTCGATCCCGCGGCGATTCGCGTGGCCTACGTCGGCGTGCATCGCTTCGAGAACCGCACCGACGAGGTCACGATCGTAGAGGTCGAGGTGCACGAGCAGCCTCGCGTCAGCGTCGATCACCGCGAGGTGGTGTGGGCCGGCTTCAAGTCCGCCGAGGCTGCGCTGGCGATGCCGATCGTGCCGCACCTACGTGACTACCTGATCGCGCGCTGAAGCCCGGAATCGTCGCGCGCACGAACGCGGAGCACCTGGGCTCGCGCGTGGCGATCATCGCCACGTTCGAGCCCAGGTGCTCCGCATTGCCACTGTCACCCTGATGCTTCGATTCCCAGTCGCGTTGCCAACCCCTCGCTACCTATCCGAACCAACCCAACCCAACCCAACCAACCAACCCACCAGCCAACCATCCAACCAGCCGCCATCCAACTTGGCAGGCATCCTGCCCGCCCCAACTCCACCCCAACCGTTTCCCACCCGAGCGGCCCCGAACCCGGGGCCCCGCGACCCGTTGTCGCAGCTGTCTCCCTTGTGTGCAGTGGGCGTGCCGCCTGGATCGAAGCCGCTTGATTTCAACGAGTTGGGTGCTTGGCGGGCGGGAACGGTCCCGCGCAGGGCTGCGACAGCATGACGCAGGTGTCCTGCGCGCCGCCCGATCCGACCGATCCACGCCTGACATCGATGTCGCGGCATGACAGCCGTGCCCGTCGGTCGACATCCCACCCGGCGGTCGCCCGGCCCGTGCGTCGCGTCAGCGCAGGCCGTCGCGTCAGAGCAGGCCCGGGAAGATCGCCTTGCGACGTCGCGGGTAGTCCGGGAACTGTCGCCGATACCAAGCGTGGTGGGCCACGGCCCGGGGCACGAGGTTCGCGAACGTGAAGATCGCGAACGAGAGGCCGCCGAGCGACCACGTCGCGATGGCCCAGCCGAACCACTGGACCAGCTCGCCGAAGTAGTTCGGGCACGAGATGTCCTCGTACAACCCGCCGTGGGGGATCGCGTAGTCGGTGTTGTCCCGCCGCAGGCGGATGAGCACTGCGTCGGCCCAGCGGTTCACGAGGTAGCCGCCGACGAACAGGATCATGCCGTACAAGAACCGCGGGTCGACGAGCCAGCGCCAGCTGTAGCCCGGGCCGAGCTCGCTGAGCCAGCGTGCGTTGAGGTAGCTGTTGAGCGTGTTGAAGGTCATGCCCATGGCCACGACCAGCAGGGGCATGCGCTTGCCGGCCGCGCCGCGCATGAGGAACGGGTCGAGCCAGGCCCGCTGCAGGTAGTGCGCGAGCCACATCAGCGCGAACATCCGCGGGATCCACTCGCCCGATCGCGAGCCCATCAGGAAGAACGCGCTGAACAGCACCACCGACGGCGATTCCATCAAGAACCAGCCGAGGCGCTTGGGCACGGTCGGGCCGAAGCCAGCGCGGGTGTGGCGGCCGTACGGGGCCGTCAGCACGCCGGTGGCGAAGAAGGTCACGCCCGCCAGCGCGAAGCATGCGAGCAACAACGCGCGATAGACGTCGGCCTCGTGGGTCATCGGCGAGCGCGAGGCTATCAAATGGGGCCGAGGTGCGGGTCTGCGAGCCCGTTCGGCGCGTGCGTGCACGCATGTGCACGCGCTCGCACGCCCCCGTCGCCAACACAACCATGACCGGCGACGACGGGAGTGTGACGGCTGCGGCGACACCGCTGCTGAAGACTCTGGACATGCGTTTGCTCGAAGTTCCCGACGTCGCCCCCCGCGTGGCCGTCGGCCGACATGCTCGCTCCTGGCGCGACTACGAGTGGCTCACCACGTTGCCGATGGTGCTCGTGCACCTGGGCGTCTTCGGCCTGTTGTGGACCGGCATGAGCGCGAGCACCTGGGTGCTGTGCGCGACGCTGTACTTCGTGCGGATGTTCGGGGTCACCGGCGGCTATCACCGCTACTTCTCGCACCGCACCTTCAAGACCGGCCGCGTCATGCAGTTCCTGCTCGCGCTGCTCGCCGAGAGCTCGAGCCAGCGCGGCGTGCTGTGGTGGGCGGCGCACCATCGCGACCACCACAAGTACTCCGACACTCCGCAGGACGTGCACTCGCCGGTGCAGTTCGGCTTCTGGCACTCGCACGTCGGCTGGATCTACGACCGCAACAGCGACACCGATTGGCCCCGCGTGAAAGACCTGTCGCGCTACCCCGAGCTGGTGGTGCTGGACAAGCTGTGGTGGCTGCCGCCGACGCTGCTCGGCTTCGCAGTGTGGGGCATCTGGGGCTGGGAAGGCCTGTGGGGCGGATTCATGCTGTCGACGGTGCTGCTGTGGCACGGCACCTTCACCATCAACTCGCTCTCGCACGTGTGGGGCAAGCGTCGCTACGCGACCACGGACGACAGCCGCAATAACTGGGTGCTCGCGCTCATCACCATGGGTGAGGGCTGGCACAACAACCATCACCACTTCATGGGCTCGACCCGTCAGGGCTTCTTCTGGTGGGAGGTCGACCTGACCTTCTACGCGCTCAAGGTGATGAGCTGGCTCGGCCTGGTGTGGGATCTGAAGGCACCGCCGGCCCGCGTGTACGGCCGCGAGCCCGCGGCCACGAGCCCTTCGGTCGACGCGACCGTCGACGTCGGCTAGCCCCGACGTGGTCGCTGGGCCCGGCGCGCGAGCGCGTCGTCGATGGCCCGCTCGAGCAGCGGCACCAGCAACGCATCGAAGCGCGGACGGCCCTCGCCGAGCCACCAGTGCGCGACCAGGGCCTCGAGTGCCGACGCTGCGCGGTACTCCTGGGTGTTGCGACGCCCGCGGGCGGAGGCGGGGGGCGCGGTGTTGCGACCGCGTCGGACCACCGCCAGCTCATCCTCGAGCAGCGCCGGCGTGATCGCCTCGAGCAGCTCGGCCTGTCGCTCGGCGCGGACGACCTCGGCCTTGATCGCGTCGAGCCGATCGACCGCGAAGTCGCCGCGCGCGGCCACGCGGTGACGCACGACGTTCTCGAAGAGCGCGTCGCCCAGCCACGCCAGCGTCCGCACCGAGCGGCGCGCCAGCGCGGCGCGATCGATGCCGTCGTCGGCCTCGCTCATGCGGTGGTGTTCAGGTCAGGCCCGCGAGACCACCGCTGCCGGGGTCGTTGTCGCCGAAGCTCTGCATGTCGACGTCCATGGCCTGCGCCATCGACACCAGCAGTCGGTTGTGCGGGGTCTGATCGTACGTGAGCCAGCGACCGGTCTGGATGGCGCCACCGGCCCCGCCCGCGAGCACGAACGGCACCGGCATGTTGCCGTGGGAGTTGCCGCGCGACAGCTCGTTGCCCCACACCACCAGGGTGTTGTCGAGCAGCGTGCCGTCGCCCTCGGGCACCGCAGCGAGCTGGTCGAGCAGGTACTTCACCTGCTCGGCGTACCAGGTGTTCACGCCGGTGATCTGATCGAGCATGGTCTGGTCGTCGTCGCCGAGGTGCGACAGGTCGTGGTGACCGGCACTGTGGCCGAGCCACGAGAACACCACCCCCGAGACCGACGCCGAGCACTGTAGGCTCGCAACCCGCGTGAGATCGCAAGCCAGCGCCATCACCAGCTGGTCGATCTGGCGCTGCACGACGGTTGGGAAGTTGTCGTTGGCGTAGGGATCGAACGCCAGATCGAGCATCGGCTGCTCGCAGGCGGGGATTGCCGCGTCGTTGCGCATCTCGATCGCACGGATGGCATCGAGGTGGGCCTCGACCTTGTGGCGATCGTCGCCGCCGTAGCGCGACTGCAGCGAGGTGAGATCGCCCTTCACCAGGTCGATCACGCTGCGACGCTCGGCCTTGAGGCGCTCGATGCCCTGCGGGTCCATGCCGATGTCGGCGAAGAGCCGATCGAACATCGCCTGCGGGTTGTCCTCGGGCGGCAGCGGCTGGTTCGGGCCCGCGTAGCACATGCGAGTCCAGACGTTCGCGCCGCCGGTCTGCACGCCGAACTCGAGGCTCTTGTACGGGGTCTGTGCGCCCACCACCTCGGCGATGGCTTGATCGATCGAGGCGTGGCCGGCGTAGCCCGCCGAGCCACCGTCGCCGCCGCCGAAGTCACCCGGCAGCAGCTGGCTGCCGGTCCACAGGCAGCCCATGCCCAGCTGGTGACCATCGCCGACGCCCTGCCGGATCACCTGCAGACCGTCGAGGATGACGAGCCTGTCCTGGTACGGCGCCAGCGGAGCGAGGATCGGTCCGAGCGTGAAATCCGACTCGGTGCCGGTCGGCGCCCAGCGCTCGTGCAGCGTGCCGTTGGCGGTGAAGATGGTGATGATGCGCTTGGGCGCTCCGTCGGCGCCGGCGGCCTCGCGCTCGAGCAGCGGCACGAACGGCACCAGCGCGGCAGCACTGCCGGCGGCACCGAGGAAGGCGCGGCGCGAGAAACGAGGATTGAACGGCTTGCGGGGCGCGGTCGCTCGGAATGCTCGTGACTTCATCGCTGCTGCTCCTCTCCGGGCTGTGCGGCCGCCGCCTCGGCGCGGCGGTGGCGGAAGGCGTCGGACAACACCAGCTCGCGGATGAGCTGGCGGACGTCGCCGCCGCTCTGCGCGAACGAGACCTGCAGCGCGTCGGTGCTGCAGTGATCGTCGGTGGACTCGAAGCGACCGAACGCGAAGCGGAACCACTGCGTGGTCACGCACTGCTGCACCTGCTCGCTCTGCGCCAGCTTGCCGCTGAGCTCGACGGCGCCGACGATGACGCCGTCGACGTCGGTCTCGATGAGCTCACCGGAGGCATCGACCGTGAGGTCGCCCTCCTGGTCGCGCCAGGCACCGATGCCGTCGTAGTTCTCGAAGGTGAAACCGAGCGGATCGATCAGCGAGTGGCAGCCGGCGCAGCTGGGATCTTCACGGTGCTGCTCGAAGCGCTCGCGCGTGGTCGCGCCCGGATCGGGCGAGGGGGGCGTGTTGTCGACCGTCGGTGGCGGTGGCGGCAGCGACTGACACAGGAAGTTCTCGCGCACGAGCTTTCCGCGGTGGACCGGCGAGGTCTGGTTGGCGTGGGCGTGGCGGGCCATCACCGACGCCTGCGTCAGCAGGCCGCTGCGCTCGGTCGCCGGCAGCGGCACCGGGTCGCCGGCGACGTGGTCGGCCGGCAACGTCACGCCGTAGAGCGCGAGCAGCTCGGGATCCTCGGTGAGCGTGAAGTCGGCGGTGAGCAAGGTGTCGAGCAGGCCGTCGTCATCGAGCACGACGTGGGTGGCGAACGCGGCCGTCTCCTCGCGCATGGCGCTCGCGAGCCCGGCGTTGTACGCCGGGTAGGCGTCGGCGTTCTTCTCGAGCGAGTCGATGCCGTCGACCCCGACCCACTGGGTGTGGAACGAGGCGATGGCCTCGCGCGCCCGGGGGTCGTCGAGCATGCGATCGACCTGCGCGGACAGGCCATCGTCGGTCACGAGCTCGCCGGCGCCGGCGGCCGCGAACAGCGTGGCGTCGGGCATCGTGCCCCACAGGAAGTAGCTGAGGCGCGACGCAATCTCGTGGTCGTCGAGCGCGATGACGGTGCCGTCGTTGAGGTCGGCCTGGCCGAACTCCATGTGGTAGAGGAACCAGGGCGACTGCAGCAGCCCCTGCACGACCAGGCGGATGCCGTTGTCGAAGCCGCCGGTGGCCTTGCCACCCTCGTAGACGCCCTGGATGGTCGCGAGCTCGGCGGCGTCGAGCGGTCGACGGTAGGCCCGCGGCGCGAAGTCGGCGATGAACGCCGCGGCACAGTCGTCCTCGCCCATCGCCGCGGGGTCGCACGGCAGCAGCGCGGCGACGTCGGTCGCGGCCCACTGCGCGATGTCCTCGGCGGCGGTCATGTACTGCTCGACCTGCACCTCGGTGACCGCGGCGTTGTTGTTGCTCGTGAAGGGCCCGACGCGCTCGTCCGACGAGAACACCTGCGCGGCGTCGCCGTCGTAGCCCAGCAGGTCGTGCACGGTGTGCTCGTACTCGGCCTGCGTCATGCGACGCAGCTTGGTCACGCCGACCTGCGGCGTGTCGCACGACGCGGTCGGCCCGGTGTCGGTGTCGCCACCGTCCGAGCCACCCGAGCCACCGCTGGCGTCGCCGGCATCGCCGGCACCATCGCCGCCCCCGGCACCGCCGCCGTTCAGACCGGTGTAGCAACCCGAGAGCAACGCGGCCGGTACCAGCGCGCGCGTCACCCTCGAGAGGATGTGTTCCTCGAGCCACCGCATGACGACATCATCCCGATTGCGACCACGTGTCGCAAGCGGACGAACGACCGACTCGCAGGGAATTCGTCGCGCGTACCCGCGCTCGTTGGGTGCGCTGCGCGACAGCTTCGTCGGGCCGCGGACGTAGGGCTCGATCACCGCGATCGGAGCGTGGCAGCCGCTACGCGGAGTGCGTCTCGTCGGGCGGATTGGGGGTCTCGCGCCCGATCGCCTCTCGAATTCGCTCGGCGAGTGCCTGACCGACGCCCCGCACCGCGCACAGGGCCTCGAGATCGGCCGTGCGGATCGCCGCGATCGATCCGAAGTGCTTGATGAGCGCGCGCTTGATCGCTGGCCCCACGCCCTCGATGTCGTCGAGGCTCGAGTGCAGCGCTCGCTTGCCGCGACGTTTGCGGTGCAGACCGATCGCGAAGCGATGGGCCTCGTCGCGCACGCGCTCCATCAGGTAGCGCTCGGAGCTGCCAGGCTTGAGCACGATCGCTTCCTTCAGGCCGGGCACGAACACCCGCTCCGGGCGCACCTCGAACACGTCGCCGCCAGGCGCATCGCCGCTACCCTCCTGCAGCACTGCGTCGATCCACGCGCGCCCCGGCGTGTCATCGGCGTCCTGGGCCGTGCTCGTGGTCGCCGCGTCGTCGAGGACGGCCGCCGGCGCGGGTGGAGTCGCGGCCTCGGCGTCGGCACGGCGTTGCTTGAACTTCGCGAACGCGGCGCGGCCCCGACCGAGGGCGTTCTTGCGCTCCTTGGCCAACGCGACCACGTCGATGCCCTCGGCGCCGATCGGGACCCCGAGATCGCCGATCGCAGTGAGCACCTGCGCGAGCTGGCCCTTGCCGCCGTCGATCACGACGAGGTCGGGCAGCGACCACGCGTCGTCGTCGTCGCCGCCGCGATCGGTGCCCGCGAGCGCGCGCTGGAACCGACGCCCGAGCACCTCGTACATGCTGGCGAAGTCGTCGTTCTGACGGCCGTCGTTTCCGGGCGGCAGGCCATCACCGCCGCCGCGTAGGCCGCCGCGGATCTTGAAGCTGCGGTAGCGCGACTTCTCGGGGGCGCCGTCGACGAAGGTGATCATCGATGCGACGGTGTCGCTGCCCTGGATGTGGCTGATGTCGTAGCACTCGATCACCCGCGGCAGCTTCGACAGGCCCAGGCGATCCTGCAGCCGCTGCAGCGCCAGTTCGCTGTCCTCGCGACGGTCACGGCGGCTGGTGAAGCTCGAGGCCGCGTTCTTGCCGGCCAGCGCGACCAGCTTCTTGCGATCACCGCGCTCGGGCACCACCAGCGCGACCTTGCGACCCTTGCGCTCGCGCAGCCACTCGACGAGCGGTTGTTCGTCGTCCTCGTGCAGCGCGAACGGGATCACCACCTCATCGGGGATGAAGGCTGCCTTCTCGTAGAAGGCCGCGAGGAAGCTCGCCATCACGGTCTGGTCGGGCAGCTCCATACCCTTTTGCGACCACGACTGCGTCTGCTGCAGCTTGCCCTCGCGCACGTGCATCGCGACGAACTCGATCTGGCCGCCCTCGCGGTACATGCCGAACGCGTCCTGGTCGACGTCGTCGGTGCCGACGATCTGCTGGCTCTGCAGCGTCGTCTGCACCGCGGCCAGCTGATCGCGCATGCGTGCGGCGTTCTCGAACTCGAGCGACTCGGCGGCCGCCTGCATGCGGCCCTCGAGGCCGTCGACCAGCTCGCGGTGGCGACCCGACAGGAACAGCCGCACGTCGCCGACCTGCTGCGTGTACGCGTCGGCGTCGACCTCGAACACGCACGGGCCCGGACAGCGATCGATCTGGTACTGCAGGCACGGCCGCGTGCGGTGGCCGAGCACGAAGTCGGTGCAGGTCCGCAGCTTGAAGTGCCGGTTCACCACCCGCAACGTCTGTCGCGCCGAGCGGGCCGAGTGGTAGGGCCCGAAGTACCACGCGCCCTCGTGGCCGACCTGACGCACGAGCTCGAGCCGCGGCCACTTCGAGCGCGGGTCGAGCCGCAGCACCAGGTAGTTGCTGTCGTCGCGCAGCTTCACGTTGAAGCGCGGCCGATGCTCCTTGATGAGGTTGTTCTCCAGCAGGAACGCCTCTTTGTCGTTCCCGACCACCACCGTCTCGATGTCGCCGACCAGCTTCGCGAGCATCGGCACGAACAGGCGCGTGTCGGTGCCGTTGAAGTACTGCCGCACGCGCGCCCGCAGGCTGCGGGCCTTGCCGACGTACACGACCTCGCCCCTGCGATCGCGCATGAGGTACACGCCGGGGTCACCGGGCAGGCGCTCGAGCGCGGCCTCGAGGGTGGCCTCGTCGACGATGCGCGGCACGAAGCCAGCCGGTGCCCGCGACTCGCGGCTGGTGCGACGCGCGAGCGCGCTGTCGGACGGCGGTGCCTTGCTGCGACGCGAGCCGCCGGTCGACGCCTGCGCCGCGGGGGCGTCGGGGTTCTCGCTGCCGCGGCGTGCCATCGATCTCGTGTCTCGCTTCGGGTCTCGCGGTGCGCGGGCGCCCGACTAGAACAGGCGCCGCACGTCGCCGATGGTGACGAGCGCCAGCAGGGCCAGCAGCGCGACCATGCCGTAGCCGTGGACCAGCTCCTCGACGCGGGGGCTCGCGCGGCGCCTCGCGATGCCCTCGTAGGTGAGGAACGCGAGCCGACCACCGTCGAGCGCCGGCAGCGGCAGCAGGTTGAACATCCCCAGCAGCGTGCTGATGAACGCGACCATCAGCACGAACGGCACCACGCCGACGTCGGCCTCGCGGGCGATCGATCGCACGATGCCGACCGGACCCTGCATGCTCGCCTTGAGCTTGCCGGTCGCGAGGAGGTACAGCCCCTCGAGTTGGTTGGCCGTGTCCCGCCAGGGATCGGCGAGCGCCCGGCTGGCCGCGACGCCGAGGTCGACGTGCTCGCGCGGAGCGATCTTGGCGAGGTCGACGCCCAGCGGTGCATCACCCTCGGCCGGCAGCGTCGCCTCCAGCGCGAGCGGTTGGCCGTCGCGCTCGACCTCGATCGCGATCGTGCCGCCGAGGTTGGCCTGGGTCGCGGCTCCGATGTCGCGTGCCTCCTGCGCCGGATCGATGGGGGTGCCCGCGACCGCGAGCACGCGATCGCCCGGCTGCAGGCCTGCCGCTGCCGCAGCCGAGCCGTCGTGCACGCCACGGATCTCGATGGCGACCACCGGCCCGGCGACGCCCGCGGTGGTGTAGACGCCGAACAGCACCAGCATCGCGAACAGGTAGTTGAACACCGGGCCGCCCGCGATCACGGCCATGCGCGCGCGGACGCTCGCATCGCGGAACGCGATCTTGCCGGGGGGCGCCGGTACGGCCTCGCCGCTGCCGTCGTCGGCCTCCATGCCGCGGATCTGCACGTAGGCGCCGAAGGGGATCGCGCTGATGACGAACTCCGTGCCACGCCAGCGGCCGAGCTTGACGATCGGTGGGCCGATGCCGAACAGGCTGAAGCGATCGACGTGCATGCCGGCCACGACCGCTGCGATGTAGTGCCCGAACTCGTGGATGATGATCACCACGCAGAGGGCGAGGATCGCGGCGAAGGCGGTCATCGGCGTCCGCGAACTATAGCAGGGCCGCCGGGGCCGGCGAGCCGCCTCCACGCGATGGCCGCAGGTCTAGCCACGCGAGCGCAGCGGATTCGGCAGCGGGCGATCGAGGAAGCCGAGGCCCAAGCGGTTGCTGTGCCCGCGCAGGAACGTGAAGGCGCGTTCGATGCGGGTCACGCCGGATGCAGGGCTGAATGCCGGCGTCTCGCCGAGCCGGCGGAGGTGACGCGCGATCGCCCGCTGGGCCACCACCAGGCCCCCATCGAGCTCGCGCAGCACGTCGACGCCGGCGCTGCGGTGTACGGCGAGCAGCTCACCGGGGACGATCGCAGCGCGCTGTCCCACGATGATCTGCCCGATGGCCCACGCGGCGAGATCGGCATCGATGGGGTGGTCCATCACCAGCCACGTGTCACCGCGGGCGATGCGAGCCGCGGTGCGCAGTGCACTGCCCCGCTCGAGATCTGCCGACGTGCGCAGCTGCGGCACCTTCGCGTGCAACACCGAGAGCACGCTGGCGGTGTTGTCCCCCGAGCGCTCGTCGAGGGCGAGGAACTCGAACGCCAGCGGCCGACCGTCGACGTGGTGCCGCGCCATCACACGCCGCTGCACGAGCGATGCGGTGTCGACCAGCGGCGCCACCATGGGCTCGGCATCGCGAAGGGGCAGCAGAATCGAGACGTCGATGTGGATCATCGCGAGTCGAGCCCACTAGAGGAGGATCCGGGGCGCCGGTCAAGTGTGGCGAGATCCAACCCCTCGCGCGCGCCGCGGGCTCCGGCGCAAAGTCACATCCGAGGACGCCATTGCAGGCCCGCCGGTCCGGTGGGCCCGCAGTGCGGCCGCAATTGCGCGGCTGCGCACGACCTGCAAACAAGGCTCCGAGGCGGTCGAGAACCACCTCGCGTCGCGCTACCTTCGGGCCGCGCCACCGACATCCGGACGGCGAATGTCCCCGCGTCGAGGACGACACGGACGCCGACTCCGGGGCTTCGCTCGAGCGCGACGAGAAGGATCGAGAAGCGAAATGGCGAGCGTCAACAAGGTCATCATCCTCGGCAACCTCGGGCGCGACCCCGAGATCCGCTACACGCAGGGCGGCACTGCGGTCTGTCAGCTCAACGTCGCGACGACGCGGACGTACACCAACAAGTCGAACGACCGCGTCGAGGAGACCGAGTGGCACCGCGTGGTCGTGTGGGGCAAGCAGGCCGAGTCCTGCGGCAACTACCTCTCGAAGGGCCGCCAGGTCTACATCGAAGGTCGACTGCAGACCCGCAACTACGACGACAAGGACGGCAACAAGAAGTACATCACCGAGATCGTCGCCGACGTCGTGCAGTTCCTCGGCGGCCGTGGTGAAGGCGGCGGTGCCGGAGGCGGCGGCGGCGGTGGTGGCGGTGGTGGTGGTGGTGGTGGCGAGCGTCGCGGCGGCGGCGGTGGTGGTCGCGGAGGCGGCGGCGGAGGCGGAGGCGGCGGTGGCGATCACGGCGCCCCACCGGACGACTTCGGCGACAACTATCCGGCCAGCGATCCGGGCGACGACGACATCCCGTTCTAGGCGGTGGCTCGCGGAGGCAGCAGCATCGAGCCCAACAGTCCGTGGGGATCGAGCTGCTGCCGGCGCGCCTGCCACGTCTCGAACTGCGGACCGAAGTGACGGCGCCACGCGGTCTCGTCGGGCTCGAACAGCCAGCCCGAGAGATAACGCTTGCCGCCGCGCTCGACGAGGCGGTCGTGGAGGCCGCGCAGGGCCGCGAGCACCGGCGGAAGAAACGGCGGTGCGATGCCCATCGGCAGCATCGCCAGGCCGAAGCACGGTGACGGCGAAGGCTGCATCACGAACGGCGGTCGATCCACGTCGGCGAACGGCATGATGCGATGGCCGTCGCCGAGCAGGAGCGGGAGCTGGGGGACCAGCGTCGGAAGCAGCTCCATCGCCGCGTCGCGGGCGACCATGCACTCGAACCACGGGTGCGGTTGTTGCCACGCTCCGGTGGCTCGCATGACCTCGAAGCGAATGTCGTAGCGGGCGGCGAACTCGAGCGAGTCGGTCTCCTCGACGTGGACCTGCTCGCGGTGGTGCAGACCATCGAGTAGCGCGTCACCGCACTCGTCGTCGGGCTCTCGCTCGAGCGAGAGATGCATGCCGCCGAACCACCGCGCGAATGGTGAGCGGCGCCCCCCGGGGCCGCGGCGCACGCCTTGGACTGCCGCCGATGCGAAGCCCTCGAGGTGAACGCAGGCGGAGTTGCCCATGAGCGTCAGCTCGTCGGCCATCATGGTCGCGAGATCGTCGTACAGCAGGCTGTAGGTGCGCGTGACCGGCAGCATCGGTCGTAGCGCCAGCGTGGCCTCGCAGATGAGGCCGAACAGGCCCAGACCACCGAGCACCGCGTCGTAGACCTCACGGTGCTCGGTGCGACTCGCTCGAATCCGCTGCCCCGCGCCGGTCACGACCTCGAGCTCGTCGACCCACGACACCGCCATGCCGTGGTGGTGACTCGTACTGCCGATGCCACCCGCGCTCAGGGTGCCGCCGATGCTGATGTCGAGGTTGAACGGCATCACCTTCGGCGCGAGGCCATGTGCGGCGGCGGCGGCCAGCAGGGCCCGCCACGGCACCGCTGCGCCGCAGCGTGCCTGCCGGCGCTCGGGATCGATGTCGAGGGTGTCGAACCCCCGGAGGTCGACGCTCACGCCGTCGCGAGGGATCGACTGCCCACTCTGGCTGTAGCCGAGCGTGCGGGGCGTGAGCGGCAGTCGCTCGGCAATCGCGAACTCGAGCAACCCGCACAGCGCGTCGGCGTGCCTGGGCTTCGCGACCGCGCGCGCGCGTCCGCCGGTGATTCCGCCGAAGTCACGGCCCGCGGCATCGATCGCGGCGTGCTCCGAGCTGACGTCGATGCCGTCGAGTGCCCGCAGGCGTTCGACGAGCGCAGAAGTGGATGAGTCGTCGCCCATGCGGTCCCCCAAGTCGTGGTCTGCGGCCTCACGCGGGCCCGAGGCCGCCGTCGTCGAGGTGCTGCAACAGGTGGGTCGCAAGCCGATCGAACAGCGCGAAGCAGCGCGCCGTGGCCGCGAGCGCGGCCTGGTAGGCGGCCTCGTCGAGCTCCACGGCGTTGATGGCCGCTGAGCCCTCGGCCGTGAAGATGTCGTGATCGGCCTCGACCTGCTGGTGCGAGCGCGAGAAGTAGCGCAGCGGGCCGTCGTATCCCGAGCGCGCGATGAGGTCGTTCACGCGGAAGAAGAACGTCGAGCCCACCGCCTCGAGCACCAGCGGCAACGCGAGTCGTACGTGATCGTCGTGCGCATGCATGACCTCGGCCACCAACGCGTACGAGATGTCTCGCGTGGGCTCGTGGGCGGGGCCGAAGACCCAGCCGACATCGCGCGACGATCCCAGGGTCGCGGCGTCTTCGACGAACCAGTGTTGGTGGCCGGCATCCTCCTCGCGGTGGCGTCCGGCGATCTCGCGCAGGCGAGGCTCCGTGATCAGCTCGTGGGAGAGCCGCAGCATGTCCTGGAACGCGAAGACGTAGAAGTACAGGTGCGGCATGAACCGCCGCAGATCCTCGATGTCTCGCGACCCTTCCAGGCGGCGCAGGAACGCGTGCTTCGACAGGAGGTCACGGTGCTCGGCGATCGCCACACTCACGTCTGCGAGCGTATGGGTGCTCATGGGTGCTCGATCTCTCGGCTGGATGTGGGGGTGACCCGCGTGTCGCGTGCGCGCGATGGCTGCACCGAGTAGCTCTCGGGTACCAGATAGACCGTGACAGCGTTGCCGTCGGCGGTGCCCTTGATCGATGCGTAGCTCTGGATGCCGACGCCCGCATCCAGCGGCCGCATCGCGAATGCCGGCAAGGCGCGCGCATAGCCGGCGCTGTCGATGCCTTGTTGCTGCAGATAGCCGAGGATGCGCTCGTACGCGACCAGGTCGTCCGGGGCGTAGGCCCGGATCGGCACGTGCAGCGTCGACGCACACCCCCGCGCTTGGGAGGTCCACGCGTAGCACGTGATGATCGGCAGCGCGTCATACCTTCCGGCGCGCTGTGTCATCAGCTCGCAGAACTCGCGCGCCTCGTCCTTTCGATAGCCACGGCACTGCGAGAGCGCGGTCTCGAGTTCGTTGCCGGAGATCGCGTGGTGACGGACGTACACCTTCACCCGCGCGCCCGGGTCGGCGGTGAGATCGAGGCCGACGTACTTGAGTTCGTCGGCCTCGCCGCGGGCCAGCGCCGGCGCCAGCTCGTCCCATGCGTCGGCGAAGCCGAGCCGCTGCAGCGCCTCGCGGACGACCATCGGCGCACGGTCGCGGCCGCGGGCCTGCGGGTTCAGATAGACCTTCACGTTCACCGGCCGGCCGTGCTCGAAACCCACCGCATGCCAGCGAGCGAACTGGTCTGCATGCTCGCCGCCGAACAGCTCTGCGATCGAGGTGAGACCCGTGAGCGGGACGCCGTAGCGCGCGGCGAGCAGCTCGGTGGTGGCCTCCGCGCTGCGTTGCCGCTCCCCGAGCGCGCCCGTGGGCGCTCCGGTCTCGACCAACACCCGCAGGGAGCAAGACCGACGCGTCATCGCGACCGAGAACTCGAACGGGCCGTGGTCATCGCAGATGTCGGAGGGCCACGCGGGCGGGAGGTCGAGACCTCGGCCCGCATGGGCGCCGAGCATGGCCATGAGGACGTCGGTGAGTTCCTGGGCCTGGGCGCCGAGGCCGAATCCTGCCGTGAGCGCAGCGACCTTGACGCAGGCCTGCGATCCCAAGGACGGCGCCGGGCTCGGGGCGTACCCGAATGGTCCTGACTGCGTTAGCAATGTTCGATCCCCGAGCAGTGTGCTACCGAACTCACAACTCAATCGAGGTTAGATCGTGGGCCACGGGCACGCAAGGAACGCTGTACGATGGCCAAATGGACAGTGATCGCATGGGCTTGCGAGGCTGCCAGGGGTGGCCGAATGGACAGTGGCCTACGTTTTGTTGGTCTTTGTTCGGGCGGATCACGCGCGTTTGGTAGCGCGTGTCGGCCGCGTCTCGGCACCAGAAGCGGACAACGCGTTCGAACTCACAATCGATGATCAATGAGATCAAGCACATTGGCGACTTGGCCGCCGGGGGTTGTCCCTACGCGGGACTCCCGCGCTTGCGTCCCCTTTACGGTCCGCTCAAGACTTTCACATAATCTAGCTTGCATTTTTTCGACTGGATAAAATCGCGCCCGGGGCCACAGCATTTGCAGACCGTCCGCTTCATCCCCCGAGGCCACTTCAGCAGAGGAACCGCCGTGGTCGAGCCGTTCCCGTCGCCGCATCAACCGCTGTCGCGGGCCCCCAAGGGGCGCCCGTTGGCTGGATAGGAGTCCCACGCCGTGACGCTTCCCACCCGCTACAACCTCGTCCTCGCGCTGTTGACCTCGAGCTTCGCCGTTGGCTGTGCGGCCGACGATGGCACCGGATCCGACGCCATGGAGTTCCGCCACGGCGGCCACGGCCACGGCGGCCACGGCCACGGCGGGCACGGCCACGGTGGTGGTCACGGCGGTGGTCACGGTGGTGGCCACGACTGTGACGACGACGACGACGACGACGACTTCCCCGGCGCCACGCAGATCGATGCTGCGGCCGGTTTCTCGTGCGACTTCGGCATCGCGCCGGGCACCAATCCTGCCCTCATTGCGCCGACCATCGAGCGCGATCGCATGTACATGGCCGATCAGCCGGGGATGCTCTACGGCAAGCACTTGCCGCTCAGCATCAACCCCGAGACCGGCGACATGGCGAGCGGCGGCCGCTACCTGTTCGAGACCAAGCAGCAAGCGCACGCGTATCGCGAGTGGGTCACGCAGGACTACGTGCTCGACGGCGTGCAGTTCCTCGCGCGGCCCGAGGTGGTCGCGCCCGAATGCCACGAGTGGACCAACATCGGCGCGTTCGAGCTGGGCGACATCTCGGTCGACCACGTCGTGATGCGGACCGAGCGGTGGTCGGTGCCGGGCAACGGCAACAAGAAGGCGATGCTCGAGGCCATGCTGCCGGAGCTGGTCCAGGGCGCGCAGGCGATGGGGCTCACTGGCGTCTGGATGCTCTACAACAAGAGCGAGCGGCTGGTGGAGATCGTCTACATCGGCGGTCGCGTGGCCCCGCCCGCGCCCGGCGAGCTCGACTTCAACAGCTTCTTTGCGCTCGCGTTCGCGCCGACCCTCGGCGGCGATTTCGATGCGCTGGGCTGGACCCGAGTCCTCGATCGCACGCACTTCGTGCTCTCGATCTGGTTCCCGTTCGAGCTCGGCGACGTTGGCGAGCCGTCGTTGTGGCCGAACTCGCCGCCGCTGCCCGAGCCGTTCTGCGGTGACGGCGTGTGTTCGGTGAGTCGCGGCGAGGCCAACGACACTTGCGCAGCCGATTGCACGCCGACCTGCGGCGATGCGGTGTGTGACGCCGACGAGGGCACCTCCGCGTGTCCGGGTGACTGCCGCATTCGACCGGCGTTCTGACGGCCGATCGGACACCTGACGGGGCGCCGTTGAGTTTGGCCAACCGGCCGTCTATGATGCCGGTTCGGTAAGCTCGAACGCCTCCGGCGCCGCTCGAAAACCGGGCGAGCGCCGAACCCGACGCCCTCGCGAGGTCCCCCCATGGAATTCGTCTCCCCCGATCCGAACGCGTCCGTGCGCGCGCTCAACGTGCGCGCCACGCTCGATGCCTTCCAGCTGCGTCCGTCGCTCGGTCAGCGCCTCATCGAGCGGCACCAGCTGCACCTCGATGACCTCCGGCCGGAGAACTTCATCCCGATTCAGCGTTGGCTGGATGCGTTGAAGGAGATCCAGCAGGAGATCGGCACCAACCTCCTGCACCGGGTGGGCATCGCGACCATCGAGAACGCCGACATGCCGCCGTTCATCGACAGCATCGATGTCTGCTTCGGGGCGATGGACGAGATCTACTACGCGAACCACCGTGGCGACGTCGGGCACTACCGCTGTTCGCGGAGTCCCGACGGCTCCTGGGAGATTCGCTGCGAGACGCCGTACCCCCGCCACTTCGAGCACGGCATCGTGGTCGGCGCGACGCGGAAGTTCGCGTTCGGCAAGAACTACCACGTCGAGTACGTCGAGGGCCCACCGGGCGGCGACCTCACCTGCACGTTGCTGGTGCGCCCGGTCTGACCCGCGCAGCGACGCCAAGCGTTCACCCACGACCAAGGCGCTTCTGGCTTGGTCGTCACGTTCGCGCGCGTCGCCGCCGGACCACGGCGGCGATGGGCAGGCACCACGACCACCCACCGCGAGGTTCGATGCCGGTGCCCGTGCGGCAGCTGCAGCCGGAGCCATCGCCGTCCTGCGCCGGTGCGCCGGTGCTTTCGCTCGCGAGGCCGGTGCCGTCCGCCGCGGCGGTGGTGCCGTCGCCCGGCGTGTCGCCGGTCGTGGTGGCCGTGCTGCCATCGCCCGGTGCGCCGCTGCTCGAGCCCGGCTCCGGCGCGCCCGTGCTGCTCGAGCCGCCGCTCTCCGAGCCGCCGCCCGTGGTATCGCTCGCGCCCTGCTCGAGCGCCGCATCGAGCACGACCCAGATGCCCGCGAGTACCTCGTCGCCGACCGGCGCGATCTGATCGGGCGCGGGCGCGAAGCCCTCGGCGTCGTTGTTGAAGTCGGGTCGCAGCTCGAAGGTGTAGGCCATCAGGCCGGCGTCGCCGTAGGTCCAGTCGATCGCGTTGCCGGCTGCCGGGTACAGCTCCACGCCCTGCAGCGCGATGTACTGCGCGGCGCCGGACATCGCCGTGACGATTGCATCGGCGGTGGCGGACAGCTCGTCGTCGTCGGGCGCGGCGTTGAAGACGTCGCCCCACGGGTACAGAACCAGCTGACCGAAGCTGTGCAGATCGACGTGGGAGACCAGCTCGGGCTGCTCGCTGATCCAGTTGCTCAGGCCCAGGGTCTCGGGTTCGGAGAAGGCCGCCGCGCCGCGGTAGTTCTCGTCCGAGGGATTGCCGCTGGCGCCCTCGCCACCCCAGCCGTGGGCCCAGTTGCGGTTGGTGTCGACGCCCACGCCGTCGCGCCGGTTCTTCCGCCAGAAGCGCTCGTCGGTCCATGTGTAGAGATAGCCGTCGGGGTTCACGACCGGCACGATCACGAGCTGACCGGCGCCGAGCGCCGCGGCGTATTCGGGGTCGTCGGCGTGGGACACGAAGGTGTCGGCGAGCCACAGCGCGGAGCTCACGCTGATCCACTCGCGTGCGTGTTGTCCCGCCGTCACCAGCAGCGTGGGGCGGTCGTCGGAGCCGGCCGCCGTGATGCGCAGGGCGCGAACGCTGCGTCCCTCGATCGAGGTCGCGACCTGCTCGATGCTGACCAGCTCGGGATGCGCGGCAGCGAGCGCGTCGATCCACGCGTCGATCTCGTCGAGCGTGCGGAAGTCGGCGAAGAAATCACCGCCTTCGGCGACGTCGGGTCGCGCGGCGAGCCGGTCGGATTCGTCGTCGACGCGCTGGCCGAGGTCGTGATCGAGCACCTTCAGCGGCCATCGGTCGGCCCACACCGCCGCGCGTCGCGACGGTGGCACGCGCACCGTCAGCCAGCCCGGTCGCGGGTGATCGGTCCACGGGTCGACGCCGGTGGCGAGCAGGCGCGCGAGCGCGTCATCGTCGGCGACGAAGACCTGCACGAGCTCGTGATCGCGGTACGCGTCACCTCCGCTGGGTGCGAGGCCACGACCGAGCGCCACCACCAACCACCACGCTGCGAGCATCGTCCGTCACGGTAACAGATCGCGCGCGGGTGGGTCGTCGACGCTGCAGGCCCACGCGGGGGTCTGGGCGAACAGGTGAATCCGCGGGCGCGCCGGCATATCGGCACTGGACGCGAGGGGGTGTTCGAACTGCAGCTCGCGCGCCAACAGATGCAGCGCTCCGCCGTGGCGGTCGCTGCCGTCGGCGTCGTCGCGCTCACCCTCGCCGTCGTTCGCGTGGGCGCCACCGTAGCGACGATCACCCACCACGGGGTGACCGAGGGCCGCCGCATGCACGCGGATCTGGTGGTGCCGTCCGGTCTCCAGCACCGCCTCGAGGAGCGTCGTGCCGGCGATCGGGTTGCGCGCGCGCAGGCGGCGGAAGTGGGTCACGGCGGCGCGCGCGTGGGGGTTGCCGGGCGCGGCCTTGCTGTTGCCGCTGTGCAGCTCGAGCAGCGGCAGGTCGCAGTCGAACTGTTCGCCGGGTGATGCCGCGGGCTCGCCGTGCACGAGCACGCGGTAGCGCCGATCGATTGCGTGGTTGGCGAACAAGTGGTGCAGGCTCGCGTTCGCGACCGAGCGGGTGGTGAAGAGCACCAGGCCGGCGGCGCCGCGATCGAGCCGGTGCACCACGCCGACGTAGGGACGCACCACGCCATCGGCCTCGAGTCGGCGTCGCAGCGCCTCGGCCAAGGTTCCGCGCGAGCTCTCGCGGGTCGACGCAACCGGCACACCGGCGGGCTTGTCGAGCACCACGAAGAGGTCCTCGCGATGCACGAAGCGCAGCTCGGCGATGTCGAGCTCCTCGGCCTCGGCGGCCTCCGGGTAGACGGTGATGCGCTCACCGGCGGCGACGCGCGCCGTCGGCACGCGCACCCGTAGGTGGCCCATGTAGACCGCGCCAGCGCGGATCAACGCCTTGGCGGCCTCGAGCGGCGTGCCGCGCATGCGACGCGCGACGAGGTGGCCGAGCATCATGCCCTCCTCCTGCGGCACCACACGGAAGCGAAGCGGCCGAGCCATGATCAGGATCGCTGCTCACGCACGCGCTGGGCGATCGCACGCAGCGCCTCGGCGTCGACGTGATAGCTGCTGCCGCAGTAGCTGCAGCGCACCTCGGTCTCACCCGGCTCGCGCGCCAGCTCGTCGAGGTCCTCGGCGCCGAGTGTCGACAACACGGCGGCGGCGCGCTCGGGACCGCACGAGCAGCGGAACCGCAGCTCGGCGTCACCCATGGCCTCGAATTCCTCACCGCCGAGGGCGAAGCCCATCAGCGCATGGGGGTCGCGATCGTGCTGCAGGAGGCTCGCGAGCTCGGTGCCGTGGAGACGCTCGCGGACCGGCTCGATCACCGCAGTGGGCGCGCCGGGGAAGCTCTGACAGAGCACCCCGCCGGCGCGGGCGATCTCGCCGTGGGCGTCGAGCACGACCTCGCACGCGAGCACCGACGGCAGCTGCTCGCTGCTCTGCAGGTAGCGCTCGAGATCGCGATCGAGCTCGCCTTCGTCGATCTCGACCACGCCCTGGTATTGGTTCTCGAGTCCGATGTCGCGGGTCACGACTACCCGCCCTTCGTGCCCGATCCACGGGCCCAGCTCGACGCGCACCGCGGCGGTCGGCGGCGTGATGGTGCTGGCGAGGCGTCGGCTCAGGCACCCGCGCACGTCGCCGTTGCCGAACGCATCGATGAGCAGGCGCCCGAGCGGACCGCTTCCCTCGACGGCGATGCGCACGCGCTCACGGTCTTGTTTGGTGAGCGTGGCGAGCAGGCAGCCGGCGAGTAGCCCCCGGCCGAGCACGACGGCCTCGACCCCGCGCAGTCCGTGTCGCTGGCAGCCGTCGCGCACGGCGTCGGTCGCGATCGCGCTCACGACCCGCACGGTGTGCTCGGCGTTGATGCCCCGCAGCAGGCGATCCACGCCGAACATTCTAGCAGGACAACGGGACGCGCAGGCGCACGTCAGCGGGTCGCCAGCTTCATGAGCGTGACCTCGACGGTCTCGACCTTGTTCTCGGGCAGGCGCTGCACCGAGACCTTGACCACGTCGCCCTCGGCGCGCTCCTCGAGCGCGCCGTAGAGGTCGTCGAAGCTCTTGATCCGCTTGTCGTCGATGCCGACGATGACGTCGAGCGTGAGCCCCGCGGCGCCCTCGGTCGCGGGACGCAGGCCGGCCTTGGCGGCGGGCGATCCCGACGCGACCGTGCCGACCAGTACACCCTCGACGCCGAGCTTCCGCAGGATGCGTTCGTCCTCGATGTAGGTGATGCCGATGCCCACGCGCTCGGGCGCGCCGGTGGTGATGATCTGCGGCACCACGCGATCGATGGTGTTCACCGGCACCGCGAAGCCGATGCCCGCCGCGCTCCCGCTGGTGCTGAAGATCATCGTGTTCATGCCGATGAGCTGGCCGCGCGAGTCGAGCAGCGGGCCGCCGGAGTTGCCGGGGTTGATCGCGGCGTCGGTCTGGACCATGCCGCGGATCGTGACATCACCGATGCCCTTGACCTCGCGTCCGAGCGCCGAGATCACGCCCACGGTCAGCGTGTGATCGAGGCCGAAGGGGTTGCCGATCGCGATGGTCTTCTGACCGACCTCGAGCTTGTAGCCGTTGTCGGGGCGGCGAATCGGCACCAGCGTCTTGGTGTCGGCGGCGATCTTCAGCACGGCGATGTCGTGGAACGGATCGAAGCCGACCAGGGTCGCGTCGTAGCTCTTCTGGTCGTAGAGCGTCACCGAGAGGTTCTCGGCCTTGATGCGCTTCTGGCAGTCACGCAGCGCGACGTGGCAGTTGGTCACCACGTGGCCCTCGGCGTCCCACACGAAGCCGGTGCCGGCGCCGGCGGGGACCTCGAACTCCTTCATGGAGAAGCGATCGATGACGGTCTGCTTCTGGGTCACGAAGACGGTCGCGGGCGCCGCAGCCTGGAACACGCCGATGGTGTTGCGCTCGTCTTCGATGCGACCGTCGGGCGTCACGGTCGGGACCTCGGGTGTGGTGCCGGTCTTCGGATCGAGCTTGGGCTCGAGCGGGGTTTCCTTCGGCGGCGCCTCGACCACCTTGGGCGGCTCCGGGGCCTTGCTGGGCTCCGGTTGCGGCGCGGCGGCCGGTGTCGGGTTGGGCGGCTGGTCGTGCGCGGGCAGCAGATCGCAGGCGGCGACCACGAGTGCAATCAAGGCCGTCCGGCGCCACATCCGGCCTGCGAACGCGCGACGCGGCGCGGTGATCTGCGGCCGACGAAGGGCGCCGGCGCGCAGCGGTGAGCAACTCGAGTTTCGAGCGGCCATGTGCGCGGCGGAGCTTAGCAGGATGTCCGCGCGATTCAGCCCGGGGTCACGCCGTCCGTGCTATAGCTGGCCCAGCGATGGCGACCGCGAACCTGGCCCCGTGCCCGCACTGCGGCCAGCAGCACCCCGACGACGTGTTGCTGTGTCCCAACACCGAGCGGTTGGTTCCCCTCGAGGGCCGCGTGCTCGACAACAAGTTTCGCTTCGTGCGGCAGCTCGGCGAGGGCGGCATGGGCGCGGTGTGGAAGGCCGAGAACACGCTGGTCAAGCGCACCGTCGCCATCAAGCTGATGCACGTGCAGTTCTCGCGGGACGAGGGCGTGCTGGCCCGCTTCCGCAACGAGGCCACCGCCGCCGGCCGCATCGGCAGCAAGCACATCTGCGACATCCTCGATCTCGGTCGATCGCCACTCGGGCCGTACATCGTGATGGAGATGCTGAACGGCAGCGACTTCGCCGAGTTCATCGTCAAGCGCGGTGGGCGGGTCGAGCCGGGCGTGGTCGTGATGATCGTTCGGCAGGCGCTGATCGGGCTCGCGGCCGCACACCAGAAGGGCATCGTCCACCGCGATCTCAAGCCCGAGAACATCTTCCTGCACGAGCCAGAGCCGGGGCGGTTGTTGGTCAAGCTGATGGACTTCGGCATCTCGAAGTTCACCGAGGGCGAGAACGCCGGCAAGACCGGCATGGGCGTGCTGATGGGCACGCCCGAGTACATGTCGCCCGAGCAGACCGAGGGTGCCGCGCAGGTCGACGCGCGCACCGACATCTGGGCGATGGGCGTCATCCTCTACTGGGCGCTCGCGGGGCGGAATCCGTTCGTCGGGCAGACACTCGCGGCCACGTTGATGAACGTCGCCGCCAAGGAGCCCCCGCCGCTCGATCAACTCTCGCCCCACGTGCCCAGCGGCCTGGTCGAGATCGTCGGTCGGTGCATGCGCAAGAAGCCCGACGAGCGCTGGCCCAGCGCGCACGCGTTGTACGAGGTGCTCGCGCCCTACGAGAACGCGACCGGTGCCCCGTGGTTGCCGGCGAGCGCGACGGCCATCGGCGCGGGTGTCTCGGTGCCACCGCCCACACCCACGCCCGCACCGGGCGCGACGGTGGCCAGCACCGGCATGCCGCCCGGCATGATGCCGCCCGTCACGGGTGCGGGCGCGACCGCGTTCGCGTCGACGCCACCGCCGGGCATGGTCGCGCCACCGCCTTCGGCGATGGCCGCGAGCGCGCCGACCTTCGGCACCCCGGGGGGTCCGCAGGCGACGGGCCCGACGTGGTCGAACGAGCTCGGCGGCGCACCCCAATCGGCGCCGACCCTCGGTGGTCTCGGATCGTTCGACGGCGTGAACGACGATCGTCGTCCCGATCGCAACATCGGTGGTGGCAAGGGCGTGCTCGTCGCCGTGCTCGCGCTCGGTGTCGGTGGCCTCGCAGCGGGTGGCTGGTACGTGATGAAGAATCGCGGCCAGGGCAAGGACGTGGTCGTGGCCGCAGACGGTGGCAAGACCGCGGACGACGGCGGCAAGGCAGCGGACGATGGCGGCAAGGCAGCGGACGATGGCAAGGCCGCCGCGGACGATGGCAAGGCCGCGACGGACGACGGCAAGGCCGCGGACGACGGCAAGGCCGCGACGGACGACGGCAAGGCAGCGGACGACGGCAAGGCCGCGACGGACGACGGCAAGGCCGCGGACGACGGCAAGGCCGCGGACGACGGCAAAGCCGCGGACGACGGCAAAGCCGCGGACGACGGCAAGGCCGCGGACGACGGCAAGGCAGCGGACGACGGCGGCAAGGCCGACGACGGCGGCGGCACGGGTGGCGCAGCGGACGACGGCGGCAAGGCCTCGGGCGACGGCGGCGGCGAGACCGGTGGAGCCGCCAGCGGTGGCGGTGATGACGGTGGCAAGGGCGATGGCGGCCACGACACCGGAGGTGGCGGCACGCATCCGACCAGCAAGGGGCCGGACCTCAAGAAGGTCAAGCTCGCCGGCGGCAAGTACTTCACGAAGTCGTCGACCGGTGCAACGGTGTCCGAGGCGCAGGCGTCGGCGAAGTGCAAGGGCTTGGGCAAGTTCGGCAACCTGACCGGTTGGCGTCTGCCCAGCGGAGGCGAGATCACGAGCCTCAAGCCCGGCGGAGCTGCGTGGGTCAGCGGCGGCAAGGTGTGGAACGGCTCGGCGGTCGTGAAGGTGCTCGCACCCAAGATCGATCCGCGCCGCCCGGCCCCGCCGCCGACGGCCCGCGGGACCTTCTGCGTCACCGACAAGAAGTGACGTTGCCACCTGCGCCGTCGCAGACGACGGCCGCCAGGTTCGAGCAATCGGCTGCGGGCTGTTAGCATGGGCCGTCGCTTGGAGGCCTGACATGCATCACCGTGAATCGTTGCTCCCGCTCGCGTTGCTCTTTTGCGGTGCCTGCCCCGGTGGTGGCGGTGATGGCACGGGCGCCGACTCGAGTGGGAGCACCACCGCGACCGACGGCACTGCGACCCTGACGACCGCGGGTACCGAGCCGACCGCGTCGGCCACGATGACGGCGACGTCGATGACCACCGACGCGGACTCCAGCAGCGGCGGCACCACCGACGGCACCAGCACCACCGGTGAGCTGCCGTGCCCGTACACGCCGATCGATGGCATGCCCGAGCTCGCGCTGGTGCCCGTCGCCAGCGGCTTCGATCGCCCGGTGCTCGCGCTCGGTCACCCCACCGAGCCCGATCGTCTGTTCGTCGTCGAGCAGGGCGGCAACGTCCGCATCCTCGAGCCTGGCGCCACCACGGCCCCCGACGACGCCTTCCTCTCGATCGACGTCGTGTGCGGCAACAACCCCACGATCGGCTGCGAGGCGGGGTTGCTCGGCTTCGCTTTCCATCCGCAGTTCCCCACCGACCCGCGGGTCTACGTGGCCTACAGCGCGCCCGACGGAGACGGCGCGGCCGCACCCACGCGCGTGAGCGAGTTCATGCTCGCCGATGGCGACGCCGATCACGTCGATCCGACCAGCGAGCGCATCGTGATCGAGGCCGCCGAACCATTCGGCAACCACAACGGCGGCATGATCGCGTTCGGGCCCGACGGCAACCTCTACATCGGGCTCGGCGACGGCGGTGACGGTGGCGATACCCCGCAGACCGGTCGCGATCCGTCGGTGATCCTCGCCAAGATCCTGCGCATCGACGTCGAGCCCGACGGCACGCCGGACAATCCCGTCGCCTGCATCGACAACCCCGGCGCCGGGGTCTCGTGCGCCCAGCTGGGCCCGTTCGACTACACGATCCCGCCCGACAATCCGTTCGTCGACGATGGCAGCTTCGCGCCGGAGATCTTCGCGTGGGGTTTTCGCAACCCGTGGCGCTTCGCGTTCGATGCCGACAACGGCGACCTGTGGGTCGGCGACGTCGGCCAGGGCGCGTGGGAGGAGGTCGATCTCGTGGTCGGCGGCGGCGACTATGGTTGGAGCAGCATGGAGGGCTTCCACTGCTTCAACGGCCCCTGCGAGGAACTCACCGAGCCCAATGCCGTCAACGGCGACGGCATGACGATGCCGCTGCTGGAGTACGGCCACGGTCCGGCGTGCTCGATCACCGGCGGCGCGGTCTACCGCTCCTGCGAGGTGCCGGCGTGGAGCGGCCTCTACGTGTACGGCGACTACTGCACCGGCGAGCTGTCGGCCGCGGCGTGGGACGGGACCTCGGTCACCGACTTCGGCGCGGTGCTCTCGACCGGTGAGCGCATCCTCGGCAACGGCTGGAACGCGTACGGCGACGTGTTCATCACCACCGTCGATGCGCCGCCGAACGGGCCCATCAGCGACGGCCTCGTGTACCGACTCTCACCGCAGTGATGGTGAGGACGATCGCCCGCCGTGCGGGGATTTCGTCGCGACCGGTGCGCGGGCACGCGCCATGGGCGATTGCGAACCGGGATCGTGCCGCGATCGACAGTCGCGGGCGCGGTGAAGCTGGTAGCATCGCCGAGATGGTGCGTGTTCGAGGACTCCTGGTCGCGGTCACCCTCGGTGCCTGCACTGGAAATCCCGTCGAGAGCAACGGTGAGGCCGGCGGCAACGGTGGCGGCGACAGCAGTAGCGCGTCGACCGAGCCGGTGACCGGTGGCGGCATGTCGTCGACCGGTACGTCGCAGGGCACCAACGGCGGCAGCAGCTCGTCGACGACCAGCGATGCCAGCGCGGGGCCGAGCGGCGACCCCACCTCCGCGAGTGCCGAGGGCAGCAGTGGTGATCCGGGCAGCAGCAGCACGCCGATCGACACCGTCACGCTCACCGGCTTGAGCGAGACCGATGCGGGCAGCGCCAGCGATGCCAGCACCGGCAGCGGTGGTCAGGACACCGGCGGCTGCGTCGATCCCGACGAGCCCAACGACGATGCTGACGCCGCCGTCGATCTCGGCAGCGTCGACTGCCACGACGCGCCGTCGACCCTCGACGCCGCGCTCGACACCAACACCGGCAACGACTGGTACCGCTATACCGGCGAGTGGACCTGCAACGACTTCGAAGACGGGCTCGCGACCGTCACCGTGGTCGCAGGTAGCCCGGCGCGGGTGTGCCTCTACCCCGATTGCGTCGCGACCAACAGCACCTACTATGCGTGCCCGGTCGGTGACAATCTCGGCGACGGCATCTGCTGCACCGCCGCCGGTGACGACACCGTGCAGCAGTACGTGAACTGCCCGGGGTCCGACGAGAGCGCCTACATCTGGGTCTACGTCGAGCTCTCGGATCAGAGCTGCGAGGCGTACACGCTCGACTACGGGTACGGCCCGACGTAGAGCCCTGATCGCCGCCGGTCTGCTGCTCGTGTCCCGAGGGCGGCTCAGCCCTGGGGATCGAAGCCCACGTCGCAGCCGTAGCGCACGTCGAGGTGTGCCATGGTGTCGGCCTGCACGACGCCGCAGGCCGCGGGGCACAGGAACACCATGCCGTCCGCGATGTAGAACGCGTCGGCACCACAGTCCGCGGGACCGACCACCTGGTGGAAGGTCTCGGGGATGCCGCCGCCGCCCGGCGTATAGTCGATCTCGATGGTGTCGGGATCGATCGACTCGCCCGGTGGCGGCTCCGGGATCGCAAACTCGCAGCTCACCGGCGTGGCCTCGACGACGCCGGTCGCGATGGTGTTGAACACGGCGCCGAAGTCCTGGGTCTGCGTGAACGGGAAGCGCAGCCCGCCGGTCAGCACCGCGACCTGCTGGATGGACTCGCCTTGGCCCGCGAGCGGGTCGGCGGGCCCCCACGGCATCGCCGGCGGGTTGTTGACCGGCATCGACGTGAAGAGGTGGAACACGTACTGCCGATCGCCGGCCGTGCCGAACGGGCTGCCGGGCAGCGCCAGCAGTGCGTCATCGAAGGCGGCCGCGAGCGTGACCTCGTTCGAGGCCGAAGTGCCGTCGGTCATGCCGACGATGGTCTTCACGGCGTCGGGGCGCAGCGCGTCGACGTAGCCGCCCGGCAGCAGTCCGCCCGGATCGGGGTTCGTCGCCCAGGCGACGATGTTGTCGAGGAAGCTGCCCGAGCCGGTGGCCGCGTCGTAGTGGGCGTAGTGGTCGGTGACGACCGGCGCCACCGGAGCGGCCTCGCAATCGGTGCCCGACAGCGGCGGCGAGATGCAGACCGTGGGGTAATCGGCCGCCACGATCACGCGGTAGTCGAGCCCGCTGGCGCCGAGGATCGCCGCGAAGTCGTCGTTGATGCTGGCTTGCATCGCTGCGATCGCGGCGCCCATCGAGTTCGAGGTGTCGACCACGACGAGCACGTCGACCGGCCGATAGCTCAGCTCGGCGTCGGCGCTCTGCGAGACGCACTCGCCGCCGGTCTCGGGCTCGATGTCGGCCGATGGACCGAGGTCGAGCTTGTCGCCGCTGTCGGCCGCGGTGCCGCCGTCGGTGGTGCCGTCGGTCGTGCTCAGCGTGCCGATACCGCTCGCGGCCGTGGTCGCGGTGCCTGTGCCGCCACCGCCGTCACCGCAGGCGGTCGTCACGAGGGCAAGCGCGCTCGCGCATTGTGCAAGCCCCAGACAGGCGATCGTGGTCCGCCAACCGCTGCGTCGTGGGCCGCATCGCGCCAACGCCGTCGTACCCCCGGTCACACGACTCGTCCCACTCGAGTGCGTCATGCCGCCACAGGTTATCAGGCTTGGGTGGGCGCACGTAGCGATGCTACCGTCCGAGCCGCTTGCTTCACGGCGCGTTCGCGCGCATCCGAGGTCTTCATCATGCATCGCCATCGTCTCGTCTACTTGCTGTCTTCGTTGTCGCTCGGGCTGTTGGCCGCCTGTCCCGGAGGGGACGACGGTGCCACCGGCGGAGGTTCGGATTCGAGTACCGGAGGTTCCACGAGCGCGTCCACGACGCAGAGCGACACCACCGCGTCGACCACCAACTCGACGACCGATGCCACGACCGCGTCGACCACGATGACGACCACCACGGCCGACAGCAGCGGTGGCTCCGACGGTTCGTCGTCGACCGGCAACGAGACCGGCGATCTGCCGGCGTGTCCGTACACGGCGACCGCGGGTGACCTCTCGCTGGTCGAGGTCGCGACCGGGTTCGATCGTCCGGTGCTGGCGCTCGGCGATCCGCACCAGCCCGATCGACTGTTCGTGGTCGAGCAGGGCGGCGACGTGCGCATCCTCGAGCCCGGGCAGACCACCGCACCCGAGGCGGTGTTCCTCCACGTCGACGTGCCCAACGCCGACGATCAGTTCATCGGCGACGAGCGCGGGCTGCTGGGCTTCGCGTTCCATCCCAACTTCCCCGACGACCCCCGCGTGTACGTGGCCTACACGCCCGCCGGCATGGGCAACAGCCCGCCGCAGACCGTGGTCGAGTTCATGCTCGACGCCAACGATCCGAACCAAGTCGATCCGACCACCGCGCGCACGGTGATCGCGGTGGACGAGCCGGCGGGCAACCACAACGGCGGCATGATCGGCTTCGGGCCCGACGGCTTGCTGTACATCGGACTCGGCGATGGCGGCCTCGCCGACGACGCCTTCAACACCGGTCGCAACACCGGCGTGCTGCTCTCGAAGCTGTTGCGCATCGACGTCGAGCCCGATGGCACCCCTGACATGGTCGAGTCGTGCGACTCGTGCATGGCGGTCGGGCCGTTCGACTACACCATCCCGCCGGACAATCCATTCGTCGACGACGGCAACTTCGCGCCGGAGATCTACGCGTGGGGCTTCCGCAATCCGTGGCGCTTCTCGTGGGACCTCGCCAACGGCGATCTCTACGTTGGCGACGTCGGCCAGGATCAGTTCGAGGAGATCGATGTCGTGGTCGCCGGTGGCGACTACGGCTGGAGCGACATGGAGGGCTACCACTGCTTCAACAACGGTGGCTGCGACGACATCAACACGCCCAACGCGACCAATGCCGACGACCAGATCACGCCCATCGCCGAGTACCAGCACGGCAACGGCGGCGCCGGCTTCCGTTGCTCGGTGACGGGCGGCGGGGTCTATCGCGCCTGCGAGGTCGATGACTGGCAGGGCACCTACGTCTACGGCGACTACTGCTCGGGCGAGCTGTTCGCGCTGCGCTGGGACGGCACCAGCGTCGACGACATGGGCATGGTCTTCGACTTCCCCAACTCCGAGAACATCATCGGCAGCGGCACCAACGCATGGGGCGACGTGTACATCACGACCGTCTACGTGCCGGCGCCCAACGGCCCCATCGAGGACGGTCGCATCTACCGCCTCGCGCCGGCGCAGTGACGCGTGACGACACCGGGTGCGCGCCCGCGGTCGGTCACCCCGACCGCCGGTGCGCGATGGTATCGTCGCGCCCATGGCGAGCTTGCACCGTAGCGCGTTGGTGACCACGCCCCTGGGCGTACTGCTGTGGACCGCGATCGGCTGTGGCGACGGCGGTGGCGGCGGCACCGCGGCCGACAGCAGCAGCTCGGGCGGTAGCACCGGCACGACCGCATCGACCACGCAGACCACCACCGCGAGCACCACCGACTCGACCACCACCGCGAGCACGACCGCATCGAGCACGGTGGCCGACTCGAGCAGCTCGCAGGGCAGCGAGAGCGGCTCGGGCTCGACCACCGATACCGGTGTCCTGCCGTGCCCGTACGAGCCCGTCGAGGGCGAGCCTGCGGTGTCGCTGCAGCTGGTGGCGAACGGCTTCGATCGGCCGGTGCTCGCGATCGGGCACCCGACCGAGCCCGATCGCCTCTTCGTCGCCGAGCAGGGCGGCACGGTGCGCATCCTCGAGCCCGGTGAGACCTCCGCGCCCGCCGACACCTTTCTCGACATCCCGGTCAACTGCGCCACCACGACCACGATCGGCTGCGAGCAGGGCCTGCTGGGCTTCGCGTTCCACCCCGACTTTCCGACCGACCCGCGGGTCTACGTGGCCTACTCGCCGCCGGGCGTGAATCCGCCGACGCGCGTCTCGGAGTTCATGCTCGCCGACGACAGTCACGTCGATCCCGACAGCCAGCGCGTGGTGATCGAGGCCGGCCAGCCGTTCGGCAATCACAACGGCGGCATGATCGCCTTCGGCCCGGACGGCTACCTCTACTTCGGCACCGGCGATGGCGGCGACGGCTACGACACCGCACAGACGGGCATGAACCCCGGCGTCATCCTGGCCAAGATCCTGCGCATCGACGTCGAACCCGACGGCATGCCCGACAACCCGGTGGCCTGCATCGACGCCGCGGGTGTCAACTGCCCCGACCTCGGGCCGTTCGACTACACGATCCCCGCCGACAACCCGTTCGTCGACGACGGGAACTTCGCGCCCGAGGTGTGGGCGTGGGGCTTCCGCAACCCGTGGCGCTTCTCGTTCGACGCCGACAACGGCGATCTGTGGGTCGGCGACGTCGGCCAAGACGAGTGGGAGGAGATCGACATCGCGGTCGCCGGTCGGCACTACGGCTGGAGCGCGATGGAGGGCAACCACTGCGAGAACGACCCCGGCTGCGACGCGTCGGCGGGGCCGAACCAGCCCAATGACGACGAGCAGTACGCGCCGATCTTCGAGTACCACCACCAGCCGGGCTGCTCGATCGCCGGCGGCGCGGTCTACCGCTCGTGCGAGGTGCCGGCGTGGCAGGGCATCTATGTCTACGGCGACTTCTGCAGCCGCGACGTCTACGGCCTGCGGTGGGACGGGACCACGCCGACCGATCTCGGCAGTCTGCTCGACACCGGCGAGCTGGTGCTGGGCTCGGGCTGGAACACGTACGGCGACGTGTTCATCACGACCGTGGCCGGCGTCGTGTACGGGCCGTACACCGACGGCAGCGTGTACCGCGTCGCTCCGGCGGGTTGAGGACGCGGCGTCGACCCCCGTGACGCGGACCTCGAGCGGGCACTGGCCGCGGTTCGTCGCGCCTTGCTAGTACCTCGACACAGCGATAGTGACGGGCCATAACACCGCCCTGACCGCGCCTCGCTGCGTTGCCGCACCTTGAAATACGCGCCCGGTATTCCGGCGGCACGGCGCCTTGCGGAGTCGCGGCCATGACGGCGTTCTGACCCATCACTATCGCTGTGTCGAGGTACTAGCGGCCGCTCGCGAGCGCGACGATCAACCCGACCAAGCCGATCGCCGCGATCGCTCCGCCGACCACGACCAGGATCCGCAGCCACGACAGCGGCGCCTGGCCGTGGACGAAGTTGGGGTTCTGGCCGTGGACGATCGCGCGGAACACCTGATCGCGGTAGCGGTACGCGAGCACGTACGCGGGGAAGCCAAGCCGCGCAGTGCGGAGCTGTCGCGGCACCACTGCGAGGCGGAGGTTGCGAACGCGGCTACCCGGTACGTGCTTCTCGGCGTAGGCGCCGGCGGTGGCCTGCAGCGCCCGCGAGATCATCGCGCGGGCGGCCGAGCGCTGCACCGCGAAGCGCTCGACGGTGCCGTGGGCACCGGGGGCGGGCGAGCGATCGGCGAGGTTGTAGCCGCGCGCGAGCGCGGTGCACTCGCTCTCGGTGAGTCCGCGCGAAGCCGAGACCAGCACGCTGCGCAACCGCAGCTCGAAGCTGCCGGCGTGGGGGGCCCACGACGATCGTCGCGAGCCGGCGTCGGAATCGGCGGCCCAGTTCACCGCGACCTCGGCATCGAACGACCAGCCCGCCCACCACAGCGGCTGCAGCTTGTCGACGACGGCGGAGTCGCGGAGATCCTTGGGGCGGAAGAAGCCGAGGCCACCGAGCCAGCGCTTCAACGCCTGCTTGGCCTGCTCGGCATCGACGCGGAAGTTGAGGTAGGCCTCGGCCTCCTCGATTGGATCGGTGGGGCGCTCGATCGCCATCACCGAGCCACAGAAACTGCACTTGGGCGCGGCGACCTTCTCGTCGTAGCTGACGGCCGCGCCGCAGCCGTCGCAGCGGAGGATCGTCGCGAGGGTCTCCGTGGGTCGATCGAGCTCGGTCGCCGCCGCGCTCGGCGGCGGCGTCGGCAGGCCACAGATCGCGCAGCGCAGGTCACCGGACTCGAGCGGGCTGTGGCAGCGCTCGCAGGGCTGCAGCGCCGCGGTCACGGCGGGCGCCGGCGCGTCGTCGGTCCACTCGAGCTCGCTCATCGCAGCGCCCCCAGCAGCACGATGGCGGTGATGACCGCAATGAACGCGAGGATCGTGAAAACGATCTTCTGCCACGACAACGGCGCGCGACCGCCGAGCTGGCCGGTCTGGCCGTTGACGACCAACCGCACCGGCGGCTTGCCGTCGTCGTAGCGCACCGCGAGAACCCATACCGGCAGCATCACCAGCTCGAGGTCTTCGTGTTCGGTGCGCCAGCGAAAGTTCAGGTCGCGGTGCTTGTCACCCGGCATGTGCGCGGTCAAGCGCGCACCGACCAGCGACTCCAGCTCCGCGCGGGCCTGCTGCCGGCACTCGGCCTCACTCATCGAGGGATCCTCGGCCATCCAGCCCGACAGCAGCTTTGGCGTGAACCGCAGCAGCGCCCGCAGATCGAAGGGCTCCACGCTCTGCAGCTCGGCGTTGGGCAGGCCGCGCGACGCGGTGACGACGACGTCGTCGATGTAGCCCGCCCAGTCGCCGGTGAGATCGCGCCACTCGGTCTCGGTGCGCGTACGCGTGCGCGTGACGGTGTGGCCCTGGGCGTTGCGCGTGGTGTAGGTCTCGGTGACGGTGTAGTGCTCGCCGATCTGCGCGCGATAGTCGGCCTTCGCCACCGCAGTGTAGACGTACGCGGGCAGGTACAGCCCACGCACGTCCGAGGGCTCGGCACGGCGGAACTTGCCGGGTGCGAACAACGGACGCCGGATGAACGCGCGCGCCAGCTCGAGCGCACGCGCCTTGCCGACCACGAATCCGAGCGCGAAGGTCGGCTCGGGGCGCGCGGGGTCCACCGGCCGCTCGATCACCGCCGGTGACGCGCAGTAGGGGCACTTGCCCGTGCGCAGGCCGGCCTCGATCAGGATCTGCGCGCCACAGCCACCGCACTGGATCGCGATGGCGTTGGGGTCGTGGGCAGCGGCGGGCATCGTCGGGCGGGGCGCGCGTGGAGTCTAGCACCGCGCGCACAGGTGCTGGCTTCGGTTCGACGGTGGGGCAATCGCACGCCGCGTGACCATGGCGAGGCCGCCATGCGTGCCGTGCTAGCCTGCCGGCGTGATTCGGGAGCTTTGCATCGCCGCGTCGTTGCTGCTCGGCTGCGCCCGCGGTGCGCCGCCCACCACCGTGCCGACGTCGGATGCGGCCGCGACCGATGCGCCCGCGCCGGTGGTGCTGGTGTTCGTGCGGCACGCGGAGAAGACCGGCGAGGATGCGGACGCGGAGCTGTCGGAGCTCGGCATGGCGCGGGCGCGGTGTCTTGCCGACACGCTCGAGCCGCTCGCGGTCACGCACGTGCTCGCGACCGACAAGCGTCGCACCCAGCAGACCGTGGCGCCCCTCGCCGAGCGCCGGGGGCTCGCGATCACCACGGTGCCGGCCGGCGATCATGATGGTTGGGTCGCGCGGCTACGTGGCCTGCCGCCCGCCAGCGTCGCGGTGGTCGCGGGCCACTCGAACACGGTGCCCGAGCTCATCGCAGCGCTCGGTGGCGCCGCGGCGCCGATCGATCACGCGGTCTACGATCGGCTGTTGGTGCTCACGCTGCCCGCCCACGGCCGGGCGACCGCAGCGACCGTCCGCTACTGCATCGCCGCGGGCGCCTGACGCCAGTCGATCGTGCGCGGTGCGCTAGTACCTCGACACAGCGATAGTGACGGGCCATGACACCGCCCTGACCGCGCCTCGCTGCGTTGCCGCACCTTGAAATACGCCCGGTATTCCGGCGGCACGGCGCCTTGCGGAGTCGCGGCCATGACGGCGTTCTGACCCATCACTATCGCTGTGTCGAGGTACTAGGCGGACCGCGGTTCGACGTGGTGCGTCGCACACCCGATCGCGCGCGCGTCGGGCCGGGCGGAGCGGATGGCGTGTGGCCGCAACCATCCGTGCGACGCGTGATGTGCTTCGCCGAGGTGGCCGAGCACGCCCGTGGAGCTCGCGAGGCGGCGCTACACGACCCGCACTCGCGCATGTCCGCAGAAGGAGAAAGCCATGTCCAAGCTGAACGTGAAGGGAAACGTCTTCTACGCCCCCGGTCCCTGGGGCCCTGCGCTCGGCGTCGATGGAGCGAGGGTCGAGATCATCGATCTCGACGCCAGCGGCGAGCAGGTGATCTGGTCCACGACGATCGGGAGCAATGGCGCGTTCGCAGGCACCACCAGCGAGTGGCAGGCGAGCATGGCCGGGCCCCGACGCTGGGTCGTGGATGATCCTGGCAGTGTGTACCCGCCGCGGGCGCCTCGGGGACACTGGGAGGAGACGCGGGTGCCGAATCCGAGCGACCTCTTGCTGTTGTCGGCTCGGATCACGCACCCCGCCCACGGAAGCGTGACTCTGCCATTCGTGTATGTCGGCGACGGCGTGACGTCGCCGCCGCTGCTCGTGCCGCCGACGTGGGTGCCACCGACTCACCACGTGCCGGTGCCCGTTCGCGTCGATGGGCACGCGTACGCCGATGCGCTGGGTGCTGCCCAAGCCATCGTGCGCGCGGCTGATTCGAAGCACGGCTTCTCGCTCGACATCTACGAACCCGCGCTGCGCGACGACTTGTATCGGATCTTGACGTCGAGCCGGACGCAGCTCCTGCAGTACATCGCGCCCACGCTGTCAACGCGGCCCGTGATCGCGGTCCCAGCCGCCTCGGTGTCGCAGGCGTGGGGCGGTGATGATGTCGCGATGGTCCTGATCGCGATCGCAGTGCTGGTACTGGCGGTAGGGGCGGCGGTCTTCACCGTGCTGGTCGGCATCGCGATCATCTACGCGCTCTCGCAGGGCTATCGCCCGATCGGCGCGGAGTTGCGGACCGACACGAGTGGGTCCCTGTATCTCCACGTCTCGTTCGGCGCGTGAGACGACGAGGCACCTACGATCCCACCGCAGCGGGCTCGTTGCGGTGGGGGCTCCGGGTCGTGCACGGCCGTTCACAACCCGCGCGGTGTCGCGCGGGCGGCCCGTGCAACCGGGTTCGGAAGGTTCGCGTCCCTTCGCAACGAATGCGAACTTCGATCCTGCTCGTGACCCTCGCGTTGCTCACTCCGGTGGGCTGTGACTCCAAGCCCGCCGAGGCCGACGCCAAGAAGGCCGAGGCCAAGAAGACCGAGGCCAAGGCCGGCGATGCCAAGGCCGGCGACGCCAAGGCCGGCGATGCCAAGGCCGACGCCCCCAAGCCCGCGGATACCGCGACGCTGCCGACCGAGACCGAGACGCTGGCCCTCGATCAGGGCGAGAGCAAGATCCCCGCGACCATCGTCGTGCCCAAGGGCTGCACCACCTTCAACGATGAGCCCACCACCATCCGCATCGACTACGGCGAAAAGCGCGAGAGCGGCAAGCTGTTCGGGGTCCAGATCGCCAAGGGCAACGAGTTCAACACCAACCTCGGCGATCTCGAGAAGATGATGGCGGAGAGCAAGTACAGCACCAACAAGATCCTCGAGAAGACCGACAAGCTGCTGCGCTACACCATGCAGAACGAGGGCAGCCCCCCGAGCCACAACTTCTCGATGATCGTCGAGCTCGCGGGGCAGAAGTGGGTGTGCAAGCAGGGCAACCGCGGCGGCTACACCGAGGAGGCCTCCAAGCGACAGATGGAGGCGTGCGCGACCCTGGCCGCGAAGTGAGCCCCGTCAGGGGGGCAGCGCGACCTTGCCGTCGGGCTCGAGCTCGAGCTCGTTGCTGGGCCCTTGGGCCTCCAGATCGAGCGCGCGCAGCCGCTGGATCAGCGGATGGCCCGACTCGGGCTCGTCGCCCTCTCGCCCGGGCTGGTCGTTGATCATCACGAGGATCGAGATGCGTCGGTTGCGAGCATCCTCGGGCTTGTGCCACAGCCGTGGTCGACGCTCGGCGTAGCCGCGCACCTCGACCACCTGCTCGTCGCGGACGCCCGCGGCGAGCAGGAATTTGCGCGCCGCGTTGGCGCGCTCGGTCGACAGCACCCAGTTGTCGACCCGGCCGCTGGCCGGCGAGGCATCGGTGTGCCCCTCGATGACCACGTGGTTGGGCAGCAGCCCGACCTCCTTGGCGATGGTCGTCAGCATCGGCCGCGCATCTGCGGCGATCTTGGTCGAGCCGGGCGCGAACAGGTGGAGATCGTCGCTGTCCTGGATCTCGATGCGTAGGCCGTCTTCGACCGCGGTCAGCTCGACGTGCCGCGCCCACGAGTCCATGTGCAGGGCCATCAACGCCTGCGTCAGGCGGCTGCGCGCGTTGGACAGCTCGGGCAGCTCCTTGGTCGGGCGCTGCTCGGCACCGTTGCCGGCCGAGAAGCTGGTGTCGACGGCGACCGCGGTGTTGCCTCCGCCGAAGAAGCCCGCGCCACCGGTGTTGGGACCGGTGTTGATCTCGGTGTTGCCGCCGCTCTCGATGCCGAGCGGGTCGCGGAAGTACGCGCCCACCGCCGACTTGGTCTGGGGGCTCTGCGCGACCAGCCACAGCACCATGAAGAGCGCCATCATGGCGGTCACGAAGTCGGCGAACGCGACCTTCCATGCGCCGCCGTGGTGGCCGTGCCCGCCATGGCCCTTCTTCTTGACGATGATGATCGGTCGTTTTTCGGCGTCGGCCATGGCTAGCCCTTCGCGGCGCGGCACGCCTTCTCGAGCTCGTCGAAGCTAGGCCGCTCCAGCGAGGTGATGGAGCGCCGCGCGAACTCGACGGCGATCGGTGGCGACACGCCCTTGGCGTGGGCCAGCAGGCCGTGCTTGATGCACTCGACGAACTTGCCCAGCTCGGCGTTGCGGTGGCCCATCGCGGTCGCGAGCGGCGAGAACACGCCGTACGAGAGCAGGATGCCGAGGAAGGTGCCGACCAGCGCCGACGCCACGCTCATGCCGACCTCGCTGGGCGGGCCATCGATCTTCTCCATCGTGATGACGATGCCGAGCACCGCCGCCACGATGCCGAGGCCGGGCAGCGCGTCGGCGACGGACGACAGCGCCGCGGGAGCCTTGGCCTCCTCGTTGTGCACCGTCTCCATGTCGACGTCCATCAGGTTGTCGAGATCGTGGGGCTCTGCCGAGCCGCTGACCACGACCTTCATGGTGTCGGTCATGAACACCAGCGCGTGGTGGTCCTTCAGCACCGAGGGGTACTTCTGGAAGATCGAGCTCTTCGTGGGATCGTTGATGTGCTCTTCCCAACCCAGCAGGCCCGAGCGCTGCGCGAGCTGGAACAGCTCGTACTGCAGCGTGAGCAGCTCGAGGTACTCCTTCTTGCCCGGCCGCGCGCCGAGCAGGCCCTTGATCTGACCGATCATGGCCTTGGTCACCTTCATCGGCGTGCTCACGACCAGTGAGCCGATGGCCGCGCCGAGGATGATGACGAACTCGTGCGGCTGGTTCAGCACCGCGAGATTGCCGTGGTGCATGGTGTACCCGGCGAGGACCGAGCCGAGTACGATGACGAGTCCGATGAAGCTGAGCATGGGAACGACGGAAGAGGGCGACCTCGCAGGATCGTCTAGGTTCCGCCGGGGTCCCGGACCAGTTGTCGATGCGGACGGGGGGCAGGGGCCCTGGCTCCGCGATGGGCCGGCTGCGGCTCAGGCCGCGCGCAGGCTCGTGCAGGCGGCCCGAAAGCGCTCGACCGCCTCGGTGGCAGCGGCGGCCGGTGCGACCAGGCGCAGCTCGAAGTAGTTCGATGCGCCCTCGGGTGCAGTGAAGCAGTGCAGCTCGACGGTCTCCGGCGGTAGATCGCCACGGGGTTCCGAATAGGTCCGCATGCGACCCCACAACCGCGCGCCGTCGATGCGCTCGTCGAGCACGGTCTCGGTCTGCATGGTCACCGCGGCGAGCGCGAGCACCTTCTCGAACTCGGGCGTCACGCCGACCGCTCGCAGCTGGGTGAGGTGCCGCTCGACGTTGTCGCCGATCTCCTTGGCACTGCAGGTCCCGGCGCAACCGGCCTGCAGCGTCAGCACCCAGGGCGGCGCGTCGGCGGCCTCGATCGCCCAGGTGGTGGTCCGACGCTCGTGGGTCTGCAGGACGAAGCCAGGCGGAACCGCGAGCGTCGCGGCGACCGCCTTCTTGCGCGTCAGCTCGAGGTCGACGCGGGTTCGGCCGTCGCGCTGCACGAGCGGCGGATCGTCGGGGCCACGCGCGGGCGCGGGCACCTCGGCCGGGGCTGCTGCGGGCTCGGCCGAGGCGTCGGTGCCATCGGCACGACGCACGCTCGACGACGGGGCCTCGCGGCCACACGCCAGCAGCATCGTCGTCATCACAGCGGCAGCGAGCGACCGCATCATCGTGTCCGTCGGCGCCGCAGGCCCAGCGCGAACATGGCGAGCCACATCGCGCCGCTGGGTGGTTCGTCGTCCGCGAGGTGGCGGCACGCGCAGCCGCCTCCGCCATCGGCGTCGGCGCCGTCGCTGCTGCTCGAGTCGTCGGCCGCGCCGGTGGTCGAGGTGGTCTGCGGCGCGGTCGTGCCACCGGTCATGTCGCCGGTGGTGGAGCCGGGGCCGGTGGTCGAGCCGGCGGTGGTGGAGCCACCGCTGTCGTCCGCGACGCCGCCGAATGCGGTGATCGGGATCATCAGCTGCTGCGAGCCGAGCACCAGCGGGGGCGCGCCGCCGGCGTCTTCGAACCGCGACAACACGTCGGCGCCGGCGCTGTTGGTCGAGTTCTCGTCGGCGAGGAACTGCACGTACTCGGGGGTATTGATGAGGTAGAGCAGGCGCACGTCGACCACGAGCACGTCGTCGTCGGGGTCGGCCGGGGTGGCGTCGACCACGTCGCTGCGGCCGTCGAAGTCGTACTCGACCTCGTCGAAGTTCGGCCAGGTGCCGTCGCCCTGCAGGGTGTAGCGATCGCCGACGGGGTCGGTCTCGATCGACGGCGTCAGCCCACGCGGCGGGATGCGAGTGTCCTCGAGCCAGTGGTTGTTGCGCAGCAGGTGGAACTGCGCGCCGTCGGCGAGGTCTTCTGCGACGCCGCGGTAGGTCCGCAGGCGCGCGTCCTGCTCGATGCCCTGGCCCTGCGTCCAGGTGCCGGAGCTCCACACGACCTCGTCGTCGTAGCGCGCGATGACCTCGATCCACATCACGCGGCCCTCGGAGTAGCCGCTCGGGAGCTTGTGGCCGGTGTTGTTGGTGACGGTGACGGCCAGCGCGCCGAGTCCTGCGCCGAGGTCGACGCTGCGCGGACCGACGACCTCGAGCGTGGCCGCGGTCGGAAGCAGTTGATCGACCGCCGCGATCGCGTTGTCGTAGAAGAAGTCGACCACCTCGCCGGTGCCGCCGTCGCCGTAGATGCCGCGCAGGATCTCGTGCATGAAGCGGTTCGCGCCCACGAGGTCGTGGCGGCGGCCGCCGGTGTCGTGGGTGAGGCCGGCGTTGGCGTTGTCGAAGCAGCCCGGCATCTGATCGACCGCGGGCATGTGGCAGTCCTGACACGAGCGGAAGTCGTCGCCGGGCACCGCGTACGCGCTGCCGAGCCACTCCGAGTAGGTGCGCTGCTCGTTGAAGAGCATGCCGAGCGCGGTGCCGTCGTCGTCGACGCGTTCGCGCGGGGTCGTGACGTCGTGGCAGGTGCCGCACATGCGCGACGAGCCGGTGTACGGGTCCTGCACCCACGGATGTGGCGGATCGCCGACGTTGGACTCGTAGGTCCACGGGCCGCGTCGGGCGACCGTGCCGGCGACCGCGACGTCGTCGAGCTGGTAGCGCGCGTTGCCGGCCGCGGTCGCGAGGTCCTCGGTGGCGCGATGGCAGAGCTCGCACTCGACCCCGCCCGCGAGGTCGTCGGGCAGCAGCTCGTCGATCGCGACCGCGTCGCCGCGGCCGTCGAGGAAGGCCCGCGGTGCGTGACAACGGATGCACTCGATGGTCTCGCCGGGATGATCCTGATCCGCGATCGCGACGCCGGCCCAGAAGACCGGGTCGCGCGCTGCGTTGGCCATGAGCGAGCCCTGCCAGCCGAAGAACGGTGCGTAGTAAGGATCGTCGCGGTGGGGGGCGATGTTGCCGAAGCTGTGGCAGTTCTGGCAGGTCGCCGGCGTGACCAGCGGGTTGTCGAGCTCGCCCGGCTGCGTCGGTGCGGCCGTGGCCAGGCCCGCGGGCAGCCACACCGGCGCGATCGTCAGCAACACGGAAGCCACGGCCATCGAGCGCGGGGTCGACATGTTGGGCTATCGTAGCGGCGATGCCAGGGCGCCGCGACGGCTTTGTGGGCGTGCGGGTCGATGCGGCCCGTCACGCCGCGGGCGCGCGGACGCCAAGCGTCGCGCCGACGCGGTGGGCATCGTGCATGCTGGGCTACCTGCTCGTCACCGTCACGGCACCGTCGCTGGCGTGCACTCGCAACACGGTCGCCGATGGTGACGGTGCGCCGCCGGGCAGCGCGGAGGCGCCGGGGCGCGCGCGGACCCTGCGGGTCGGCAACCCTTCGCGCGGCGTCGACGATCAGCCCGACTATGACGCGATGGCCCGCGAGCTGCGCTCGCGCGTCGCCGCGCGGCTGCCCGACCCACTGCCCACGGTGGCGGAGGCGTGTCGCGACATGCTGGGCGCGGCCGCGACGTCCTACGCAGCGCCGGAGGGCGAAGCGCCCGCCGCCGACGCAGTGGTGCGCGCGGTCGTGGACGCCGATCGCAGCGGCTGCGAGCGCGAGACCTCACCGGCAGCGGCGACGTGCGTCGCGATGCTCCTGCGCGAGGCGGCGGGTGAGTATCCGTGGCTGCTCGACCAGTGCAGCCGCGCGTTCCCGAAGCTTTGAGTTGCCGGGGCGGTGCGCTATGGTCCGAGCGTGTTGCGGACCCATGGCTCGGGCGGGTGGATCTCGAACTGGTGGTTCTTGGCGCTGGCGCTTGGTTGCGCGCGCACCGGCACCGAGACCGCTGCAGATCCACGGGCGAGCGCGCTGCCGTCGGCCGCCCGCGCCGATGCAGCGGTCGCGCCCGCCGAGGTCGCCACGGCCGAGGTCGCCGCGCCGGCGCCGGCACCGACGGTCGCGCCCACGGTCGCACCGACGCCCGCGCGCGCCGACCAGCTCGAGCTCACGTTCGTCGGCGACGTGATCTTCGGACGCTACCGCGAGAGCGGCTACGACCCCATCCCCGAGGCCGGCAAGCCGGTGTTCGACGAGATCGGCGAGAAGATCGCGGCCGACGTCGTGTTCGCGAACCTCGAGACGCCGCTGGTGCGCGAGCTGCCGACCAGCAGCCCGATCGGTGCCCGCTTCCGCTTCGGTGCGTCGCTCGAGCTGGCCGAGCACCTGCGCACCGCCGGCTTCACGGTGGTGAGCCTGGCCAACAACCATTGGTACGATCAACGGCTCGAGGGCGTCGAGCAGACGCCGAAGCTGGTGCGCGAGCTCGGGCTCGTGCCGGTCGGTGCCGCACAGATGGAGCCGCCGGTGTTCCGCGTGGAGTCCGTCGAGGCCAAGGGCTGGCGACTGGGCTTCGTCGCGATCACGACGCGGACCAACGCGCCCGTACGCGAGGGGGGACCGCAGCTGGCCTACCTGCCGACCGATGCGATCGACGAGCAGGTGGTGCCGGTGGTGACGCAGGCGCGCGCCGACCACGACCTCGTCATCGTGGTCGTGCACTGGGGTGAGGAGTACGCGGAGGCGCCCAACTACGCGCAGGTCAAGGCTGCCCACGCGTTGATCGACGCCGGTGCCGACCTCGTGATCGGCTCGCACCCCCACGTGTTGCAGGGGGTCGAGCGCTACGGCAAGGGGCTCATCGCCTACTCGATGGGCAACTTCCTGTTCGAGAACACCAACGAGATTCCCCGCCTGACCGGCGTGCTGCGCGTGCGCGCGCGGGCGCAGGGGAGCTGCCTCGATCGCGTGGTCTTCCATCCCGCCTACGTGAAGCGGTCGCCGGCGCCGCATCCGGTGCCCGCGACCGGGGCCATGGGGCATCGCGTACGCGATCGCGTGATCAAGCAGGCGAAGGCGTTCGCGACCACGTGGACGTTGCAGGGCGAAGACCTGCTGCTGGACGCGCCGGGCTGCAGCGACTGACGGCCGCCGCGCGGACGTCCGTGAGCTCGTCGTCGAGCACGGCCGCGGCCTCCGCCAGGCTCGCACAGCGCTTGATGCGTTCGAACGCACGCGCGCCAGGGGCATGGTTGGTGGCGGCGAAACGCAGCCACTGCTTCACGCGGCCGAGCGCCGTGCCCTCGCGGGTGCCGGCGGCGAGTAGCGCGACGACGTAGCGATCGATGAGCGCGCGCAGGCGCACCCCGTCGACGCCGGCGTCGAAGCCCGCCGGGTCTGCGTCGCCGCGGGCGCGCCGGAACAGCCACGGGTCGGCCATCGCACCGCGGCCGATCATGAACGCGTTGCAGCCGCTCGCGCGTGCGCACGCCTCGAGGTCGGCCGTCGTGCACAGATCGCCGTTGGCGACGACCGGCATGGTCACGGCCGCGCGGGCACGGCCGATCGCGACCCAGTCGACTGGCGGTGCGTACAGCTGCGCCCGCGTGCGTGCGTGGATCGTCAGCCACGAGGCACCACCGGCCTCGGCCGCACGCGCGAGCGATTCGACGCCGTCGGCCGAGTCCCAGCCCAGTCGGATCTTGGCGCTCACGGGCACGTGCATGGGTACGGCCCTGCGCACGGCGTCGACCACCGCCTCGATCCGGCACGGGGCCCGCAACAGCGCCGCACCGCCGTCGTGGTTGTTCACCGTCTTCGCAGGGCAGCCGAAGTTGAGGTCGATCGCCAACGCGCCGAGCTCGGCCAGCCGCGCTGCGGTCGCGGCCATCGGCTCGGGCGCGCCGCCCAGCAGCTGCACCGCGACCGGCACGCCGCGCGGGGTCCGACCGCCACGGGCGAGCTCGGGCACCTCCCGCTGCAACACCGCCGCGGGCACGGCGTGCGCCGTCACGCGCACGAACTCGCTGACGCACAGGCTGATGCCGGACGGCGCGTCGTCGAGATCGGTGGCGAGCGCACGCCAGGTCGCGTCGGTGATGCCGTCCATCGGCGCCAGCGCGAGGAAGCGCGTCGCGTCTTGCGGGGTCTCGACCGGCGGCGTCACGGCGGCCGCTCCAGCGCGAGGTCGAGCTGAGCATCCAAGGCCGCCGACCACGGCACCAACATGAACTCGTACAGCCGGCTGCGTACTGGCGTGCCGTCGTCGGCGCGGCGACGGATCGTACGGCACACGAAGCCGGTCGGCGTGAGCCGACGGCGCTCGAGCAGGGCCCAGATCTCGCGCTCGATCTGTTCGACCACGAAGCCCTGCGTAGCCAGTACGTCGACGATCGCGCCCATCGCCACGCCGCTGGGTCCGGCGCCCTCGGCGATCTCGAGCACGGCTTCGGTCAGCGGCGACGTCATCGTCGGCGCGAGCATGCATCCGGGACGCGCCGCTCGGCAAGCTCGCCCGCCGCAGTGGGCCATGGCGCGCGCGCGTGCGCAGGCCGGCGTGCTCGCCCGCGACGGCGCGCGGGTCAGGGCTCGAAGTCGAGGTCGTTGGTCACGAGGATCTGCTTGACCGCTGCGACGTCGCCCGGCGAGATGGTGTTGCCCGACCACGTGCCGCCCTCGAGCATGCTCACCGTGATGGTGTTCGAGCCCGCCGGCAGCGCGAAGGTGATGCGATCGTTGGAGATGCAGTTGTCGCCGTTCTCGCTGACCGCCTGCCACGACCACGGCGGTGCGCCGAGGTTCTGGCAGCCGTAGCGCCAGTCGGTCGCGGCGCCGGTGACGTCGACGTGCGCGGAGTCGGCGGGATTGCCGGGCACCAACGCGGTGTCGAGGCCGGGCTCGCGATCGAACACCAGCATCCACACCGCGAAGTCGTCCGCGCACTGCAGATCGAAGGCGAACGTCGCCGTGCCCATGCCGGCGGTCTCGGCGTAGACGTAGGTGGTGCCGTCGTACAGCGACGCGAGCATCATGTCGCCGGCGAGCGTGGCTTGGTCGGCCATCAGCGTGACCGACTGCGGCGGATGGTCGGCGCACGGGTCGGTGGGTTCCGTCGTGCTCGAGCCGCCGGGCGTCGGATCGCCGCTGGTGTCGGGATCGGCTGCGGTGCTGTCATCGGGCGCGTCGCCCGAGCTGCCGCCCTGCGTCGCGCTCACACCTGCGCCGCCCGAGCTCTCGAGGCCGCCGGTGGATGCGGGGCCGTCGTCGTTGGTGTCGCTGGCCGCGGTCGTCGACGAGACCACACCCGAGACCTGGCTCTTGCCGCTCGAGTCGAACGAGCACGCGGCGAGGCCCGCCATCAGCCCGAGATGCAGCTTCCGCCAGCCCACGCCGGCGGCAGGATACCACGCGCGGCGCGATCGCTCAGCGAGGATCCTGCAGGTCCGGGTCGCGGCTCGGATACCAGCGACTCGCGACGCGGACCGCGTTGGTTGCGGCGCCCAGACGCAGGTTGTCGCCCGCCACCATGACGCAGAAGCTCCGCCCGCTGGCGTCGCGTGGATCCGCGCGCAGCCGCCCCACCAGTGCACGGTCGCGGTGTGCCACGCACGACAGCGCGCTCATGCCCTCGCCGGTGCTGCCGGGGAACAGCCGCACGAACGGGCTCGCCTTCGCGTCGCCGAGCACCGCCTCGAGCTCGGCCAGCGTCGCCGGCTCGCCGAGCGTGAACCATGCGTTCATCGTGTGGCCGACTGCCACCGCGACGCGGCAGCACTGCGCCGAGATCGACAGCTCCGGCAGCTCGAGGATCTTGCGGCTCTCGAAGGTCAGCTTGCGCTCCTCGGCCGAGAAGCCGCTGTCGTCGGTCTTGCCGTTGTGCGGCACGGTGTTGCCGGCGTAGCCGCTGGCGTCGAACGGCCGGCCGAAGCGATCGCCGGCCGCGTAGCCCGCGGCGGCGGCGGCGAGGAACTCGTCGAGCGGCGCAATGCCGGCGCCGCTCACGGCCTGGTAGGTGCTGACGGTGGCGGCCTGCAGCCCGAAGCGGCGCAGCAGCGGCGCCATCGCGAGCGCGAACGGGATGGTCGTGCAGTTCGGGTTCGCGACCAGCTTCACACCGTCGTCGACGCGATGCCCGTTCACGCCGGCGGTGACCAACGGCACCTGCGGATCACCGCGGTAGGTGTTGCTCTTGTCGATGACGCGGTAGCCGAGCGTCAGCAGCCGAGGCACGTAGCGCGCGCTGTGATCGTCGTCGAGGGCCACCAGCGCGAGGTCGCCGCGGCGCGCGTCGTCGCGCTCGAGCGCAGGCGCGCCGGTCACGGACCAGCTGCGGCCGCCGTGCTCGAGGGTCTGATCGCGGCTGGCGTAGAGGTCGAGCTCGGCCTCGGGCCACGCACGTGCGACGAGGTCGATGGTCTCGCGACCGACGAGTCCGGTCGCACCGAGGACACAGATGCGCATGGGCCGAGGTCATAGCACACCGCAAACGCTGCTTGTGCCCACGGTCTTGCGCGCCGCTGGGGCTGCGCCCAAGATCGTTTCGCGTGTCCGTGCCTGCCGCGTTCCTGACCGCTCGCTGGGAAGACCTCGCGCTCGTCACCTGGCGGGTGCCGGCCGCAATGCTGCTGTCGTACCTGCCGCCGGGCCTCGAGCCCGATCGCCTGCCGGACGATCCCGACGACGTCGCCTACGTCAGCTTCGTGGCGTTCCGCTTCCTCGACACCAAGGTGAAGGGCATCGCGGTGCCGCTGCACACCGATTTCCCCGAGGTCAACCTTCGCGCGTACGTGCGCGAACGCGAGGGTGGGCGTCGCGGGGTGACGTTCATCGCCGAGCTCGTCCCCAAGCACGCGATCGCGATGGTCGCAAACCTCGTGTACCACGAGCACTACCGCACGGTGCCGATGCAGTGCGAGGTCGTCGACGAGCTCGACGTGCGGCGCCTGCACATGCGCATCGAACTCGGGGGCCGCATTCATGCGCTGACGATCGAGGGCGATCGCGCGACCGTCGTGCCGCCGTCGGACTCGCGCGAGGCGTTCTTCAAGGAGCACGAGTGGGGCTTCGGCCGCGACGGTCGCGGTGGGCTGGTGGTCTATCGCGTGCACCATCCCATCTGGGCGGTGTATCCGACCGACCCCTCGCGGCTGTCGCTGGCGGTGGACTTCGCCGAGCTGTACGGCGAACCCTGGGGCTACCTCGACCAGGTGCCGCCGTGCCATGTGGCCTACGCGGTCGGCTCCGAGATCGCGGTCTATCCCCGGGATTCGTAGGCCAATCGCGCGGCCCCGTGATCGTGGCGCACCCGCCGGGCACTACCCCCGACGGAGAGCGTGGACGTCATGTCGAGGATGCGAGATCTGGCTTGGTTGTTGGGTTGGACCATGGGCGCGGCGGTCATGGCCGGGGGGTGTGATCCCAAGGGCGATGGCGGCGAGGACGGTGGTGGTGGTGGTGGTGGCGAGGCCGCCGCGCTGCAGGAGGCGATCGAGATCTGTGCTCCGTGGGCGCAGACCTACGCCGCTTGTTACGCCCAGGAGGCGGCGCAGGACGACGGCTACGCGCCTGGCTACGTGTCGTTGGTGGGCGAGTGCGTCGCCGGGGTCGGCACCTACGCCAGCGCCGGCGGTGTCGAGTGTCGCGCCGCGCTCTCCGACTACTTCGCCTGCATGGCTGCACTCGATTGCGAGGAGATCATCGGATCGGACTCGGTCGAGGCCGGCGGCGACACCGAGGGCAGCGATCCCGACGGCGGCGGTGCCGGTGTCGAGGTCGAGCCGCCGTGCGCGGCGCAGGAGCAGGTGATCGAGCGGGAGTGCGACTTCGGTGCGGTCGACTCGCCGTCGGTCGGCTCCGCCTCCGACGAGGGCTGAAGACGGCGCCGGTGCTTGGCCGCGGTCGCGGGTTTCGGGGTACGGTCGGCCCGCGCATGGGCACCGCGAGCAACCCCGATGACGCCGCCGAGCGCGGCCGCGGCTTCTCCCGCGCGTTCTGGACCGCCAACGTCGCGGAGCTGCTCGAGCGGGGCGCGTGGTACGGCGTGTTCGTCGCGATCACGCTGTACCTGTCGCGGATCCTCGCCTACTCCGACGTCGAGGCGGCGGCAGTGTCGGGCGCGTTCTCGGCCGGGCTCTACCTGTTGCCGACCTTCAGCGGTGCGTGGGCCGACCGCATCGGCTTCCGACGGGCGCTGCTGGTGGCGTTCGCGCTGCTGACGATCGGCTATGGCGGCATGTGGCTGCTGCCGGTGCTGCTGCAGGGCGCGGGCTTGGTGCAGTACGGTCGCGAGGTCGCGTTCACGGGTCTGCAGGACAGCCCGCAGCGGTGGCTGTTCGTGCCGGTCATGCTGTTCGTGATGGTCGGGGGCTCGTTCATCAAGTCGGTCATCACCGGCACGATCGCGAGCGAGACCACCGCCAGCACCCGCGCGCGTGGCTACTCGATCTTCTATGCGATGGTGAACATCGGGGCGTTCGGCGGCAAGACGCTGGTGCAGCCACTGCGTGAGCGGCTGGGCAACGAAGGGCTGGTGGTGCTGAACCTCTTCTCCGCCGGCATGACCGCGGCCGCGTTCGTGCTGGTGCTGCTGCTCTACCGTGGCCGCGACGCTGGCCAGGGCGGCAAGAGCACGGCCGAGATCGGTCGCGCGTTGGTGGCCGTGCTGCGGCGGGGGCGTCTGGTGGTGTTGATCTGCATCATCACGGGCTTCTGGATCGTGCAGTACCAGCTCTACGCGAGCATGCCGAAGTACGTGCTGCGCATGGCCGGCGAGGACTCGGCGCCGTCGTGGTACGCCAACGTCAACCCTGCGGTGGTGGTGGTGAGCGTCGGTGCGATCACGGCGCTGATGCGACGCCGCAGCGCGTTGACATCGATGAGCGTCGGCATGTTCATCATGCCGGTGTCGGCGTTGTGCATGGCCGCAGGCAACTTGATCGGGCGCGGCGAGATCCTCGGCATGCAGCCGGTCGCGTTCATGATGGTGGTCGGCATCGGATTCCAGGGCCTGGCCGAGAGCTTCATCTCGCCGCGCTATCTCGAGTACTTCTCGCTGCAGGCGCCGCCGGGGCAGCAGGGGCTCTACCTCGGCTTTTCGCACCTGCACTCCTTCCTGGCCGCGCTGGTCGGTTTCGTCAGCTCGGGCTTCCTGCTGCAGCGCTACTGCCCCGACCCCAGCACGTTGAGCGCCGCCGACCAGCAGCAGCGCCTCGATGCTCTCGCCGGTCACGGCGAGCTGCCGGCCGCGTACGCGCAGGCGCATCACCTGTGGTACGCGTTCGTGGGGGTCGCGATCGTCTCTGCGCTCGCGCTGGTGATCTTCGGCCGCGTGGTCGCGCGGCGGGACGCGCGAGCCGGCTAGTACCTCGACACAGGGATTGTGACGGGTCAGAACACCGCCCTGACCGCGCCTCGCTGCGTTGCCGCACCTTGAAATACGCCCGGTATTCCGGCGGCACGGCGCCTTGCGGAGTCGCGGCCATGACGGCGTTCTGACCCATCACAATCCCTGTGTCGAGGTACTAGTCGGCCAGGTTCGACGCGCCGGTTGCGGCGGTCGCCGAGGTGCGGCGCAGCGCCTCGAGGCGCGCGCACGGGAGCGACACGCGAACCTGCTCGAACGCAGCGGCGAGCGCGTCGAGCAAGGCGGGCACGCGATCGGCGGCCCCGCCCCTGCCGGCGCGTTCGAGGTCCTCGCACAGCGAGACCATCTTGCGTGCGCCGACATAGCCGCAGCTCGAGCGCAGGCGGTGGGCCTCGTCGGCGACGCAGCCGAGGTCCTCGCCGCGGCTGGCCTCGCAGAGGCGGTCCAGCGCGCGGGGACACTCGTCGACGAAGAGCTGCAGCACGCGCGTGATCATGGCGCCGTCGTCGTCGAGCTGTGCGAGGTCGAGCAGGGCGCCGAGCTCGAGCGGCCCCTCCTCGCGCACGGCTTCGCACCGTGGCCGCGGGCCGCCGGGCAGCGCTGCCGCCAGCGCCGACAACGTCAGGGGCTTGCTGAGGAATGAATCCATGCCCGCGGCCAGGCAGCGCTCTCGATCGGCCGCCATCGCGTTCGAGGTCACCGCGATGATGGTCGCCGGCGGCAGTGCCTGCGCGCGCTCGTGCTCGCGGATCTGCCGCGACGCCGCGAGCCCGTCGAGCACCGGCATCTGCCAATCCATGAGGATCGCGTCGAAGCGCCCGCTCGCGGCCGCTTGCACCGCGGCCCGACCATCCCCGGCGACCTCGCAGGTGCAGCCGAGGCGCTCGAGCATGCCCTGCAGCACCTCGACGTTGATGCCGTTGTCCTCGGCGACCAGCACGTGCAGTCCACGATGCTCGGCCCGACGCACCTGCTCGGTCGCGATCACCTCCACTGGCGCTCGCGTGCTCGCGACCATGCGCATGACGATGGTGAAGGTCGAGCCGGCGCCGGGCTCGCTGCGGACCGTGACGCTGCCGTCCATCATCTCGGCGAGCTGGCGCACGATCGCGAGCCCCAGGCCGGTGCCGCCGTAGCGTCGCGTGGTCGAGCCGTCGGCCTGGGTGAACGCCTCGAAGATCGCGCGCTGGGCAGCGGGCTCGATGCCGATGCCGGTGTCCTCGACCTCGAGCTCGAGCTCGATCTCGTCGCCTCGGCGCGCGCGTTGACGGAACCGTACGGCGACGTGGCCCTTGGGCGTGAACTTGATCGCGTTGCCGACCAGGTTCGTGAGCATCTGACGCAGGCGAAGACTGTCGCCGATCATCGCCCGCGGGAGCTCGGGATCGATCGAGCGCACCAGCTCGATGCCGCGGCGTCGCGCCGTCTCCGCGAGCAGATCGAGGGTGTCGTCCATCACGGGTGCGAGCTCGAAGCTGCGCTGCTCGAGTCGGAGCTTGCCCTGCTCGGCCTTGGTGAAGTCGAGGACGTCGTCGATCACGCGCAGCAGTAGCTGCGCCGAGCGTCCGATGGTGTGCACCGAACGACGCTGAGCCGGGCTCAGCTGCGACTCGAGCAGCAGCTCGGTCATGCCGAGCACGCCGTTCATGGGTGTGCGTAGCTCGTGGCTGATGCGTGCGATGAACTCCGACTTGGCGCGGCTGGCCGCGTCGGCGGCGAATGTCGCGGCGCGGAGCTCTTCGTTGGTGGTGCTGAGCTCGCGCATGGCGCTGCGCAGCGCCGCCGTGCGCTGGCGGACCTCGCTCTCGAGCGAGGTCGCGCTCTCGAACAACGCGAAGGGGCTGCCCTGATCGAGGCTGCGCTCGACGCGGCTCATGAGCGCGCGATTGATCTTGGTCAGCTTCGCGTTCTCGGTCCGCAGCCGCTCCAGCTCGCCGTCGTCGCCCACCGGTCGTTCCTACGCCCGGCGTCCGATCGCGACCCCGGTGAAGGTCTGGTTCACGTGCACGGCGTTGTACTGCTCGCCGTAGGTGCCGAAGCCGATCACGTTGTGCGCATCGAACAGCTGCCCGACCTCGGCGGTGATGTTGCGCTCCTTGCACTCGAGGTGGCGCAGGATGCAGTCGCAGCCCAGCACCAGCTGGGGTTTGCCGAGCTCGAACTCGAGCTCCTCGAGCTGCGTGCGCAGACCCGCGACCAGGTCGACGCCCCGTGCCACGGTCAGCACGACGCCCTCCTCGATCGCGCAGAAGAAGGTCAGGCTGCCGTCGTCGTTGACCTTCTGGATCGAGCGCACGTACTCGTCACCGCCCATGCGGACCACCACGGGGTGGCACGCGAAGATGAGCGGCGTGAGATCGTCGACGTCGAGCCCGACGATGCGCGCGAACTCGCGGCCCGCAGGCTCGCCGTTGATCTCGGTGACGATGCGGCGCGCCGGGTCCGCTCCGGTCACGACCAGGCGCGACTCGGCCCGCACGAAGTGCTGGGTCTTGAACACGCGGAATGGCTGCGAGGTCTGCATCAACAGCAACACGGCGCAGTTCTGTCGGAAGCGGCCGTCGTGGTAGATCCAGGTCTCGCCGAAGCGCGTGCCGTCGCCGGCCGAGCCGCCGAACAGCTGCACGTCGCCGAGGTTGCGGTACAGCTGGCTCACCACCACCTCTTCGAGGCCGCAGAGGCCGTCGATGAGGAGGAACGCGAAGGTGTTGCTGCCGTCGACGGGTGTCCCGTGTTGCTCGAGCTGCGTGATGAGACGCCGCGTCAGCGCGGCGGCGTCTTCGGCCCGGAAGTTCGCGAGGTCGTCGATGCGAGCCGCTTCGACGCGGAGGTCACCGCCGATGCTGACGCCCGCGATGGAGCCGTCGAGGTAGCCGAGCGGGCCGATCTCACCGGCGGTGGTGCAACCCACGACGAGGCCGGCGGGAAACTGCTCGGCCAGCGTCGCGCAGAGCGCCTCGGAGGCGTACTCGGGCGCGCAGTAGAACAGCGTGAAGACCGGATGCTCCTGGGCGAGCTGCGCGGCCAGCTCGGTGAACGCGGCGCGCGGCTCGGGGGCGGCGCTCGCACCTCGACGGACCTCGAATGCCTGCGCGCGGGGCGTGGTGCCGTCGGCCATGGCCGGCAGCATCGACCCCGGCCGGGCGTGCCTTGAGTGGCCAAGGCGGCGCGGTACGAAGAAGCATCGCGCCGCGGCAGCGCGCGCCCGCGCGACGGCTCAGCGCGCGGCGAGCCCCTGGCACCACGCCGCGCCGGCCATGCGACAGGTCAGCGTCACCGCCACCGGACCGCGCGCGCACTGCCAATCCACCACGGTCGCGCACGCACGGTCCCACTCGGGCTCGTCGAGCTCCGCCGGCGGGTCGACGATTCGCGCATTGATGGCGTGGGTCACCGGTGTCAGCAGGCGATCGTCGGACACCAGCACCTCGCGCCACCCCAGTGCGACCGCGTTCCAGGCCTCGGTGACATGCTCGTCGAGTGGTTCGCCGTCGTCGGGCTGCCATGTCAGCTGCCAAGGTCCGCGCTCGTACGACACCGACATGCCGCCCGTCAGCGGCGCGATGGTGACCATGAAGGACTCGTCGTCGCGCTCGAGGCGTGCGGCGCCGGCGAGATCGTCGATGTCGAACGCCGAGCGGGAGATCTCGACCCCGTCGAGGTCGAAGCCGAGCAACTCGGTGCGATCCGCCTCGCGTTCGATCTCGACCCGATGGATCTCGAACGTCCGCGGCAGGTCGGGGCTGCCGCTCCCGCGCGCGCAGCCGCCCGACGCCAGCGCGGCGCACAGCCAGCACAGCTGCAGCACCCGGCGCAGCTGCAGCACCCGGCGGGATTGCACACAATCGCGAAGGGCGCGCGGCGTCGGCATCGGGAGGTCTCGGAGCACGAGTGCCGCCGCCGGCGTCCCGGTTCCCGATCCGTGTTCGTCGGCGGGCGGGCGATGGCGCCGACCTGGCCCGCAGCGGGACGGTAGGTGCGGGGCCGCCTCAAGCTCGGCGCGCGCGTGGTCGATGCCGCCGATCATGGACACCATCCTCGTGGTCGACGACGACGAACTCGTCGCCGACCTGCTCCGTGCGGTCCTGGAGCGGGCCGGGATGCGCGTGGTGGTGCACACCTCGGGCTTCGGACTCGCGGTCGCGGTGCGCAAGCATCGTCCCGCGTTGGTGGTGCTCGATGTCAACATGCCGGGTCTGAGCGGCGTGCAGGCGGTGCGTGCGATGCGAGCACTCGATCCGGCCTATGGCATCGACGCGCCGCTGCTGCTGCACAGCGGGCTGCCCCACGCGGAGCTCGAAGAGCTCGCACAGCAGACAGGCGCGCGCGGGTGGCTGCGCAAGCCCGCGCGCGCGGCCGAGACCGTCGCGGCCGTGCGTCGGGCGCTCGGCCAGCTGCCCGACGCGGACGACGTGAGCACCACGCCAGAACCGTGAACGCGGCCACCGACGTGGGGTGCACGCGGTCGCGCATCGCGGCAGTGCCCGACGGTCGTGATTCGTGATAGCTGCAGGGCCGTCATGAGCCCACGCAGCAGCTTGCCCGCCCGACCCTGTGATGCCGCACTGCACACCCTGATGGTCCACACCATCAAGGCGCTCGCGATGGACGGCGTCGAGCAGGCCAAGTCGGGTCACCCCGGCATGCCGATGGGCACCGCCGACATGGCGGCGGCGTTGTGGCTGCGCGTGCTGGTGCACGACCCCAGCGCGCCGCACTGGCCCGACCGCGATCGCTTCGTGCTCAGTGCCGGTCACGGCTCCATGCTGCTGTACTCGCTGCTGCACCTCACCGGCTACGAGCTGCCGATGGGCGAGCTGCAGCACTTCCGCAAGCTGCACTCGCGCACGCCCGGCCACCCCGAGTTCGGTCACACCGTCGGCGTCGAGGTCACCACCGGTCCGCTCGGCTCGGGGATCTCGGCGGCGGTCGGCCTCGCGATCGCCGAGCGGATCCTCGCCGAGCGCTTCAACCGCGACGGCCACACCATCGTCGATCACTTGACCTACGGCATCTGTAGCGATGGCGATCTGATGGAGGGTGTCGCGAGCGAGGCCGCCAGCATCTCGGGGCACCTGGGCCTGGGCAAGCTGGTGTTTCTCTACGACGACAATCACATCACGATCGATGGCTCGACCGAGCTGAGCTTCAGCGAGAACGTCGGCGCGCGCTTCGAGGCCTATGGCTGGCACGTGCAGCACGTCGACGGCCACGACGGCGAGGCCGTCACGGCTGCGCTGCAGGCCGCGCGGGCGGTCACCGACAAGCCCTCGCTCATCGCGTGTCGCACCACCATCGCCAAGGGCGCGCCGACCAAGGCCGGCACCTCCGCCAGCCACGGCGCACCGCTGGGCAAGGCCGAGGTCGAGGCCGCCAAGCAGGCGATGGGCTGGCCGCTCGAGCCGACCTTCCGCGTGCCGCCCGAGCTGCGCCGCGAGCTCGATGCGCGACGCGATGCGCTGGCGCTGACGCGGGTGCAGTGGGAGCAGCGCTTCGCGGCGTACCGCAGCGCGCACCCCGAGCTCGCGGCCTCATTCGAGGCGGCGATGCGGGGCGAGCTGCCCGCCGAGGTGTTCGCGGCGCTGCCGAGCTTCCCGGTCGGCACGCCGATCGCGACCCGCAAGGCCCAGCAGAAGATCCTCGGCGCCATCATGGCCAACGACGCCGGCTTCGTCGGCGGCTCCGCCGATCTCGCCGAGAGCAACGGCGTGCACCTCTCCGGCCTCGAGGACCAGAGCCGGGCGCACCCCGGCGGCCGCGTGTTGCACTTCGGTGTACGCGAGCACGGCATGGGTGGCATCACCAACGGCCTCGCCCTGCACGGCGGCCTGCGGGCGTTCGATGCCACGTTTCTCATCTTCTCCGACTACATGCGCGGGGCCGTGCGGCTGTCGGCGCTGATGGGCCTGCCGGTGGTGCACGTGTTCAGCCACGACAGCTTCTGGCTGGGTGAGGACGGGCCCACCCATCAGCCCGTCGAGCAGTGCATGAGCCTGCGGATGATCCCGCAGCTCGATGTCGTGCGGCCTGCAGACGCGCGCGAGACCATCGGCGCGTGGAAGCACGCGCTGTCGCGCAAGGTCGGCGAGGGTCCGACGGCGATCCTCGTGACGCGGCAGAACCTGCCGGTGTTCGCCGAGAGCCGCGATGACATCGACGAGGGCGCCTACGTGTTGTGGCAGCCCGAGGGCGTCGATGCGTCGGCGCTGCACGGCATCCTGGTCGCGACCGGCAGCGAGGTCGCGCTCGCCTACGACGCCGCCAAGGCGCTGCACGCCCAGGGTGTGGCGGTGCGCGTGGTGTCGATGCCGTGCTGGGAGCTGTTCGAGCGCCAGCCGCAGGCGGTCCGCGATCGCGTGCTGCCGCCGTCGGTGACGCGGCGCCTGTCGATCGAGGCCGGCGTCACGCTGGGCTGGCAGAAGTGGGCGGCGCACAACATGGGCCTCGATCACTTCGGCGCCTCGGCGCCGGCCGAAGACCTCGCGAAGGAGTTCGGCTTCACGGTCGACGCGGTGGTGCAGCGCTACCGCTCACTCGCGTGAGCCTCAGTCAGATCGGCGCGGTCCACTTGAGCACCAGGTGATCGCGCATCTTGGGCCGCGCGCGGTGGTTGGGCGCGCGGACCACCCAGACCTGCTCGAAGTCGATGCCGGCGATGTCGAAGTCGTGGGCGATGATGCGCGCACCCGGGTTCAGCTGGCGCAGCTGCGGCAATAGCCGCACGTTGAGCTCGGGCGACAGGTACAGCATCACGACGGTCGCCGGCCGCAGGTCGACGTCGAAGAAGTCGCGCTGCTCGATGGTGACGAGCTGCGAGAGCCCCGCGGCGTCGACGTTGGCGCGCGACTCGAGCACCCGCACGGGGTCGAGATCGAAGCCGCAGCCGCGCGCGTCGTGGCGCTCGGCCGCGGCGATGAGCAGCCGCGCGTCGCCGCAGCCGAGGTCGTAGACCACGTCGTGCTCGCGGAGGTTGGCGGCCTCGATCATCTGGTCGAGCACGGCTGGCGGGGTCGGCACGTACTCGATGTCGCCCACGGGCGGGCTGGGATCGGTGGTCGCCATGGCCGGCTTCGCGCCCCGCTCGACGCTAGCACGGGCGCGCGCAGAAGTTTTCACCCCACAGCGCGCTCGCGGTGCTCTGGTGACGCAGATGCAGCCACGGCGCCGATCACTTCGTCACGCGCGATCCCTGACGCTCGCCTGCGCACTGGGGGGCGCTGCCGCCTGCGCGAGCGACCCCGACGACGGCGATGCGGGCGACTCGAGCGATGGCAGCGGCACGACCGCGAACACGACGATGGGCAGTGCCACGAGCAGCGACAGCAGCGGGGGTTCGGCCACGACCGCCGGGACCGCCGGCACCGCCACCACCACCGCCGCGACCACCGCGACCGACGGCAGCGGCAGTGACGACGGCAGCTCGACGGGCACGCCGGTCGAGCTCACGCCGATGTTCGTCGCGATGGGCGACGGTGGTTGGACCGCGAGCTCGTGCGACCGCGGGCGCACCTGGACCACCCACGCGTTCTCCGACGAGCAGGGCGATCACACCCAGTGGACCGGCTTCGGCGGGCTCGCGTACGGCCCGGGCGGCTTCGTGGCGGGCTTCGGTTGGGGCGCCGAGGGCGGTCACATCCTGCACGCGACCGACGGCCTGAGCTGGGAGGATCTGCCGAGCGAGAGCTTCGTCGACGACGGCGTCGCGATCGGCTACGGCATCTACACCAGCGGCGTCGCGGCCCTGCCGTCGTCCTTCATGATCTTCAGCCAACGCGTGTGGCACTCGACCAACGGCGTCGACTGGGTCACCACCGACGTCTCGCTGCCGCCGGGCGCCGAGCAGCTGCGGCAGCTGCGAGGCTTCCCCGAGAGCGCGCTGCTGGTCGCCGCGGTCGAGAGCCAGAGCGGCAACCAGCATCCGACGGGCAACTTCGTCGTGGTCAGCGAGGACGAAGGGGCCACGTGGTCCGAGGGCACCGGCTTCGACGGCAACTGCGCCTCGCCGATCCAGCACAGCGGCGACATCGAGATGATCGGCGACACCCTGTTGGTCGCGACCGGTGACGTCTGTCGCTCGCCCGATCGCGGCCTGACCTGGGAGGTCTACACCCAGCCGACCGGCGGCTCGATCCAGGACCTCGGCCACGACGACGACGGCTTCATCGCCGCCGCTGGCACGCAGCTGATGACCTCCTCCGATGGCGTCACGTGGACGACCAAGGGCGAGATCGGCACGCAGCTGCGTGCGGTCGCGTTCGTCGATGGCGTCTACGCCGGCATCACCTCGCCGGGCGCTGCGCCGTGGTACAGCGACGACGGCGTCACCTGGCAGGCCGGCGAGCTCGACGCGGCGGTGGTGGGGGATCTGTGGATCCGCGACTTCGCGGCGGTGATGATCGAAGGCACCTGCGGCTAGCCACGTGCGACGCCCGCGGGCTCACCCGGATGGCTGTCGTCCCGCCCGCCGGGGCGAACTCGGCGCTGGCGCGTCGCTGCGCGGTGGCCTCACGACGCCATGCTAGGCTGACCTTCGAGGTGGACGCGGATGAGCGCTCGATCGAGGTGGATGCGGATGCGTGCACGGCCGGTGGCTGCGGCTGGCTTCGCGCTCGGCGTGGCCGGCTCGTTCGCGCTTGCCGGCGAGGGCTGCCTGACCTGCAACGAGAGTCTCTGCAACTCGCGGCTCGCGATCACGATTCGCGAGCCCAGCGGTGCGCTGCGTCCCGGCGTGTGGGCCTTCGAATTCGTGGTCGACGACGCGCAGACGCTGCACGCTCGCTGTGAGATCGGCGCGGACTCCCGTACCGCGCACTGCGATGCCGGCGACCTCGACGTCTCGCCGGTCATCGTCGACGACCCGGACAACCCGTACACCTTCTTCCTCACCGCGTTCGAGGGCGATGCGGGGGTCGACGATCTACCGACCACGCTCGACGTGCGCGTCACGGTGGAGGATGCGGTGGTGCTCGAACGTCGCTTCGAGCCCCACTACGAGCTGACCGAGCCAGCCCGCTGCGACCCCGACTGCTTCAGCGACAGCCTCGCGCTGCGGGTCGCGCGAGGCTGATGCCGAGACCGCCGAGGCCGGCCGCGCGAGGACCTCGCGTCATGGCGACAGTGTGGTCCAGATCGTCAAGTCGATGCCCGATCCGGTCGCGATGTCCTCCAGGCCGTCGCCGTTGAAGTCGCCGGCGGCGACGACCGGCAAGGTGCGGTAGCCGAGGTCGATGCTGCTGACGCAGTCGAGCGCCTCGCGGATCACGCTCAGTCGGCCGCTCGATGTCGCGAACACCAGCGCCTCGCGACCTTCGCCGTCGAGGTCGGCGGCCACCAGCGCGTGCTGGCCGGCGGGCAGTGCGAAGGCACCGACGCCGCCGCCGTAGCCGTCGAAGACCTCGACATACGTGAGGAACGAGAGTTCGAGCGCCCGTGCGACACGGTCGCCCAGCACGGAGTTGGTCGCGATCGCGAGCGGCCCCGGAGCGTCGTCGCCGGCGGCCTGCAGCCAGAACTGTCCTTCGGGATTGTCGTCGATCACACCGCCGCCGTTCCAGCGCCAGGTCGCAGTGCTGAGGTGCGCGACGACCTCGCGGCCGTTGCCACCATCGAGCTCACCGGTGGCGAAGTCGTAGAGCGTGATGCCGGTGCTCAGCAGCTGCACGGGGCCGAACGCGCCGCCCTCCAGCGAGAGCGCCACGCCGAGCGCGGTCGGCTCGACGCTGTCGAACTGACCGACGACGTCGCCGCGACCATCGCCGTCGATGTCGGCGATCTCGACGCGGGTGGCCAGCAGTGCCGTGTTGCCGCCGAGCGTCAGGATGCCGCTGCCGTCGTTCAGGAACGTGACGACCTGGCCGCCGTCGTCGGCCAACGCGACCGCGAGGTCTTCATCGCCGTCGCCGTCGAGGTCACCCACCGCGACGTCGTTCACCTGCATCGGTTCGGCGAAGAGCGGGGCCCCGGCCACGCCTGTGCCACCCGCGAGCACCGTCACGTTGCTCGGGGTCGCGACCACGAGCTCGCGCGACGCATCGGCGTCGGCCGCGAAGAAGGTCAGCGCAAGCACTTGCCCGTCCGCGACCATCGGGATCGGCGTCGGTGCCAAGGGCAGCTCGCACTCCGGCAGCATCGGGACGTCCTGGCAGAAGTTGCCCCAATCGATGCCCGACATGCACACCGCTTCGCCGCCGCAGTCGTCCACGCTGTAGCACTCGTTGTAGTAGCAGCTGCCGTCGTAGTAGCAGCAGTCGCCGTCGTAGCAGCAACCACCGTCCGCGCAGCCGTACGGGATGCACGCGTTGCCGTCGCAGTAGTAGCCGCTCGGGCAGCCATCGTCGCAACCGCCGACCGTCTCGGTCGTCGTCGGCGGATCGGTCTCGCTCTCGCTCTCCGACTCGCTGACGCTGCTGCTGTCGGTATCGCTGGTGCTCTCGGTGTCCTGTCCGGGTGAGAGCACCACCGGTCCGCATCCACCGAGCACGATCGCTGCGGTCGCACCCACCGAGCCCCCGAGATTCCAACGCGAGACGTCCAACACCATCGCGACGCTGCACATGCAGCTGCTCGGCCGCGGCTGCGACCGATTGTCGCATGGAAAAAATGCGCTAGATCCCAGATAGTTAGCGCTGCCGACGGGGAAGCGGGCGCGGCCGGACGCCACTGCAGGTGTGACGGTGGTGTCGTGCGCGCCGCGGCGGGCCAGGGCGTCGCGATCACATCGCGTGCAGGCGCGATCGGGGCGAGCGCAGGGGTGTCGATCGCGGTGACGGGGCGCCGACGCTGCATCGGCTGTCACCCACCGCACGCGCGCGGCCACGCGGCCACGCGGCCACGCGGGATCATGGGCGTGGCGTCGCGCTTGCGCGCGAGCGTGCACGACTCGGTCGAATGACCGACGGGCACGTCGTCTTCACGGCAGGAATCCGCGCGATCGACCGGTTGACGCTCGTGTCGCGGCGCACGTAGTGTGACCGTGCAGAGGTCGTTTCTCAATGCGGCGCAAGCAGGCGATACAGCTCGTGGTGTGGGGTCTGTGCGGCTCCACGGCCTGCTATTCCGGGCTCGGCCCCACCGCCGACGGCACCGACGGCGCGAACGCGTCGGGCGCGACCGACGGGGGCATGGGCGCGGACACCGGCAGCAGCGACGGCGGCGGCGAGGCGGCGCGCGAGGTCGACGCGCCGACCCTACGGCGGCTCACCGCCGCCGAGTTCTCCCACGCGGTCGTCGACCTGCTGGGGCCCGTGACGATCGGCACCCTGCCGGCTGACTTCCGCGTCGAGGGCTTCGTCAACATCGGCGCCGCGAAGCTCGCGGTCGCGCCCGCCGGCGTCGCCGAGTACGAGAACGTGCTGCTGCTCGCGACGCAGGAGGCGTTCGCGGATCCCGAGCGAGTGGCGCAGATCCTCGCGTGCGTGCCCAGCGGGCTCGGGGACGACGCGTGCATCCGCGAGGCACTCGCGCGCTTCGGTCGACGCGCGTGGCGTCGCCCGCTGACGGCCGATGAACTCGACCGTTTCGTCGCGATCGTCGGTGACGTCGGCGCCGAGACGGGTGATGTCGTCACGGGCATGCGGCACGCGACCTGGGCGCTGCTGCAATCGCCGTACTTCCTCTACCGCGTCGAGCTGGGGGCACCCTCGGGCGTCGATCCCAACCGACTCGCGTTCGACTCGTGGGAGATGGCCTCGCGGCTGTCGTTCACGCTGTGGTCGTCGGTGCCGGACGAGGTGTTGCTCGACGCCGCGGCGGACGACGAGCTCGTCGATCCGGAGAACATCGCCGATCAGGCCGAGCGCATGCTCGCCGATCCGCGCGCGCGCGCGGGCGTCGAGGTGTTCGCCGCCGAGCTCTACGGCATGTGGGCGCTGGGTGAGAAGGACAAGGACGCCGAGCTGCATCCCGAGTGGACCGACTCGCTCAAGGCCAGCATGCGCGCCGAGCTGCTCGCACGCGTGACCGACGTCGTGTTCGACGCGCCCGGCGACTACTTCTCGCTCTACGACAGCGACAAGGTCTTCGTCGACAACGAGCTCGCCGCGATCTACGGCCTGCCGACGGCGGAGCCCGATGGCCTGCGCGCGGCGACCCTGCCCGCCGGCGACGCGCGCCGGGGTCTCATCGGCAGCGCGCTGGTGCTGGCGATGAACTCGCTGCCCGCTCGGACCTCGCCGACCGAGCGCGGCAAGTTCATCGCCGACACGTTGCTGTGTCGGACGGCACCACCACCACCGCCCGGTGCCGACACCATGTTGCCGGAGCCCGACGGCCCGATGACCATGCGCGAGCGACTCGAGCCGCACCGCTCGAGCCCGGCGTGCATGGGCTGCCATGCGCTCACCGATCCGCTGGGCCTCGCGCTCGAGCACTTCGACACGGTCGGACGCTACCGCGAGACCGACAACGGACTCACGCTCGACGTCACCGGTGAACTCGATGGTGTGCCGTTCGCCGACGCGGCCGAGCTCGCGACCCTGCTGCGCGACAATCCCGACGCGCCCGCGTGCCTGGTGAACCGACTGTTCGCGTACTCCGCGGGGCGCGTGCCGCTGTCGACCGACGCGCCACTGCTCGAACGCGTGCAGTCCGACCTCGCCGACGCGGGCAACCGCTTCGATCGACTGTTGCTGGCGCTGGTCACCCACGAGGACTTCCGCTTCGCCAACCCCACCGGGACCGTCATCGCGCCCGACGATGGAGAGATGCCATGACGCGCGCACGCACCAACCTGGGACGACGCACCGTCCTGCGCGGGCTGCTCGGTGGCGCCGCGATCGCACTGCCGTTGCCACGGCTCGGCGCCATGCTCGATGGCAACGGTGTCGCGTATGCCGACGGCACCGGCCTGACGCCGCGGTTCCTGTCGTGGTTCTTCGGGAACGGCGCAGATCCGGGCCATTGGGTGCCGGCGGCGGTCGGGCAGGGGGCTGCGTGGACGCCGAGCCCCGCTCTGATGCCGCTGGCGGCGTTCAAGCCGTGGATGTCGGTGCTCTCGGGCTTCGAGGTCAAGGTGCCGCAGCTCTACGCGCACAAGTCCGCCCCCTCGGCGGTCTTGACCGGTGCGCAGGCGATGGACGGCGGTGACGTGCGCCTGCCGTCCATCGACCAGCTGTTGGCGCCGCATCTCAGCGCAGACACGGTGTTCCCGACCGGTCTGCACGTCGGCATCTCCAACGTCACCGGCGCCGGTGCGCTCGACTTCAACATCTCGTTCTCCGGGCCCAACGCGCCCAATCCGCCCAACTACAGCCCGGCGGCGCTGTTCTCCACGCTGCTGTCGCTGTCGGGCACGATCGAGCCCGATCCGATGCTGTTCCGACGGCAGAAGATCCTCGACGTCGTGGCGACCGACGCGAAGGCTCTGCGCGCGCGGCTCGGCAGCGATGATCGCATGCGGCTCGACCGGCACCTCGAAGGCCTCGACCAGCTGCAGACGCAGATCAACGCCACGCTCGACGCCGCGGACTGCGGCACGCCCGTCGATCCCGATGTCGCGTACCCCGAGCGCGGTGCCGACGGCGAGATCACGCGGGCCCGCTGCCAGGCATTCGCCGACCTGTTGGTCTACGCGCTGTCCTGCGAGCTGACGCGGGTCGCCACGCACGTGTTCTCCTGCGCCGCCTGCCATGCGCCGTTCATCGAAGCCGGGCTCGGCAGCGTCACCTTCCACGAGGACTTCGGTCATCGCCTCAGTCCGATGGGGGTCGACTACGCCACCCAGGGCTTCCACACCGGCGTCGAGTACGTGATGGGCTGCCTCGCCGAGCTGTGCCAACGGATGCAGGACACGCCCGACGGCAACGGCTCGTTGCTCGACAACAGCATCATCTACGTCACCTCGTGCGTGGGCCTGCCCTGGGACCACCACATGGACGACTATCCGCTCCTGGTGATGGGCAAGGGCGGCGGCCTACTGCGCGGCGACATCCACCACCGGGTCGCCGGCGAGAACACCAGCCGCGTGCCGTTCACGCTGATGAACGCGCTCGCGCCCCAGCTGACCTCGTTCGGCCAGGACGAGGGGCTGGCCACCGAGGTCATCCCCGAGATCCTCGCCTAGTCGACCTCGCGGCGGGCCGTCACGGCCCCAGCAGGAGGTAGTCGACCGTGGTGTCGCCGTCGGTCGTGAACACGTAGGCGGCGAGGTGGATGTTCCCGACGCCGTCGACCTCGACGTCGATCGACGCGACGTCGCGATCGACGAGGATCGCGTCGTCGAAGTCGTCGTCGGTCGGCGCCGAGATCCACATGGCGTGCTCGCTGTCGTCGGCGGTCGGCGTCCACGTGCACGCGAAGTCGCAGCTCGCGGTCAGCGTACCCATCGCGTGGGTCTCGGCCCACAGCAGACGGACGTCACCGCCGTGGCTCGCGACGATGCCGAGCGGGCGATGGCGCACGTAGTCGTAGTCGCAGGTCTCGCCGTCGACCTGGGGTTCGCCGCACTGTTGCTCGCCGGTGGTGTCGTCGGCGACGACGGTGCGGACGGTCCAGTCGTCGGCCGCGTTGCGAACGGCATACACGACCTCCTGCAGACCATCCCCGGTCGGACGCGCAGCGATCACGTGAGGGGTCGAGCCGACCATCGCGATCCCCGAGCCCGCGGCCATGAGCGAGTCGGTGCCGCTGTCGAACACCAGCTCCGGCGGTCCGTCGGGCGCCGGCACGTAGTAGTGGGCCCAGCTGCCCGCGGACGTGGCGTAGTAGGTCACGTGGGCCTCGTCGAGATCGGACACCGCAGTCGCCAGCGCCGTGGCGGTCGTCATCGGCACCGTCGTCCACGCGCCGTCGAACTCGCCGTACAGGTAGATGCCGTCGCCCCACGACTCGGTCGCGATGTGCCAATGCCCGTGACCCAGGCTCGCCGCTGCCTCGCCGTCGAGCAGGTACTCGCCGTCGTGCAGCGCGGGCTCGATGCCGAAGCTCGCGCCATCGTAGGTGTGGTGGGCGATCGCGCTGGCACCGTCGTACTCGAGCACGCGCAGCACGTCGAGATCGGTGTCCCAAGCGATGGCACCGAGCGCGACGGCGGCGGGCGTGCCGGCGGTGTCCCACGCATCGGTGCCGGTGCGTGTCGCGACATGCCCGAAGTAGCCGCCCTCGGCGACCGAGAACAACACGCTGGGCGTGCAGGTGTCGTCGTGGGTCACGCTCGGTGAGCCGTTGCGGAAGTACCCCACGCCGTCCACGGCCTCGTCGACGAGCACCGTGCAGGGCGTCAGCGCCGAGCCACACAGCGCGCCGGCCCAGGGGTGGCTGGCCTCGTAGCAGTCGCCGAGCACGAGCCCGGTCTCACCGCCGCTCGAGCTCGAGTCCGACCCGCCGCTCGACGACGCACCGCTGCTCGCATCGCCGCTGCTGTCGGCGCTCCCCGAGCTGCCGGTCCCGGTCGTGCCTTGGTTGCCGCTCGACGACGTCGAGCCCGAGTCATCGACGCTGCTCGATGCGGTGCCCGAGCCCTCGCTCGAGGTCGAGCCTTCGCCGCCCGTCGAGCCGCCCGTGCTCGACGACGACGCGTCGCCGACGACACCGTCGTCACCGCAGCCGAACCCCAGCACCATCGCCACTGCAAGCCACCGTCGATGCATGGCCGGAGCATAGCCAGATGGCGCCCGCGTGGTCTGCGACCGGGCTCGCGCCGACGTTGGCCGCACGCGGCCGCAGACGAACCGTCCCACGCCGCGGGAACTTCGGCGCACGACGGCCGTACCCTATGGCCATGTCGTTCGCGAGCATGCGATGGGGTCGAGGGGCGTGGAGGTTCGGGACGATGCGCATGCTCGCGGTGTTGCTCGCCAGCGGCCTGCCGATCGCCGCGGTCGCGGCGCCCGGGGGCCCCAGCCCGGTGTACGGCGGCGAGGCGGTCTCCGCCTGCGCGTGGCCGACCAGCGTCTTTCTCGGGGGCTGCAGCGGCACGCTCATCCACCCCGAGATCGTCATGTACGCCGCCCACTGCGGCGATGGGATCCCGGAGGTCTACTTCGGCGAGGACTTCTCGGATCCCGAGGCACCCATCGAGGGCTTCTCGGTCGCGACGGAGTACTGCGAGGTGAACCCGGCCGCCGACCTGGCCGCGTCGCTCCAAGAGTTCCGCGCGACCGACTTCGCGTTCTGCAAGCTGGCGGAGCCGGTGCTCGAGGTGCCGATCGTGCCGCCCCTGGTGGGCTGCGAGACGACGGTGTTGGTGCCGGGGCAGACGGTCACGCTGGTCGGCTTCGGCCTCGACGAGCAAGGCGAGTTCGCCGTGAAGCGTGCGGTCGAGACGAACCTGAACTACATCGACGATGCTGGCGTCGCCGTCATCGGCGGTAACGGCGAGAGCTCGTGCAACGGCGACTCGGGTGGGCCGGCCTACGTGCAGCTGCCGGACGGGAGCTGGCGCGCGTTCGGCATCGTCTCGGGCCCGAACGTGGGCGACTGCGGCGATGCGGGTTGGTACGCCACGTCATTCCTCGCCGTGCCGTTCATCGAGGAGCGCAGCGGCATCGACGTCACGCCGTGCCACTACTCCAACGGCGACTGGAACCCGAGCCCGACCTGCGGCGAGTTCCCGCTCGACCCCGACGATGGCACCGGCAAGCAGTGGTCGCAGGGCTGCGCCGGCGGCCCGACCTCGCCGTGGGGGAGTGCGTGTGGACCCGCCTACGACGACAGCCCCGACGTACTCGCGCCCGAGGCCACGATCACCAAGCCGAAGGATCGCGCTCGCTTCGACATCGAGGACGGCGCCGACAATCATCCGCTGACCGTGAAGGCCGCTGCGACCGACGACATCAGCGGGGTTCGACAGCTCGCGCTCGCGATCGGTGGCGTCGTGATCGACGGTGGCATCCGCCGCAGTCCGCCGTGGGCATGGAACGTCCTGCTGCCGCCCGGGGTGTGGTCGCTGCAGATCGAGGCCACGGACTGGGCCGGCAACACCGCGCTGTCGACGGAGGTCGTGATCGGCGTCGACGAGGATCCCCCAGCTGCGCCCGAGCAGGGCACCAGCAGCGACGGCGGCGCGGCGTCGTCGAGCGGCGACACGCCCGAGCCTGCCAGCACCGGCACGCTCGGATCGACCAGCGGCCTCGGTGCAGAGACCTCCGGCGGCGTGGCGCCGCAGAGCTCGAGCGATGGCGGCTGTGGTTGTCGGAGCGCGGGCGACGACGGCAGCGTTCCACTCGCCGCGGGCGTCTTGCTGGTGTGGCTGCGCGCGGCTCGGCGTCGACGCCATCGCGCCCGCGTGGCTGCGGTCGCCGTGGCTGGCGCGCTGCTCTCGTGCAGCGGCGAGGCCCCCGATGCCGCTGCGACCACCGGCTCGACCACGGGCAACGACACCGCCACGAACACCGGCGAGACCACGGGCGACACCACCGCGACGACGACGACGACGGCGCCATCGAGTGAATCGTCGAGCTCCGACGGGGCGTCGACCGGTGCCGCGTGCGAGCCCGGCACCGAGGCGTGCCACTGCGCGGAGGGCTTCGCGTGCAACGCCGATCTCGCGTGCATGCTCGACACCTGCGTGCCGTGCGAGACCGGCACCTTCGCGTGTCCCTGCGCGTTCGCAGCCGAGCGCGAGCAAGGCAGCTGCGACGCCGGTCTTCTGTGCTTCGGCGGCTTGTGTGCGTTGCCGCAGCCTTGCCCGTACGTGGAAGACGGCAGCTGCGACGAGCCGTACACGTGTCTGCCCGGCACCGACGCGTTCGATTGCTGCGCGACGCAGCGTGGCGTCTGCGAGGAGCGTGACGCGGGTGGCCGCTGCCCACCCGGCTCCGATCCGGACGATTGCGGCGGCGACGATACCACCGCGGCCAGCAGCGGCACGGATGCCAGCAGCGGCACGGATGCCAGCAGCGGCACGGATGCCAGCAGCGGCACGGATGCCAGCAGCGGCACGGATGCCAGCAGTCAGGATCCGGCCTCGTAGATCCCGAGGCGCATGCGATAGCCGTCGGGCTGCGGATCGTAGTGGAACAGATCGATGCACGGCCCGGTGTACGCCGGATCGCCCTGGGCCCAGCTGTCGGCCACCACCGTTGCGCTCTGCGCGACCAGGTTGGTGTAGTCGACGTCGCTCGGGTTGTAGTTGGTGCACAGCGCCCCCTCGGGCTCCGGGAACGTCTCGTCGAAGCTGTAGTACTCGGCCGGCAGCTTGCCCCACGCGATGGGGATGACCACGTCGCCGAGCACGGATTCGACGCCGGTCGTGAGGTCGGTGACGCTGGCGCGCAGCAGCTGATTGCCCGGGCTGCCCGGGGCGTCGCCGATGAGGCGGTAGTGCATGCGGTAGGTGTTGCCCGACGACCAGTCGTAGACGAGGCTGAGCTGCACGCAGACCGCTCCGACGCCACCGTCGCACGCGACCTCGTCGACGTCGACGTAGGCGCCCGGGGCCGGGATCGCATCGACCACGCCCCAGGCCGAGAAGATCACGCCGCGGTACCCGCTGGCCGGCGTCTGATTGCCCATGCGCGTCTGCAGCCCGCCGTAGAAGCCGTTGCCCGGCGGGCCCTGGGTGAACTGCCAGCCGCCGAACGAGAAGTACTGCAGCGTGCCGTCGTCGGGACCCGAGACCGCCGGATGGATGTCGAGCGAGGCGTCGTCGTAGCCACCGGCGACCTGTGGCAGGTACCAGAACACGTTGATGAACCCGGGGGTGAGATCGGCCGGGAGCTCGGGTTGCTCGGGCTGCGGCGCACCGGTGGTCTCGCCGACGCCCGTCGACTCGCCGCCGGTGGTCGCGGGCTCGGCCGCGGTCGTCCCGTCGTCGCTCGACGACGCGGGGCCCGAAGACGACGTGGTGCTCGGCTCCCGCGGCCCCGTCGTGTCCGGATCGTCGCCGTTCGAGAGGCCCTCGTCGGACCCACTGCTCGCCGCGTCCGGGGACGTCGGGGGGACACACGCAACGAACGAAAGCACCACGGGGACGAAGGTCAGGAGGCGCAGCACCATCGTGCTGTCAGTGCCACGAAGGCGGCGGTCGGTTTAACCGCTGGCCGGGGCCGCCGTGCGCGGCTGGAACGACTGCTGCGAACCGTGAGCGTCATCAGAACGCGACGCCGAGCTGCGAGGTCAAGGTCACCGCGGCGGTCGAGCGTGCCCCGCGTCCACCCAGGCGTGCGGACACCGAGGTCTGCCACTTGATGGCGTGGCCGCGCAGATACACCGCGAGGCCGCCGGCGAGCTCGTGCGTGGCGGTGACGCCGATCGGTTGCACGACGGCGTAGCGGAGCACCGGCTCGACGCGGCCGGCGATCACGTAGCCGAGCTGCGTGTGATGACCGATCGCGTCGAGGAATTGGCGCGACCACTGCGCGCCGCGTTGCCGCGTGCGGGCGTACACCGCGGCGCCGAGCGAGAGACCGTGGGCCATGACGGTCGCGTCGACCACCGCACGAGTGGAGCCGGCGTGCTCGCCGTCGGCGTCGAGGTCGAGCATCACGGCGGCGGCGATGGCAACCCGCGCAGCGCCGCCGGAGAGGTCGCCCTCGGTGTAGGGCGTGGCACCCCGGCTGCCGTAGCCGACCCGTGCGGCGACCAGCGGATGAACGCGATCGGGCACGACGTTCGGGCCGGCGCCGTTGAACACGCCGGCGGCGTACTCGAGCCGATGGCCCGCGCCGCCGTGCAGCATCACGCCGAGATCGGCGTTGTCGCCGAACGCAGCGACGGTGGGCGGGCGATCGACCAGCGACAGCTCGCTGCCCGGGGTGAGGAACGACCGCGAGAACGGCCGCTTGAATTGGCCGGCGCGCAGCACCAGCCGCTCACGCAAGAGCGCGTAGTCGAGGTTGGCGAACACCAGCCGGGGGCTTGTGCCCGCGAAGTCGGCGATGAAGGTGTAGCGCAGCTCCTTGCGCAGCACGCTGCCCACGAGGCCGAGACGCGCGCGGTGGAGCCCGATCGCATCCGTGTCGGGCGCGCGGTCGTTCCACGCGTGGGCGTGCTCGATCTGCAGCAGCCCCAACAATCGCAGGCTGCTGCCGCCGTCGGCGCTGCGCAGCACCATCGCGTGATCGAGCGCGGTGGACGATGGCGCCGCGCCCTCGCGTGGGGCCGCGCTCGCAATGCCAGGTGACGCGAGCACGGCGAGCGACCCCGCGACGATCAGCGTGTGCACGCGCCGTCGGCCCACCAGCAACGCGAGCGCGATCGCGGCGAGCCCGGCCGCGACCGCGAAGGTCGCGTGCATGCCCGAGGCGACCGCCGTCGGCCCCGCGAGCGCGGGCTCGTCGCTACCCGCGCCAAAGGCGAACACGGCGCCCATCACCGACGCGCCGGTGACGAGGCCGAGGTTGCGCGACAGCTGCAGCACGCCCGACACCAACCCGCGCTGCGGGGACGCCACCGCGCGCAGCACCGCAGTGTTGTTCGCGGCCTGGAACAGCGCGTAGCCGGCGGTCACCACCACGATCGGTGCGACGTAGCCGAGCATCCCGAGGCCGACCGGCGTGATCGCCAGCAGGCCCGCGCCGATGGTGACCGCGGCCAGGCCCGCGACGCTCGTGCGCGCGCTGCCGATGCGATCGACGATGCGGCCGGCCGGCACACCGACCAGCGCCGCGACCAGTGGACCGGTCGACATCACGAGTCCGACCGCGCCGGTGTCCATGCCCAGCGCACCCGCGAGGTAGAACGGGCCGACGATCATCGTCGCCATCACCACCGTGGAGACCAGCAGGCTCGTGGCCAGTCCGACCGCGAGGTCGCGGTCGCGCAGGAGCGACAGCTGCACCAATGGTGCGCTCGCGCGGGCCTCGATGCGGACGAACAGTGCGCCACCGAGCGCCGCGGTCGAAAGCCACGCGAGCTCGACGAGGCCCAGGTGCCCACGACCGAGGGTCACCGCGAGTGCATAGGCACCGAGCGACGCCGCCAGCACCAGCGAGCCCGCGAGGTCGAACGTCGCCGCGCGGGCTCGGGGGCGATCGGCGGGCAGGCTGCGGTGGGCGAGTGCGAACGCGGCCGCGCCCAGTGGCACCTCGAGCAGGAAGACCGCAGGCCAGCCGAGCGCGTCGATCAGCAGGCCGCCCAGCGAGGGGCCGAGCGCGGTGCCGATCGCCGAGGTGGTGCCGAGCAGGCCCATCGCGCCGCCGGTCTTCGCCGCCGGCACGCTCTCGCCGACCAGCGCCAACGACAGCGCCATCATCACGGCCGCGCCGAGGCCCTGGACCGCGCGCGCGAGCAGCAGCACGCCCAGGCTCGGTGCGAGTCCGGCCAGCGCCGAGGCGGCGGTGAACAGCGCCAGGCCCACCAGCAGCACCCGGCGTCGGCCGAGCAGGTCGCCCAGGCGTCCGGCGCCGACGATCGACGAGGTCACCGCGAGCAGGTACGCCAGCACGATCCACTGCACCTCGCCGAAGCTGGCGTGCAGCGCGATCGCGAGGGTCGGGAGCGCGACGTTGGCGATGCTGGTGCCGAGCGCCGACAGCAGCATGGACAGCGCGAGCGCGGCCAAGGACAGCTGCGCAAATGGCGCGCTCGGCCCGTTCGGGCCTGGGGTCGCGGGAGGGGGCGTCGAGGGGCGATGCATGTCCAAATCTCCGGGCAGGGGCCCTCGCGGGCCGGGTATGCCGGGAGCGTGGCCTCGTCCAAGGCAAGGCGGTAGACGCAATGAACGCACTCGATAGATGCACTGGACGCCATGTATTGACGGGGTACGCTACGGGGCGGATGTCGCGACCCGATCTCAACCTGTTGGTCGCGCTCGACGTGCTGCTCGATGCCGGCAGCGTGGTCGCGGCGGCGCGTCGACTGCGGCTCAGTCCGTCGGCGATGAGCCGCACACTCGCGCGTCTGCGCGAGGCCACTGGCGATCCGCTGCTCGCCCGTGCGGGCCGTGGCCTGGTGCCGACGCCACGCGCGCTGGAGCTGCGCGAGCGGGTCGGCACGCTGGTGCAGGACGCCGAGGCGGTGTTGCGACCGGTCGCGGCGATCGATCTCGCCGTGCTCGAGCGAACCTTCACCCTGCGCACGAGCGAGGGCTTCGCGGAGACCTTCGGACCGCGCCTGATCGCGCGCACGCAGGCCGACGCGCCGGGCGTCCGCCTGCGCTTCGTGCAGAAACTCGACCGCGACAGTGGTGCACTGCGCGAGGGCGCCGTCGATCTCGAAACCGGCGTGGTCGGTCGCACCGTCGGTCCCGAGGTGCGATCGCAGGCATTGTTCCGCGATCGCTTCGTGGCGGTCGTGCGCGAGGGGCATCCCCTGACGCTCGGTCGGCTCAGCGCGGCGCGCTACGCCGCCGCGCGCCACGTCGGCATCACGCGACGCGGGCTCGATCGCGGGCCGGTCGACGACGCGCTCGCGCCCCTGGGCCTGCGTCGCGACCTCGTGGTCGGCGTCGGCGGCTTCGCGACCGCGATCGCCCTGGCGCGCGACTCGGAGCTGGTCGCGACGGTGCCCGACCGGCACACGCAGGGGCTGCGCGCGGGCATGGCTGCGCTCGCACTGCCGTTCGCCGCGCCGGAGGTGACCGTGGCGCTGCTGTGGCACCCCCGCATGGAGGCCGACCCCGCCCACCGGTGGCTGCGGCAGTGCGTGCGGGAGGCCTGCGGCGAGCGCTCGAGCGGCGCGGCGGCCCGCCGGTCACCGCCGCGATCCAAGGCGTCGTCGAAGCGAGCGCCGCGAGCCTGACGGGCGGCTCATCCAGCGTCGGCGTCGGCGTCGGCGTCGGCGTCGGCGTCGGCGTCGAGCCGCTCGGCCCACGCCTGCAGGTTCGCGCTCGACCCTCGCCGCGACTCGGGCGTGTCGGCGAGCTGCTCGACCTTGTCCTTCAAGAGCGCGAGCCCGCGTCGCAGACGACTGCGGACCGTGCCCGCCGGCACACCGAGCGCGATCTCCAGCTCGTGGCCGCGCACGCGCTCGAAGTAGTAGAGCTCGAGCGCGACCTGAAGGTCGATCGGCAGGTGCCGCAGCGCCACCAGCAGCAGCCGCTCGTCGTCGCGGGCCGCCAGCGCGCCGCTCGGCGAGACGCCAGCGTCGAGGATCGACGACACCGCCGGATCGATCGGCCCCGCCGCGATGGCCCCGCGGCCACGGAGGTGGTCGTAGAGCTTGTTGCGGGCGGCCGCGAACAGGTAGCCGCGGAACGCGTCGGGGTCGCGAATCTGATCGCGCCGCTGCACGCAGGCGAGAAAGGTCTGCTGGACGAGGTCGTCGATCCCGCCGTCGACCTTGTTGTAGAAGAAGCGCCGCACCGGCTCGAGGAAGCGGTCGATGAGCTCGCTGCCGGCGCGGCGATCGCCCGCCTGCCAGGCGGTCAGCAGCTCGGCGTCGGTGGCCACGCGGGGGCGAAGGTAGCAGCAAGGCGAGCATCTTTGCAGTCTGCGTGATCGGCCGACCGGCCACGCGAGTCCGACCCTTCGAGCATGCCCGCAGCCTCGGCTACCCTTCGATCATGAGCTCCGGCGACGAGCCGATCGGCGCCCGCCTGGAGCGCGTCGAGATCCCGAGCGACGCGGTCGCGGCCGCGCGGCTGAGCGCGCTCGTCAAGGCCCAGCTGCTCGACGAGCCGGTCGCGGAGGTGCGCGTCGATCGCTTCATCGTGCTCGACACGCTCGGGGCCGGCGGTATGGGGGTCGTGTATGCGGCCTACGATCCGCAGCTCGATCGCAAGGTCGCGATCAAGCTGCTGCGGCGCTTTGGGGCGACCGAGCGCGACGCGGATCGCGAGCGACTGCTGCGTGAAGCCCGGGCGCTGGCGAAGCTGTCGCATCCCAACGTCGTGCCGGTCTACGAGGTCGGTGAGCATGACGGCGGCGTCTTCCTGGCGATGGAGTTCGTGCGCGGCGCGACCCTGCGCGAGCGCGTCACGCCGCAGACGCCGTGGCGCGAGACGGTCGCGATCTACCTGCAAGCGGGTGAAGGTCTCGCGGCGGCCCACGCATCCGGGTTGATCCACCGCGACTTCAAGCCCGACAACGCGCTGATCGGCGAGGACGGTCGCGTGCGCGTGGTCGACTTCGGGCTCGCGCGCGGCCACGGGCCGAGCGCGCCCGATGACGCGATCGCGGCCGGGGCCTCGATCGCGACCCTCGACGAGCGCCTCACGGCCGTGGGGGCGACGGTCGGGACGCCCGGCTACATGGCGCCGGAGCAGCGCCGCGGCGCGCCCGTCGACGCCCGCGGGGATCAGTACAGCTTTTGCGCCGCGCTGCTCGAGGCCCTCGGTGGTGGGCTGCCGCGGGTCGACGGCGACGGCGAGCGGATCGCGGTGCCGTCGCATGTGCCCACACGCGTGCGGCAGGCGCTCGCGCGCGGCCTCGCGACCGCACCGGGCGATCGCTTCGAGAGCATGCGTGGGCTGCTCGACGCGTTGCATCGTGCGCGCTCGGGCGCACGGCGGGTGCGCATCGCCGCCGCACTCGCGCTCGCGCTCGGCGTGGGGGCCGGCGCGATGTTGAGTCGCTCGTGGACCGACGCCGATCCCTGCCCCGACGCAACCCCGGAGCTGGCAGGGGTGTGGGACCCGACGCGTGCGCAGGCGCTGCTCGCCGCGGCGGACCCGCTGGGGCCGGTCGCGCGCGCGGCCGCCGAGGGCACCGCGGCCGAGCTCGATCGACACACGGCGGCGTGGATCGCCGAGCGCCACGCGAGCTGCGAGGCGCTGTACGTGCGCCGTACGGACTCGCAGCTGCGCTTCGATCGACGCATGCGCTGCCTCGATCGCCAGCGCGCCGCGGTCGACTCGTTGGTGACCGCGTTGGTCGAAGCGCCCGCGCCCGCGTGGGCCCACGCCGTCGAGGCTGCGGTCGAGCTCGCGCCCGCGGTGGAGTGCGACGGGGGCGACGTCGATGCCGCGGTGCCCACCAGCCCGGAGCAGCTCGCGGCCATCGATGCGCTGCACGTGCGGATCGATCGCGTCGAGACCCTCGGTCGGCTCGGTAGCCTCCGCGAGGCCCACGCGCTCGCCGAGCAGATCGTGGCGGACGCGCTGGCCATGGGCCATCGCCCGACCGAGGCCGAGGCATTGCGCCTGCGCGCGGGCTTGCTCGGGTCCGAGCACCGTGACGCCGAGTCGCTGGCGGTGCTGGAGGATGCCGCGTGGCGGGCCGAGGCGGGGCGCGCCGACGAGCTTGCGCTCGACATCCTCGCGAAGTGCCTCACGGTCACGTCCGACCTCGGCGAGCTCGAGCAGGCCGATGCCTTCGCACCACGGGTGCAGGGGGCGCTCGAGCGGCTCGCACGACCGACGTCGGTGGAGCTGCAGGTGCTGCGTGCCCGCAGCACCCTCGCCTTGGCCCACGGTCAGCTCGCCGACGCCGAGGCGATCGCGCGGGCGGGCGTCGAGCTGGGGACGCGCTTGCACGGCGCGGACTCCCTGTGGGTGGGTCAGGACCTCAACAACCTCGGCCTCATGCAGTACGAGCAGGGCAAGTTCGCCGAGGCGCGGGTGTCGTTCGACGCGGCGCTGCGGATCAAGCGAGCGTGGCTGGGCCCCGAGCACCCCGACGTGATCATGGCGCGGACCAACCTCGCGGGCGTCGACGAACGCGAGGGACACGTGGCGCGTGCGCGCGACGAACTCGAGTCCGTGATCGCGGACGCGGAGCGTTCATTGGCGCCCAGTCCGTTGTTGGCGGCCGCACTCGGCAACCTCGCCAACCTCGAGGCGATGCAGGGCCACGGCGCTGCAGCCGTGGCCTGGGCCGAGCGCGGGGTCGACGTGCTGGATCGGACCGTCGAGCCCGACGATCTGCGCTACCTCCCCGCGCTGCTCGTGCTCGGGCTCGCCTACGATGCCGTGGGTCGATCACAGGACGAGCGGGCGGCGTACGAGCGCGCCTACGCGATCGCCGATCGCCGCGACCCCGACCACCCGCAGAAGGCCTACCTGCTCAACAACCTCGCCGAGCTCGATCTCGCGGTCGGCGACGTCGCGGCGGCGCGCGAGAAGCTGGTGCGCGCGCTCGAGCTGTGGACGCGCACGCACGGCGCCGATCATCCGGTGACCGGGCAGCTCGAGCACACGCTGGCGCGGGCGGAGCTGGCCGCCGGTGCCCACGCCGAGGCCGCGACCCATGCCCGCGAGAGCATCACGATCCTCAGCCGAGGTGCCGCCGCCGACGACGAGCGGTCGCTCGCGGACGCCCGCTGGCTGTTGGCGCAGGCGTCCGCGGGGGTGCACGGGCGCCCCGACGCCGAGGGGCTCGACGCCGCGCGGGTGGCCGCGGCCGACTTCGCGCGGTTGGGCGATGCCGCGCGCGCCGCCGAGGCGCAGGCTTTCGTCGAAAAATTCGCTGCGCCGTGATCAACCGGCCCCCGCGGCGCGACCTCGTGGTCACAAGGACGCCCCGACCGTGAAACCAACCCACGCATCCCTGACGCTGCTCCTGCTCGCGATCACCTCGGCCGGCTGTGCGACCGCTTCCGACGATGCCTGCGTGGCAGAGCGCAAGATCGGCTTGAACGGCGTGTCGCTGAACGGCGTGTCGCTGAACGGCGTGTCGCTGAACGGCGTGTCGCTCAACAAGCTCGGCGCCAACGGCCTGCGCACGGGCACGCTGTCGGAGGTCGCGCTCACCACGGGCGCCCTCGGTGAGGCGCTCGCGCCTGATGCTCTGGACGACGACTTCACGGCCCTGCTGCTCGCGTACACCGTGTCGTGTGCGCTGGCGCCCGAGCAGCACGTCGACGTCGTCATCGATGGCGAGACCCAGCGCCTGTCGGGCGGGCTGGGGCTGGCGCCCGCGTGGGGCCAGACCGACGGCAGCTGCGACGCCGAGTGCCAGGGCTGGGTCAGCGCATGCCTGGTCGCGCGCACCAACTTCAAAGGTGAGTCGGTGCAGATCTCGCTGCTCGGTGACATCGCCGCGCTCGAGCCGACCGAAGAAGAGGCGGCCACGTTCGACATCGAGGAGGCCACCTACTACGGCGATCTCTTCGCGGACGCGCCGACCCTCTTCGCATGCACGCCCGACGGCGCGGACGCGCCCGAGCGCACCTGTGGCGGCGATGCGAACGGCTGCTACATCCGCATCGTCGGCGAGTGCTCGTCGGTCTGCGACGCCGACGGCTGCCTCGACGATGTCGGGCGCCGCCACGCGCAGACCATCACGGTGAACGTCCGCGACGAGGCCAACACCTGCGGCTGATCGGGCACGGTGCGCATCGACCGACCCGCGGCGTGGAACGACGCCGCGGGCTCACGGCATGATGCCGATGTCGCTCCCGGTCGAGCTCGCGCCGGTGCCAATCGATCCCGGCGCGAGCGCGAAACCACCGAAGCTTGCCGGCATGGGTCCGCCCACGAACGTCGGCTCGCCGACGATCTCACCGTCGCCGGGCCATCCGCTGTTCAAGTTGTGGTCATGCTCGACGTCGAGCCCTTCCTCGACGCTGAGGCCACCGCCGCCGACCCACAGGTTGTCGCGCACGACGTTGTCCATGGCGGCGCCATCGATCCTCACCGAGCCGCCGCCGACGAAGGTGTTGTGTTGGATGAGCCAACCCTGGGCGGCGTTGGCTGCGACCGACCAGGGATAGAACTCGCCCTCGTGGGCGACGAAGACGTTGTTGGTCACGACCATGCCGGGGTTGGGGCCGTCGAAGTCGACGAAGCCACCGGTGCCGTCGTTGTCGTGGAAGTAGTTGCCGGTGACCACGATGTTGCGCGCGCCATAGACTTGGATCGGGTCGACGTGCTCGGGATAGTCGCCCTGGTCGAGCTGGGTGAACTCGTTGTCGCGGACGATCACACCGTTGGCGCCGCCGATCAGCTGGACCCCGTCCGAGGAATGCTGCTCGCCGCCACCGCGGAAGAGGTTGTTGCTGATCACGATGCCTTGATCCGCGTCGAGGTCGTAGCCGCGGACGGTGATGCGGCCCTCGTAGAGCGCCGCAGAGATGTGCTCGAACCGACAGTGGTCGATGAGCCACCCCATGTCGGCCGCGCGTGCGCGCAGTGTGATCGCCTCGGTGAAGTCGATGTGATCGAAGGTCATGGCGATCGAGGCGGGGTTACCCTCGACCGGATCGACGTCGATGCCGGCGATCCGCATGCTGCCCCCGAGGCCGGTGAACCGCAGGTGCGCGCTGGCGTCGAGGCTCATGCCCTCGATCGTGACATCGGCCCCATCGGCGGGACGGATGGTGACGTCGGACGTCTTCACGACGGCGTCGAAACCGGCGCCAGGGTAGGTGCCGGACTCGAGACAGATCACCGCGCCATCGGTCGCGTCGCCCACCGCCGCGACCAGGTCGGCGGCGATCGTCGTGTCGCAGGGCGGCGCCGTGGGCTCGGGATCGGTGCCGGACTCGTCACTACCGGAGCTGCCGGCGTCGGCGCTGCTGCCCTCGCTGGCCGTGGAGCCGGAGCCGGTGGCGGTGGTCGTGGCTTCCGCGCTCCCCGTCGCGCCCGACCCTGCGGTCGTGCTGGTGCTCGAGTCAGCCCCCGATCCACCGTCCGCCGTGGCCGGTGCCCCGGAAGAGCCACACGCGGGCACGAGCGATGTGAGCGCGAGCGCGGGCACCAACGAGCGACTCCACAGGCGAGAGATCATGGTGGAGCGGCAGTCACACCCGCCGCCACTTCATCCACGCCCGCGAGCCTGCGCCTGTGTGAGACGCCGCACCACGTGAACCTCGATGCCCGGCGCAGCCCGGATTTCACCACGGGCTGGCACGCGCAGGGGCACGCGCCGGAGCCCCTATGCGCCGGCGTGGACCTGCGGGCGCGCGATCATGCGGCGCGCGTCGTCGAGCAGTCGCGAGAGGTCCTCGCCGAGCGCAAGGGCTTCGGTCACGAGCACACTCGGGTCTTGGGCGAGTGATGCATCGAGCAGCTCGCGGAGCCGATCGAGGCGCCAGCCCATGCAGTCGAGCCCCGCGCGCAGCGTCACGTGGGCGATGGGTGCCAGGTCGGTCGACACGTGCGCAACCCCGGCGTTCGTGTCGGCGCAGAGCATCACGACGAGCCCACCGTCGGCCGGCTCGGCCCACGTGCGCACGTCGAAGCGGTGTCGCCCGCCGTCCGGCGAGATGACGTCGACGTGGGCTCGCGTTGGCTTGGACATGCGCACGAACGGGTCGGGCAACGCGTCGCCGACGCGCACGCCGAGCCAGAGCTCGGCCGCGGCGTTGGCGTACTCCACCACGCCCGCGGCGTCGCAGAGGATCAAACCCGAGTCGAGGTGGTGCAGCAGGCGGCGCAGCCGAGACGCACTCGTGCGCGCCTGCTCGGCCAGCTTGAGCGCGCCGGCAGCGAGTCGGCGACGCACCACCGCGCGTGCGATCGCTGCCGTCAGGGTCGGCCCGGTGATGTCGCGCTTCACGAGGTGCTCGTGAGCACCCTGGTGCACGGTGTCGGTGGCCACGCAGGCGTCTTCGCTGCCGCTGACGACGACGATGGCGGCGTCGGGCGCGTGCTCGCGGAACAACGTGACGCTGTCGACGCCGCGGCCGTCCGACACCGAGAGGTCGAGGATCACCGCGTCGTAGGCCACTGCCTCGGCGTGGGCGCCGGCGTCTGCGAGGTGTGTGACGTGCGAGACCCGAAAGCGCGGCTCGGTGGACTCGACCAGCCATGCACGGAGCATGTGCGCGTCGCCGGGATCATCCTCGACGAGCAGCACGTGCATGGATTCGTCGAGCGCCATGACCTTTTCAAGGCTAGCACCCGCGATCCGACACGAAAGCCGAAAGATCGGTGGCGCGAGCCACCGGCGCGCTCGGCTGCCGCACACCGAGCCGCGCCGACTCACTCGATCGGCGGCCGATCGGACGCGAGACGCATCAGTGCGCCTTCGCGTCGCGACTACAAGCCGCAGGCGATGTTGACTGCGTCGGGATTGCACACGCTCTCGGGTGGGCCCTGGAGCGTCGGGCAGTCGGCCATCGTCAAGCACGCGTAGTACTCGTCGACCGCGCTCGCACAACCGGCACCGAGGTAGCCCGCGTACAGCATCATCTGCTGGCAGTACTCCGCCGCGTACTCGCCAACACCACACTCGTTGGCGTGCATCGCCCATGTCATGCAGATCTCGGGCACGGGTCCGAGGCCGCCGCCGGTGCCGTAGCCACCATCGGTGCCGTAGCCACCATCGGTGCCGTAGCCACCGCTGTCGTCGGCCGGGCCGACGGTCGGGTCGCCGCTGCCGCCACCGGTGGCGCTGGTGCCCGGGTTGCCGCCGCTGCCGGGCTGGCCGGAGGGATCGGGCGATCCGTCGTCGTCGTCGCCACCCTCGGTGCCCTGGCTCGCGTTGTCCTCGGTGCCACCGCCCATGTCGCCGTCGGTGCCGTTGGCGGTGGTCGTGAAGGCATCGGTCGCGCTGAGGGCGTCGCCGACGTCGAGCGAGCACGCCAGCGGGACCAGCCCGAGCGAGAGGAGGAAGGTGAGATCGGTGGCGCTGCGGTGCATGGTGTTCGTCCTCGGAGCCGGTCGACCGGCGGCGGTCGTGCGGCTCGCTGTCGTCTCGTGCCGTCGACGGCCGCCGAGGTTGGCTCGTCGCGGTCTGGCCATGACGCCGATCACATGCGCTGGCCGTCGCGACCCAACCTCGGCGGACGCCGACGGCACCCACGAAGCACGATGCGTGCTCTCGGCGTGCCATTGGCAGGGTTCATCGGAGCTTCGGCCTGCGTCCACGTGCGGCCCGACGCCCCCGAGGTCGAGGTCGAGGGGGCGACCTCCGACGGCAGCACGTCGGCGGTGTCGAGCGCGTCCAGCAGCGACGACGACGCGGGCGTGCGTCTCGATCTCGGGACGACCGACGTCGGCTACGAAGGCGAGGGCTGTGCGGCGATCGACTTCGTGTTCGTGATCGACAACTCCAACTCGATGGAGCTCTACCAGGAGCGCCTCGCGGCCGCGGTGCCCGGGTTCCTCGCGGCACTCGCTGCGTTCGCGCCGACCGGCGACGCGCGCGTGATGGTGGTCGATACCGACGCCGAACGCCTGCGCTCGTACCCTTGCGTCGACGATGCCTGCTGCGCGTACGTCTGCGAGCACGGCAACCCTGCGGGCCCCTGCGATGGCCACGCCTGCCCCGGAGACCCACCGCCGTTCGCATGCGACGACGTGATGGGGGCTGGTCTGGTGAACGACGCCGACGGTGTGGCGTGTGGCGTCGCCCCCGGCACCCGTTGGCTCGAGGCCGATGCGCCCGACTTCGCGGAGGCCTTCACATGTCTGGCGATGATCGGCGCCAACTCCTACTGGCAGTGGCCGGCCGCCGCGATGACGCAGGCGATCTCGCCGGCGCTCACCGAGCCCGGTGGTTGCAACGAGGGCTTCCTGCGCGACGAGGCGCTCTTGGTCGTGGTGTGGCTCGGCGACGAGGACGAGCCGCTGCCCGGTGAGCATCCGTGGCCGAGTGCCGGTGGCCCGAGCGCATGGTACCAGGCGCTGCTCGACGCCAAGGGCGGCGATCCCCGGGGCGTATCGTTGCTCGCGATCGGCCCCGACCCGAGCCCCATGATCGGCGACGTGGTCACGTCGCTCGGCGCCAACGCTTTTCGCGGCTCCATCCACGGCGACTACGCGAAGGCGTTCGCGAATGCCATCGCGACCGTGGATGGCGCATGCGCGCGGTTCGTTCCGCCGGGGTGATCGTGCGGCGCGTCGACTCGCTGACCGTTGCGACCGAGGCCGCCGGTGCGATCGAGCGCACGCCGGTATCGGCGGGCGCGCTGCGCGTGTGGGTGCGCCGACGCCTCGGTGTATCCTCGACGTCGATGGCGGCGTCGCCCGAGCCCGACGATCTCTCGCTGCTGGCCGCGTGGCGCGGCGGCGACCGACCGGCGGGCAATGCCTTCGTGAACCGCCACTTCGCCACGGTGTACGCGTTCTTGCGCCGCCGCCTGCCCGACGACGCCGCGGCTGCGAAGGACCTCGCGCAGCGGACCTTCCTGGCCTGCCTCGAGGCCGGCGAGGCGTTCGCGCCCACGGGGAGCGTGCGGGTCTACCTGGTCGGCATCGCCCGCAACACGCTGTTGCGGTACTTCCGAGAGCGACGTCCGAGCGAGGCCGAAGCCACGCTCCCGGGCGCCGTGACCTCGCCGAGCCGTGCCTTCGTCCGCGCCGAGGAATCGGAGCTGGTGCGCGCGAGCATGGCGCAGCTGCCCGAGTCGCTGCGCACCACGCTCGAGCTGCACTACTGGGAGGAGCTGCCGGTCGCCGAGATCGCGGTCTTGCTCGAGGTCGCGCCCGGCACGGTGAAGTGGCGCCTGCACGAGGGGCGCAAGCAACTGCGCGCGCTCATCGAGCGCGCCGAGGTCGGCGTCGAGCTCAGGGCCGCGACGCTGCGGGGGCTCGCGTCGTGGGAGTGAGCGGCGGTGGCGGCTCGATCGATGCGGCGATCGGCTCGCCGAGCATCGACCCCTTCGAGCTCGAGCGCGCCCGCGTCGACGTCATCGCTGCGGTGTTCGACGAAGCCGAGCTACCGCCGCGCATCGGTCGCTACGTCGTGCTCGAGCAGGTCGGCAAGGGCAGCAGCGGCGTGGTGTACAAGTCGTACGATCCAGAGCTCGACCGGCGAGTCGCGATCAAGCTGCTGCGTGCGGGCAATCGTGGGCTCCCCGAGATCGACGACGAGCTGCTGCGCGAAGCCCGAGCGATCGCACGACTGAACCACCCCAACGTGGTCGCGGTGCACGATGTCGGTACCGTGCCACGCACGCGTGCGGATCCCGGCGGCCTCTTCGTGGTGATGGAGTTCGTCGACGGCGAGTCGCTCGCGCAGTGGTTGCAGCGCGGTGGCCATGGTTGGTCGGCGGTGCTCGACGCGCTGATGCCGGTGGGGGAGGCGTTGTCGGCCGCGCACGCCCTCGGGGTCGTCCACCGCGACGTGAAGCCGGCCAACGTGCTGCTGGGTCGGGACGGACGCGCGAAGCTGGCGGACTTCGGCCTCGCGCACGCGGTCGCGTCGACCGATGCGGCGCTGTCGCAATCGCAGCGCGGCGATCGCTTTCGTCACGCGGTGGTCGGCACGCCGGCGACGATGGCCCCAGAGCAGCACGGAGGTCGAGAGACCGACGCACGGACCGATCAGTACGGCTACTGCGCGACACTGTTCATGGCGCTGCATGGGCGGGCACCCTTCGCCGGCCGCGACCTCGAGGTGTTGCTGGCGGCCAAGCGCGCCCACGCGCCGCAGTACGCCGGCGCGCTACCGAGGTGGTTGGTCGCGGCGATCCATCGCGGTCTTTCGCCGGAGCCCGCGGGTCGCTTCGCGGACATGGCCGCACTGCTCGAGGCGCTGCGTCGTGGTCGCGGGCGCAAGCGACGATGGCTGGGCCGTGCCGCGGTCGCGACGAGTGCGGCCGCGGTGGTGGCCTTTGCCGTGCACGGTGCCGAGCCCAGCGCGGTCGAGCGCTGCGTGAGCGATGGTCAGCAACGCGCAGCGGCGGTGTGGAACGACGACGCGCGCGCATCGCTACGGGCGGGCTTGCTCGCCACCGGGGCGCCACAGGCCGAGCGCGCCGCGCTTCGTCTCGATGCCCAGCTGGTGACGGTCGCGGCCGACCACGCCGAGGTGCGTGCCGAGGTATGTGCATCGCTCGGCGTGGCCGACCCGCCCCCGGCCCAGGTCGTCGAACAGCTCGCGTGTCTCGACGGCACGCTGTCGGACATCGGCGAGTTGGTCACGCTCGCCGGTGATGCCGATGCCGACCTCGTGCGCGAGCTGAACCGCGTGCTGGGCGGCGTGACCAGCCCCCGCAGCTGCGTGCTGCGCCCGCACGTGGAGGTGCATGCCGACCCGGAGCTCGATGTGTTGCTCCGCCGCGCGCGTCTGCACGAGCGCGCGACCCACCTCGCGAGCGCAGAGCAGCTGGCCCGCACCGCGTTGGCGCTGGCGGAGCAGCGGCAGGCGACCGGCGCCGCGGCCCAGGCCCATGACGTCCTGTGCCACGTGATTGCGCAACGCGACGGTCGTGAGCCCGCGATCGCAGCCTGTGACGCGGCGCTGTTCACCGCGGAGTCTGCCGGCGATCACCTGCGTGCCGCGCTGGCGGCCAAGCAGCTGATGCACCTGTTGGCAGGGCGCGCCGAGGCCGAGCGCGTGTACGGGCTCGCGGCGGCCCACCTCGCCGCGCTGGTCGAGCGTCCACCGTGGCTGGAGATCGGCCTCATGACCGAGCTGGCCTGGATGCGCGAGCGCGAAGGTCGGCTGAGCGAGGCTGCGGCCATCGCCGACGAGGCCCTGACGGCGGCGATTGCCGAGCACGGCCCCGATGACATCGAGCTGGTCTCGATCCTGAACGGCGCCGGCAGTCTCGCGTTCCGCACCGGTCGTCTGTCCCGCGCCCAGGAGCTGTACCAGCGCGCGATCGACATCCAGGTGCGCGAGCGCGGCGACGACGATCCCGACGTGGCCGTGATGCTGCACAACCTGGGTGGCCTCGAGCTCGAGCGGGGCGAGCCGCACCGCGCGCGAGAGACCCTGACGCGTGCGTTGTCGATGCGCGTCGCGGCCTTCGGCGCGCGCTCGCCGAGGGTCACGATGACGCTCCTGCGGCTCGCCCGCGCGACCGTGCGAACCGGCGACGGCGTCGAGGCCGAGCTGCTGGCACGCACCGCCGTCGCCAACGCCGCTGCGCCGGATCACGGCGGCGCCGAGCTCCGCAGCGTGGCCGAGCGCACGCTGGCGTGGGTGCTCGCACAGACCGATCGCTGCGCGGAGGCGATCGCGGTGCTCGACGGCGTGGCATCGCCGCTCGAGCTCGACGACGAGCGGGGTGAAGAGCTGACGGTCCGCGGCGGCTGCCAGGCGCGACGGGGGGACCCGACCGCCGGGGCGACGCTCACGGCGGCGATGGCCGCGTTCGAGCGCTTCTATGGTGACGACGCCCGCGACGTGGTCGCGCCGGCGTTGCTGCTCGCGGCGTGGCACCGCGAGCGCCACGAGCTCGCGCAGGCCCGCGTGGTCGCGACGCGAGCGCTCGAGATCTGTCGCCGACGCGAGGGCAGCCCCGCCGAACAGCGCGAGGTCGAGGCGTTGGTCGCCGCGCTCGAGTGACGCCCAAGGTGGCGTGCGTCACGGCCCACGGCCCAACCGAGGCGACGCATGGCGGCACTCGGCAACCATGCAGCGACGCATGCGGTGGGCCTTCGTGATGATGGTGATGTCTGGCTGTGTCGACCCCGCGGTCGCCGACGGCACGGTCGGCTCCGGCATGGGCACCGGCGCCATCGAAGACGATGACGACGGCGGGCTCGCCGACGGCACCTCGACCGGCGGCCCCGTGGGCACTGGCGCCGACGGGCCGAGCTCGCTCGACGTCGCGAGCGACTCGGACGTCTCGGTGTGCCCGTGTGCCGCCGGCAACGACGGCATCTACCTGATGAGCGACAGCTCTCAGCTGTGGAGCTTCGACCCCGCGAGCGGTTCGTTCACGCAGCTCGGGGTCCTCGCTTGTGCGCCGCCCACGGGCTACTTCCAGTCGATGGCCGTGGATCGGCAGGGCATCGCGACGCTGGCCTACCAGGTCTTGGGTGGCGGCGGCGGCTGGGGGCCCTCGCTGCAGACCTTCCGGGTCGCGCTCGATGACCTCTCGGGCTGCGAGGAGGTCGAGCTGGCGCTGCCCGACGATCGCGTGCCGTACGGCATGGGCTACGTGGGTGGCGGGACGTCCGATGGTTGCGACGATCTCTTCGTGTTCGATCACGACGCCGGCATCGAGCCCAGCGCCGACGCCGGCGGTCGGATCGCGCGCATCGATCACGCGGGCGGCGAGTACGCGGTGGTCGGCACGCTGGCGTACGAGCAGGCGCAGGTGTCGGGCAGCGGTGCGGGGCGGCTGTATGCATTCGCCGGTGACAGCGGCTCGGCGCAGTTCCTCGAGCTCGCGGTCGCAGATGCGGCGGTGCTCGAGTCCCGCGAGCTGCCGGGCCACAACGGCCAGAACGGCCTGGCGTTCGCGTTCTGGGGCGGCGACGCGTGGTTGTTCTCCGACTCGGGCGTCGACGACGGCTCGATCGTCACACGCGTGGATCTCGACGGCGACGACGGCGGCGGCAGCTCGATCGCCGTCGCAGCCACGCCGGTGCGCATCCTCGGCGCGGGCGTCTCGACCTGTGCGCCCTACGTGCCGACGGGCTGACGCGTGACGCCCTTGCGCCCCCCTTGGGCCGTTTGCGAGGGTGCTGGTGGCCATGCGCCGCCGCCGCGACGGAGCGCGACGAAGCTTGCGTCATCTCACGCTGACACCGGTGGTCGAGCGAGCCGTTGTGGGGCCACACTCCGCCGACTTTCACGGTCCCCTCGTGGGTTGTGCCACGCGTTTGCGATCGTGATGATGGAAAGCGCCATGCTCGACCTCGCGAAGACCCGGAACATCGGCATCTCGGCCCACATCGACTCGGGCAAGACCACGCTCACCGAGCGAATCCTCTTTTACACCGGCAAGATCCACAAGATCGAAGAGGTCAAGGGCAAGTCCGGCGTCGGTGCCACGATGGACTCGATGGAGCTGGAGCGCGAGCGCGGCATCACCATCCAGTCGGCCGCGACGCACGTGACCTGGGCCGACCATCACGTCAACATCATCGACACACCCGGACACGTCGACTTCACGATCGAGGTCGAGCGCGCGCTGTCGGTGCTCGACGGCGCCATCCTGGTGCTGTGCGGCGTCGCGGGTGTGCAGTCGCAGTCGCTGACGGTCGATCGTCAGATGCGCCGCTACAACGTGCCGCGCCTGGCCTTCATCAACAAGATGGATCGCTCGGGTGCCGACGCCTACCGCGTGCACGAGGCGCTGCGCAGCAAGCTCAAGCTCAACGCCGTGATGATGACCCTGCCGATCGGCGCGGAGGATCTCTTCGAGGGCGTCATCGACCTGCTGACCCGCCAGGCCTACTACTTCGACGGCGCCAACGGTGAGACCGTGCGCGCGGCCCCGATCCCGGCCGGCTACGAGGACAAGGTCGAGGAGTGGCGCGCCAAGCTGTGCGAGGCGGTCGCCGAGTTCGACGACGCCCTCACCGAGAAGTTCCTCGAGGGCCAGGAGCTGACCGCCGAGGAGATGATGCCGGTCATCCGCAAGGCGACCATCGAGCTCAAGCTCGTGCCGACCTTCTGCGGCAGCGCCTACAAGAACAAGGGCGTGCAGACGATGCTCGACGGCGTCACGAGCTACCTGCCGGACCCCACCGAGGTGACCAACAAGGCCTTCGTCCGCGAGGGTGGCACCGAGAAGGAGGTCGTGCTCGAGACGGTCGACGAGAAGCCGCTGTGCTCACTCGCGTTCAAGCTCGAGGACGGTCGCTACGGCCAGCTGACGTACCTGCGCCTGTACCAGGGCAAGGTCTCGAAGGGCGACAGCATCTACAACACCCGCACCGGCCAGAAGAGCAAGGTCGGTCGTCTGGTGCGCATGCACGCCGACAAGATGGAGGACATCGACGGCGCGAGCGCGGGCGACATCGTCGCGCTGTTCGGCATCGACTGCGCCGCCGGTGACACCTTCACCGGCAGCGAGGTGCACTACTCGCTGCGCTCGATGTTCGTGCCCGATCCGGTCATCTTCTACGCGGTCAAGCCCAAGGACAACGCCATGCTGGCGAACTTCTCGAAGGCGCTGAACCGCTTCTCGAAGGAAGACCCGACCTTCAAGGTCCGCCGCGACGAGGAGTCGGGCGAGACCATCATCGCCGGCATGGGCGAGCTGCACCTCGACGTGTACATCGAGCGCATGCGTCGCGAGTACAAGGTCGACACCATCGTCGGCGAGCCGCAGGTCGCGTACCGCGAGACCATCCAGCGCGAGGTCCCGTACGAGTACACGCACCGCAAGCAGACCGGTGGCTCCGGTCAGTACGCGAAGATCGGCGGCGCGATGCGTCCGCTGGTCGACGCCCCTCCCGGCGAGCACTACCGCTTCCTCGACAAGATCGTCGGCGGCATCATCCCCCGCGAGTTCATCCCCTCGGTGGATCACGGCTTCCAGATCGCCAAGGACCGCGGCGTGCTCATCGGCTTCCCGGTGGTCGACATCGAGATGGAGCTCAACGACGGTGGCTTCCACGCCGTCGACTCGAGCGACATCGCGTTCCAAGTTGCGGCCCGCGCCGCCTTCAAGGAGGCGATGCGCAAGGCCGAGCCGGTCGTGCTCGAGCCGCTGATGCGCGTGGAGGTCGAGACCCCGGAGGACTTCCAGGGTGCGGTCCAGACCACGCTCATCCGTCGCCGCGGCATCATCGTCGGCTCCGACACCAAGGCCGGATCGAACGCGATCGAGGCCCACGTGCCGCTGTCGGAGATGTTCGGCTACTCGACCGAGCTCCGCTCCGCCACGCAGGGCAAGGCCGAGTACTCGATGGAGTTCGAGAAGTACGCGCCGGTGCCCCGCAACGTGCAGGAGGCGCTGGTGGAGAAGTACAAGGATCGCCCGAAGGGCTGATCTTGCGGGGCGCGGGTGGCCGCCGCCGTCAGTCGGCGGCGACCGCCTCGTCCAGTCCGAGCTCGACCGCGAAGCTCCGCGCCCAGCGGTCGTCGTCGTCGGTCGGCAGCTCGGTGTTCACCGAAGCCGTGGGCGTACCCTCGACGCGGGTGCGCAGGGCTGCGCGTGCCCGGGCCAGGCGGCTGCGCACGGTGTTGTCGGGCATCTCGAGCATGGCGGCGATCTGCGGTGTCGAGAGGTCCTCGAAGTAATAGAGCTCGATGAGGTTCTGCATCGCCAGCGGCAGGTGCCGCAGCGCGTCGAGCAGCGCGCGACGGTCGTCGCGCATGCGCAGCGCGGTCGAGGGCCGGGGCTCGAGATCGTGGGCGCTGACCAGCTCGAGCTCGCCGACGGCGTGCTGGTGACGTCGGCGGACGTGGGCCGCCAACAGGTTGCACGCGATGCCGAGCACGTAGCCGCGGACCTTGGTGTCCGGCGACAGCCGCGGGCGGGCCGTGATGAACGCCGACATGGTCTGCTGGGTCAGGTCGCCGACGTCGTCGTCCGCGACCCGCCGTGCGAAGAACCGGTGGACGCGGCCGTGCAGCGAGCGGCACACGGCGACCCACGCCGCGTGCTCACCCTCGCAGGCGCGGGTCCACAGCGCTTCGTCGCCCATGTTCCGCCATGCTACCACGGGGGCCGTTGCGCCCCCTCGGGTGCCGCGACGCGGCCGGGCTACCCCCGGTGCGGGCACTTCCGGATCATTCCGCCACCGTTCGACACTTCCAGTTGCGGCGAGACGTGATGCAGGACCCGGGGGATTCGCTCGAGCAGGCGCTGCGCGTGGTCGCCCTCGAGGTCGCGGACGAGGACATCGACGCGCGCCTGTCGTGGCGCACGTTCGCGACCACGGAGCTCGGCGAATCGCTGCCGCCGATCACCGTCGGTCGGTTCGAGGTGCTGCGCCGCATCGGTCATGGTGGCTTCGGCCGCGTGTACGAGGGTTGGGATCCCCGCCTGCGACGCCGGGTGGCGCTCAAGCTGCACGCGAGCGCCGAGCTCCCTGGCCGCGCGCGGGCCCGCTTCCTGCGCGAGGCCCAGACACTCGCGCGGATGTCACGGCCGGACATCGTCGAGGTCTTCGGCTTCGGCACCTGCGACGATGGCGTGTACTTCGCGATGGCGCTGCTCGACGGCACCACGCTGCGGGCGTGGCAGTCGCAGCCGCGAGCGTGGCGAGCGTGCGTCGAGCTCTACATCGGCGTCGCCGAGGCGCTGGCGGCCATGCACGACGCCGGGCTGGTCCACCGCGACGTGAAGCCGGACAACGTGATCGTGCGGGCCGATGGTCGCGTGTGCCTGATCGATTTCGGGCTCGCGGCCGCCGATCCCTCGCGGGCGGCGACCCAGCCCGGCAGCGGTGGCGGCCCGACCGGCACCGCGAGCGGCGGGACCGTTGGCTACGCCGCGCCGGAGCAGCTTGCCCACGGCGTCGGGGATGCGCGCAGCGACCAGTTCGCGCTGTGCGTGAGCCTGTTCGAAGGCCTCACGGGGCGCTGGCCGTTCGCCCCGGATCAGATCGCGCAGATGGCCCGCGGCGGTGCGGTGCGGCTGCGTGCTGCCGGGATCCCGCGGCCGCTGGGCCGCGTGCTCGCGCGCGGGCTGATGCCCGATCCCACGCGACGCTTTCCCAGTCTCCACGCGCTGGCCGACGCGCTGCGGGCGGTGTCGTCACGACGGCCGCGCGCGTTGATCTGGGGACCCGCGGTGGCGCTCGCAGGCCTGCTCCCGGCGGTGCTGTTGCCGGCTTCGCGGCCGTGCGGGAGCTCGGAGCTGGGCGACGAGTCCCTCGCGGATTTCGAGCAGGGACTCGTCGACCGTGGGGTGCCGGCGAGCGAGGCCGCCCGACGCCGCGCGGCGCTCGAGCGTCGCCGAGGCCGCATCGGCGAGCTGCAGCAACAAGCCTGCGACGGGCGCGACGGCGGCACGACCCAGGCCGACGCGGTGTTGGCGTGCCTGCGGCGCGCCGATCGGGCCGCCGTCGAGCTCACGCAGGTGCTCGCGACCCACGGGGTCGAGGGCTCGGGTGGTGCCGAGCTGCTGGGCTCGCTGCCGGATCCGCAGGCGTGCGTCGCGGCGAACGAGGCCAGTGACGACGAGGCGGTGCAGGCCCTGCTCGCCGCGCTCGATCGGGTCCGCGTGCAGCTGGCGGTCGGTGCAGTGCTCGATGCCCAAGCCGGCGCCGCGCAGGCGGTCAGCACCGCGCAGGCGCTGGCGCGGCCCGACCTGCGGCTGTCGGCGATGGGCCTGCAGGCCCGCGCGCTCGATCAGCTCGGCCGCGACGTCGAGGCCGGCGAGGTGCTGCGCACCGCCGTCGCACTCGCCCAGGTCCAGGCCGACGATCACGCGCAGGCCGAGCTGTGGACCCGCCTCGCACGACTCGAGAGCGTCGACCTCGATGACGCCGCGGCGGCCGAGCACGCGCTCGCGCAGGCCGAGGTCGTGGTCCGTCGGCTGGGCGACCCGGCGCCGCTGTCGATCGACCTGCGGTTGGCCGAGGCGAGCCTGCGCGAGATTGCCGGTGACGTCGAGGGCGTGACGCGAGCACTCGACCAGGCGCGCGCGCTGCTGACCGCCCAGGGCGGTGAGGACGATCTGCGCAGCATCGGCGTGACCACGAAGCTGGCGGGGTTGGCCGCGCAGCGTCGCGACTGGGAGCGCGCCGACACGCTGTACCGCGAGGCGCGGGCGCGGTTGCTGGTGCGCGAGGGCCCGGGCAGCGCCAACGTGCTCGCGGTGTCGTTCGACCTCGCGCTCGATGCCTTCGAGCAGGGGCGCTTCGACGACGCCGCCATCGCGTTCGCCGAGCTGCTCGCGACGCAGCGCGAGAGCTTCGGCGACGACTCCGTGGTGCTCGCCCCGACGCTGGTGATGCTGGCGCAGATCCACCTGCAGCAGGGCGACCTGATCGGCGCGCAAGCGGCCGGCGAGCGCGCCTGGCGACTGCAACGCGACGGCCTGCCGCCGGGACACGCGGAGCGCGGCAGTGCGCTCGCGGTGCTGTCGCGGGTGCACGCGACCTCGGGCGATACGGCGGCGTTCCTCGACGTCAACCTGCGGCTGCTGGCCGATCTCGACGCCATCGGCGACACCCGCGATGCGCGGCCGCTGTCGCGCAACATCGGCTGGGCGCTGTGCGAGCTACGGCGCTGCGCCGGCGCGGCGCCGTACTTCGAGCGCCTGCGGCGACTCGCCACCGAGGACACCGATCGCGTCGCCGCGCTCCACGGCCTGGCCCGCGTGGCATGGGCGAGCGGCGACGCGAACGCGGCGCGAGAGGGCTTCGAGGCCGCACTCGCCATCGCCGAGGCCGACCTCGCCGCCGCCGAGCCGCGTGAACTCGCCGACCTGCGGCTGCACTACGCCCAGCTGCTCACCGAGATTGCACCCGGGTCATCGCGGATTCGCACCCTCGCCCGCGATGCGGCGACGCTGTATCGGCAGATCGGAACCGCGTCGGCCGATGCCGAGCGGGCGCTGGCGCTGGCAAATTCACAATAGTGCATCGATCGACGGATCGATTCGCTCCGCCGCAACACAAATGCGTCCGGAGGATCCGAGAGATGGGCACGACCTTGAAGTGGAGTGATGGTGCTACGACGAGCGCAGGGAATGCGCTGACGCTGATCGTCGACACCGGTGGTCTGTGGCACGACACGGCCGGTGCGTCGAGACACCTGATTTCGTTGGATGCGAGCATGAACCTCGGCGAGGCGCTGGCGTTGACGCTGGAGCGGGCCAGCAGCGCGGTGCCGAACCTGCGTTACGCCCTCGATGGTGCCGGCTGGAGCGGGACCACGCTGGCGGGTGGCAACTATCGATTGACCTTACCAACGCCCGCGAGCCCGACGACGCATTCGGTGACGGCGGTTCCACCGACGCCGCCGGCGCCCGCCGACCTCACCATCACGGTGCGGCGACAGGGCGTGGGGCTGATGGCGGCCGCGCCTGTCGCCGATCTGCACGATCCGGCCGAGTAGTCGGTCGAGTGCTCAGCGCTTGTTGAGTGCCGGTCGCGGATAGGCCGGTGGCTTGGGGTGGCTATCACCGAACGAGCGGAACTCGGCGTCCTCGACGAGCATCGCCGGCGCCACCACGGAGGACAGCGTCGCAAATGCGCTGACCTCGGGTGGCGCCTCGTCGGCGGAGAACGGCATGCCGCCGAGCACGGTCTGGTGCACCACCGCGGTCGCACGGCCGACCGCGGCGAGCTTGCGCAGCTCGCTGGGCTCGAGCCCGCGCATGAATCCGACCCGCACCAGCTCGCGCTTGCCATCCTTGCCCACGCGGTACGCCACCGTGGTGCCGCGGCCCATCGCGACGTCGGTCACGACGATGCCGAACTCGAGCCCACGCTTGGTGGCCAGTGTTCGCAGCTGCTTCTGCAACGCGGCGTCACTCAGGCCGCGCTTGGCCTCGATCACGAGGTTGCTCGGCGACGGCCGCAGGTCCATCGCGTACGGCCCACTGCGGGCGTGGCCGTTGCTCTGCTTGAGCTTCTTGCCGGGCGTGCGGCCGGTCAGCAGCGCGGTCAGCTTGCCGTCCTCGACCAATGCCACGCGCTGCGCGGGCGTGCCCTCGTCGTCGGCGGCATAGCCCCCGAGCAGCGCGTGGCCGCCGTGGGTCGAGATGCCCGGGTCGTCGAACATCGTGACCCCACGCGGCAGCACCAGCTGGCCCAGCTTGGCCTCGGTGTCGGAGCCCCAGCGACCGCCCGCCGTCATCTCCTGCGCGACGATCATGCCCATGAGCTCGGCGACCGCGGTGGCCTCGATCAGCACCGGGCCCTGGTAGTCGCGCACCATCGGCGCCTTGCGCAGGGCCGCGAGCTCGCGCGCGAGGCCCTGCGCGTCGGCGACGTAGCGCGCGGCGTCGTCGAAGTCTCGCAGACGTCCGACGCGGGTGACCGTGCGACCGATGCGATCGCCGTCGTCGGCCTGTGCGATCGCCTGGATCGACAGCACCGCGAAGCGCGTGTCCTCGATCGAGGCGTCGCCATCGGTGGCGACGTAGCGCCGCCTGGCGTCGTGGACCCACACGGTGACCTCGCATGCGTCGACGAAGTCGTGCTCGCGGAACACCGCCGAGACCTCGTTGGCGAGCGCCTCGAGCTTGCGTTGCTCGGGCGCGCTGGCGACCTCGGTGTGGACGGTGACGATCGGCGTGGTGCGGGCCGAGAACGACGCGGGGCGGTCGGCGTCGACCGTGCGCTGGGTCTGCTCGGTCTGGGCCTCCTTGAAGCCGGTCGCCGCCATCTTGTAGGCGCCGTCGGTGAAGCGCCACAGCGCGTGGCGGAGCGCGTCGTAGTCGTCCTCGATGGTGACCAAGGGCGGCTGCGCCATCATCGGGAGCCCGACGGCGTCGAGCTCGTAGCCGCCGACGCGCACACGCGGCGCGACCACACGGCCGAGGTTGGTCTCCGACTTCAGCAGCGCGCCGAAGCTGGATTGCACGACCACGTCGTGGACGTCGACGGCGTGGTACGAGGCCCAGTACGGCGCCGGCGAGTCGGGCAGCTTCATCGCGCTGGTGCGCGCGAGCTCGTCCTTCATGGCCTTCATCACGATGTCGCCCTCGAGATCGGGGGCGGTGGCGGCGGGGGCCAGCGCGAGGGCGGGGGCCAGCGCGAGGGCGGCGGACAGCAGCGTGGCGATCATCGGGCACCTCCGGGGCGGGTCTCGAACGCGGGTGGGGCGAGCAGCGGCGGGCGGTCCTGGGCCGCGGGGGCGCGGGCGACCTCGATCTGCCCGAGCAGCAGTGCGGGGCTGGCGGCCGAGACCGGCACGAAGCCGGACTCGGCGCCGCAGTAGCCATTGAAGACTTCGTAGCGATCGCCGGCGGCGACGATCTTCGAGAGCGACGACAGCGGCGTGCCCTCCAGCGTCACGCCGCGGACCAGCTCCTCGCGACCGTCGGGGTAGACCTTGAACACGACCACGGGCGTGACCTGGAACGCCTGCGCGGCCCAGCGGCTGGTGTTGGTCACGCCGCCGTTGATCTCCACGAAGCGCAGGCCGTACGGGCGCTTCTGCTCGACCACCAGCTCGCGCAGGCGAGCGTCGAGCGCGGCGTGGTCGAGCCCCTCGGACGGCGCGACCACGAGGTTGCCCTGTCGTGCGACGACATCGGAGCCGGCTTGCGCGCGCCCGTGGCCGTTGGAGCGGCGAAACTCCTTCGTCGGCGTGCGCGAGAGCAGGAAGCCCACCAGCTTGCCGTCGTCGACCAGGGTCGCGCGTGTCGCCGGCACGCCCTCGTCGTCGTGGCGGTAGTGGCCGTTCAGGAACACGTCGTCGAGTCGCAGCACCGTCGGGTCGTCGTAGACGTCGATGAAGCTCGGCATCACCGCGGTCCCGACCTTGTCGGCGAAGGTCTGGCCCTCGGACTCGTCCTCCTGGCGATGGCCCTCGACGCGATGGCCGAAGACCTCGTGGAAGTAGACCGCGGCCGCGCGACCCTCGAGCACCGCCGGCCCCACGTAGGGCTCGGCGACCGGCGCCTCGCGCAGCGCCGCGAGGGTCTTGGCGAGGGTCTCGACCCGTCCCAGCAGCTCCTCTTGGCTCGGCATCGACGCGAAGTCGCCGACGTCGACGATGTCGGCGTGGGCGAGGTCCATGCCGTCGTCGGCCTTGGCGGTTGCGCTCAGGATCAGTCGCACGTGGGCGCGGCCGCTCTGCTGCCGGCTGCCCTCGTTGCTCACGAAGTAGCGGTTGTCGGCGCTCGCCACCAGCCGCACCTCGCTCTCGATGATGTGACGGTGGCTACTGAACGCCTTCGACAGCGCGCGCACGCGCTGCTCCCACGCCTTGGTGTCGACCGTGAGCGCGGCGGGCTGCTCGAGCACCTCGACCGCCGGCTCCTTCGCGAAATCGGGCGACTTGTCGTCCGACTTCGCGGCCAGCTGCTTCTGCGCCTTTGCGTGCTCGTAGCCGGACACCGCCTGCTTGTAGGCAGCATCGGTGCTCATCCACAGCACGGTCGCGATGGCCCCGGGGTCGTCGTCGATCGGCAGGCGTTGTCCCCACAGCTGGGCGCTGCGGCTGCCGACCATGCCCGGCACGCTGCGGTGATCCCAGTGATGGTTGTCGAACTCGTGGTCGCCCACGCGCATCGCGACGTCGAGCACGCGCGCGCGGTCGCGGGTCGAGAGCTCGAGCGCGCCACGGCTCGCGACGATCTCGACGGTGTCGGCCTCGTTGATGCGGTAGTCGAAGTAGTAGGGCTTGGCGCTGCCGTCCTTGCCGAGCGCCGCGCTGGCACGCTCGACCTCCGCGGTCATCGCTTGCAGCAGCGGCGTCGCCGGTGCGGTCGCGACCTTGGTCTCGTGCACGAGCCGCGCGGCGACCTCGTGGGTCGGTGAAGCGGTGGTGCCCGCGGGCGAGCGGGTGCCGTGCGTCTTGCCCGCGGCCGCGGTGCAGGAGCACAGCAGCAGCAGTGCGAGGCGTCGATGGTGGGTCATGGTCGAGGATCCCCTTGCAGTGGTCGGCACGTCGGAACGTCTGGGAGTGTCGGCCGGCGCAAACGTTCCCGCTGTGCGCGAGCTTCCTTGTTCTCAAAGGTTGTCGGCGGCGCGCGGCGGTTCACCGCCCCGGCGAAGCCACCCTGGGCGGGTCGGCGATGGCTCCAACTCGCACCGGGTGCCGGCGCGGTCGATCGCGCGCGGGCGACGGGCTCACCAGCCCACGTGGCTCTGGAGCTCTTCGACCAGACGGTCGGCCATGTCCTGGTGGGTCGCGACGTTGGGGTGGCCGTCGCAGCCCGAGCCCTCCCAGGTGACGTTGATGTTGGCCCAGTCGATCTGCGTGTCGCCGGCGGCGGCCCGCGCATCGACGACGTCCTGCAGGTAGCCATCGACCATGGTGGCTTCGGCGCCGAACAACGACGGCGACAACAACAGGATGTACGCGTCGGGGTTGACCTCGCGCAGGTGGGCGGCGAAGTCGACATACGCGTTGACGTACTGGTCGTGGGAGGGATCGTTGCCGGTGCTGAAGTCGTTGGTGCCGAGGTTCACCAGCACGACGTCGGGCTGGGTGCTGAAGTCCCACTGGTTCTGCTCGGTCGCGAGCGCGCGATCGTAGAGCTCGGGCATCGGCTCGAAGGTGTCGTCGCCGTAGTTGTAGATGATGCCCTTGCCCGACCACGCCACGGTGCTGAGCTCGGCGCCGACCGCCCGCGCCGCGACCGCGCCGTAGGTGAGGTAGTGGTTCTCGGTCTCGGCGCTGAACGAGCAGGGCGCCACGCCTTCGTCGCCGTAGCCGCAGGTGATCGAGTCGCCGATGATCTCGATGCGACGGGACACCGGTGGTGGCGACAGCAGCTCGCCCTCGAGATCGACCGAGACGATGGCGGTGGTGCCGAAGCTACCCTCGGTGCGGCGGTACAGCTCGATCACGTGCTCGCCGGCCGGCAGCCCGCTGGCCAGCACGTAGTCCTGCTCGCCGCCTTGCGTGTCGAAGCGGGGCTGTACCGTGCCGTCGACCACGAGGGTCCAGTAGTGCGCCGCGTCGTCCATGCGCACGCTCGCACCGGTGCCATCGAAGCGCACCACGAAGCCGGTGCCCGACCAACCCATGCGGGTGCGCGTGGGATCCGAGGTGTCGATGCGGCCGACCCATTGGATCGCGGGCTCGGCATCACCGGTGGTCGACGAGCCGCCATCGCTGCTGCTGTCGCCGACGCTGGTGCCGACCGTGGTGCCGGCGGTGGTACCAGGTCCGGTCGTGCTCGCCGAGGTCGAGGTGTTGGTGGTCGCGTCGCTGGTGGTCGTCGCCGATGCGCCGGTCGAGCCGGTCGAGCCGGTGCCGTCGCCGCCATCGTCGTTGGCCTCCTTGCCGCACGCCAGCCCGAGCACGCACAGCCACGGCAGCCACGCCGATCTCGATCGCGCGCGGCCTCGCGCGGGTGCGCCGGTGGTCGGGGTGGGTGCACACGCGGAGGGGATCGTGGTCGTGGTCATGGCAGTTCGAGCTCTCGGACGAGGTAAGTGCCGCGCGACGCGGGTGCCGGCCGGGGAGGGTCGACGCCGACGAGCCTACCGCCCCGCGCGGCCGGGCGCCCGGTCGTTCGAGGTGGCGCGGGCCCGCGCGTGTGCGTGGTCGGTACATTGACCGCACCACGTGGCAGCAGCGATACTGGGCAATCGTGAGCGTCGACGATCGCACCACCGCCGCGCAGGGCAATTCCTCGGAGGGCGCAGCGGCCCCGGCCGCCGCCGTGACGTGGTGGGGACGGCGACGGGTGCTCGGCGTGCTCGCGGCGGGCACGGCGGTGCTGGCAGCCGGTAGCGTGATGCTGACGACACGGCGATCGAGCGCGCGTGGCAGCTGGCCGGCGCTCGACCCGGGTGAGCGCATCGGTGCGGTGACGGTGATCGCCGTGCATCCGCCGCAGTTCGGCGCGGTGCCGATCGTGCTCGCGACCGCCGAGGGCACGCGCTTCCAGGTCGACGTGCTCGCCCGCGACCCCGACGCTCCGGGGGGCATCGCCGACACCGCGCACTACAGCCTCTTCCTCGCCAACCATGGCGATGGCAGCACCAGCACCGACGAGGCCCAGGGGCTCGGCGTGATGGCGCTGGCCGAGCGGTTGCGTGCGCTCGAGCAGGGGCCCGGCCCGCAGCTGCTGACCCTGCGCGAGCGCGGCGAGTCGCACGGTGGGGCCGCGCTCGGTGTGCCGTTGTCGTGACGCGGGCGTGGGTCCGCGTCGCGGCGACGTGTGACAACCGCTGCCGCTTCTGCGCGCAGGCCGACGCGCCGGATCCAACGATCGCGGCGGATCCCGCGGTCGCGCTGGGCTCCTTGCGGGCCGCGGGCCACACGTCGGTGGGCTTCGTCGGCGGCGAGCCACTGGCGGCGCCCGACGGCCCGGCGGCGCTCGAACAGTGGGTCGCTGCGGCGCGCGAGTGCGGCTTCGAGGCGATCGGCGTGCAGACCCACGGGCGCGCGAGCGCGATGCGATGGTCGGCGCTCGTCGACGCCGGCGTGTCCGACGTGCAGCTCTCGCTGCACGGCGCGCGCGTCGACGTGCACGACTACCACACCGACGTCGACGGCAGCTTCGTGGCTGCGGTGGCGACCGCCGAGTTGCTGCGTCGGCGCGGGGTGACCGTGGTCGTGCGCACGGTGCTGACGCGCTCGAACTTCCGGGTGCTGGCCGAGCTGCCGGCCATGCTCGCGCGGCTGGGCGTCGCTGCGTGGCGCATCACGGTGCCACACGCGACGGGGCGCGCCCGCACCGGCTTCGATCACGTGGTGCCGCGGCTGGGGCTCGCGCTGCCGTTTGCCCTGCACGCCCTGGATCGTGCGCGGCGGGCCGGCGTGGGCGCGGCGATCGAGGGCGCGCCGGCGTGTCTGTTGGGCCCGATGGCGGCATGGTCGGTGTTGCCCGGCGACACCGAGCCCCGCGTGCACGCCCCGGTCTGCGCCGACTGTGCCGCGCGGTCGCGCTGCGTCGGCGTCGATGCCCACTACCTGGCGCGCTTCGGCGGCGACGAGCTGCGCGGGCGCGACGAGTTCGCTCCGCAGCCCGCGATGCCCGTCGCCCATGCCGAGATGTTCGGCGGCGTGGGGGCGCAGTCGGTGGCCGCGGACGCGCCGATGGCACGTCCGTCCAAGCGACTGCCGATCGCGGGCAAGGCCGTGCCCGGCCGCGAGGAGACCCGCACGAAGGCGGCGCCCGACGCCGCGCAGGGCCTGTTCGCCGCGCTGTTCGACGACGCCGATCGCGAGTGATCGCGCGTCACTTCGCGCGCACGCGGTTGTTCTTGGGGTTGTGCTCGAGCTCGACCAGTCCGAGCGCTTCGAGCAGCGGTGGCAGGTACATGCCGACGCGGCCGCGGTAGCCCTTCTTCTGGCCGTACCAACCGCCGACCGGGTTGCTCGGCGCACGGCCCCACGCCTCGACGGTGTCGTCGGCGGGCTGCTTGCTTTCGTCGGCGGCGCCGAGCGCCATCCAGTCGCCGCGCGCCTTCAGCATCGCGTGCAGGTCGTCGACGATGCGCGCGAGGTAGGTCAGCTTGGTGGTGCCGACCTGGCACACCAGCAGCGGCGGGTCGACGGCATCGTCGCGGTGGATGGTGTACTCGGAGCTGCCGGGCGGCGTCTTCAGCCGCCACGGATCGTCCTTGGTGCCCTTGGCCGATCGCGGTTTCGCCATGCTCCCTGGGGAGTAGCCGGTCGCGGCCGCGGCGATCTTGTACGAATGCGACAGCGGTACTAGCCACGTCGACGCACGCGCTCGAGCCGGCGCAGCAGGTCCGCGCTCGTCGCCCGCAGCGCGCCGGCCGGGATCTCGCGGCCCGCCGGGGTCGCGTGCCCGTAGTAGATGGCGTACGCGTCCGACTGGAAGGGCGGGTTCTCGGGCCGCGTGCCGAGCGGCACCACGGCGTACACGAAGCGCAGCTCGTCGCGCTGCATGGTGACGTCGAGGCCACCGTCGGGGGTCGCCGCGATCGCAGCGACGCTCCAGCCGGCGATGCGATCGCCGACGACGAGGCCGTCGAGTATGTGGGTATCGACCGGCACGGTCGCGATCGCGGCCGGCGCGGGCGGCTCGCGCGGGGGCGCGATGGCGATGAGCACGATCGCCGCGATGGCGATCGCGGCCGCCGGCGCGGCGTCGCGCAGCACTCGGCTCACGGGGCACCTCGCGGCCGCAGCTCGGCGACGCGCACGCGACCGCTGGCCGACAGCGTCACCAGGGCGTCGTCCCAGATCGCCGCCGGCATCACCAGCGACAACCGCGGGTCGTCGACCAGCAGCAGCACCGCGTCGCTGGGCAACAGCTCGGGCGCGAGCGCGTCGGGGAACACCGGCGTGCCGTAGAAGTCCCGCGCGATCGCGGCGAGCAGGCGTTGGCGCTGGCCGTTGTCGGGGTTGGTCAGCGCCACCAGCTCGTGCAGCTGATCGGCCTGCACGATGTAGTGGACCTCGCCGTGGCGGCCCGCCAGCGTCGCGGACAGCAGCGGTGCGTTGGTGTAGAGCGGACGGCCCGCCAGCCGCGGATCTTCGCGGAGGCGCGCGAGCAACTCGGCGATCTCCGGCGACTCGTGGTCGCGTCGCAGCCGCGCGCCGTCGGCAAAGCCCAGCGGGCCGACGATCACGAGCAGCGTGACGATCGCGATGCCGACGCGCACGAAGCCCGCGCGTGCAGTTGCCAGCGCGGTCGCGGCCACGGCGGTCGCGACCAACCCGCCGAGCGGCTGCCCGGCCATCGCCGCCGCCCAGCCCAGCGCGAGCGCCCCCGCCAGCGCGAGCGTCTCGACCACGCGAGTGGCCACGCGCGGCGGCTCGGGCCAGGCTTGCAGGTTCGACGAGAGCGCGAGCGCGAGCGCGGGCAAGACCCCGAGCAGGTAGCGGGGCGAGAGATCGAAGTTGAACACGCGCCAGCGCGGCAGCGCCAGCAATACGCCGAGCTCGAAGGCCGCGAACGACCACCACAGCCACTGCTCGCGCGCGATGCGGCCGCGTCGCAGCGGGATCGCGAGCATCCATGCCGGCGTCAAGGCGAGCAGCGTGGCGCCGATGCTCGCGGCGTCGACCCGGCCGTCGTGGTGCGCCCAGTAGGGATTGTCGGCCATCGGCTCGGTGAGCGCGGGCGGGTAGTGCACCAGCCACAGCACGTCGCGGTGCTCGAGCGCGCCGAGCAGCGCGTAGACGACGACGAACGCGATCGCGCCCAGCCACGCGCGGCCACCGTGGCGCGTGCCGCTGGCGACCAGCAGCAGGGCCGACAGCGGTGCCAGCTCGGCGCGCACCCATGGCAGCGCGGCCAGCAGGGCCCCCGCGAGCGCCCCGCGGCGGGTGCAGACCAGCAGCCACGTCGCCACGCACGCCAGCGCCACGCCGTCGCTGTTCGAGACGCCCGCCACCGCGGCCGCCGCGAACAACGGCGACGCGGCCAGCACCAACGTCGCGATCGCGGGGCGTCCGTGACCCAGTCGCGCCGCGATCGCGGCGATGCACGGCAGCGCGGCCGCGGCCACCAACACGTGCAGCAGCGCGAACGCGTGCCAGCCGAGCGCCGCCGCGGGCGCGTACAACAGCGAGATCGGTGGCCGCGACTTCTGCAGGAACAGCGCCGCGCGGGGCTCGAGCCACGCCAGCTTCGCGAAGTGATAGGTGAGCAGGCCCTCGTCATGGACGAAGCGCCCGCGCGCGACCTCGATGACCGCCAGCACCACGAACGCGACCGTGATCGCGACCACCGGCGTCCACGGGTGGCGCAGCGCCGCGATCGCTCGCGTGGATGTCATCGCTGCTCCCGCGCCCACGCGATGTTGCGGCGCAGGCCCTCGTCGAGCGCGACCCGGGGCTGCCAGCCCAGCGCGTGGGCCCGGCCGGCATCGCAGCGCAGCCGCGCGACCTCGGCCGCGCGCGCCGCAACGTGGACCACCTTCGAGCGTGACTCGCAGGCCGCGACCACACGGCGGGCGAGCTCGGCGATGCTCGTGGTGCGACCACTGCCGAAGTTGATCGCCTGGCCGACCGCGTCGGTGTGCGTCGCGGCCAGCACGAAGGCCTCGACCATGTCGTCTACGTAGGTGAAGTCGCGGCTCTGGGTGCCGTCGCCGAAGATCTGCAGCGGCTCGTCCGCGAGCGCGCGCGCGATGAACTTGGGGATCACGTCGTAGGTGTGTCGCGGGCCGTAGCAGTTGAAGGGACGCACGATCACCAACGGCAGCCCCCAGGTTCGGTGCCACGCCGAGGCCATGCGGTCGGCCGCGAGCTTCGAGGCGGCGTACGGCGAGGTCGGCTCGAGCGGGTGCTGCTCGTCGATCGCATCGCGCTGGGCGGTGCCGTAGATCTCGCTCGACGAGGTCACGATGGTGCGCTCGAGCGCGTCGCAGGTGCGTGCCAGCTGCAGCACGTTCATGGTGCCGCCGAGGTTGGTCCGCAGCACCTCGTGGGGCTGCGTGAACGAGCGCTCGACATAGGCCTCGGCCGCGAGGTGGAACAGCCACTGGGGGCGGGCCTCGGCCATGCGCGCGACCGCATCGGCGGACGCGATGTCGATCGCGATCACTCGCTCGAGGCGCGATCGAACCGGCTCGAGGTTGCGCAGGCGCAGCTCGCTGGTGCCGACGGTCGAGCTCGCCCGCACCACCGCGGTCACGCGGTGCCCGTCCGCCAGCAGGCGCTCGACCAGGTGCGAGCCGATGAAGCCATCGGCACCCGTCACCAGCACGCGTCGCGGTGTCTCGCTGGTGCTCGTGCTCATGCCCAAGGCCACGCCAAAGCCACTGCTCGCGGGGGCAAGGTACCACGGCTGCCGGCCGGCGGTATCATGCGAGGCAGCCCTTGTCGTCGACTCCGCCGCCCCTCGCGAGCCCCGGCGTGCGTGCGCGCGCGAAGCTGGTGACTGCGCTCGCGCAGACCTGGTGGCGGCGTCCCGCCGGACCCACGCGCGTGGTGTTGGATCTGACGCGCCGCTGCAACCTGCGCTGCGCGATGTGCCACACCTGGTCGCAGCCGGTCGCGCACGAGCTGACGCCGGCCGAGATCGGTGCGTTCCTGCGGCAGTGCCCCGAGCTGGTCTGGCTCGATCTCACCGGTGGCGAGCCGTTCTTGCGCAGTGACATCGGCGCCGTGTTCGATGCGGTCGTCACCCACGCGCGCGCGCTGCTGGTGCTGCACTTCCAGAGCAACGGATGGTTCACCGCCCGCGTGCTGGACGAGAGCTCGCGGCTGCGCGAGCGCCTGCGCGCGCGCGGTGGCGATGCGGTCGAGCTGATCGTCACGATCAGCGTCGATGGCCCGGCGGCGCTGCACGATCGCATCCGCGGCCGCCCGGGATCGTTCGCGCGCGCGGTCGCGACCGCCGACGGCCTGCGCGCCCGCGGCATCGACGTCCACGTCGGCACCACCCTCACCCGCCACAACGCCGGCGAGCTGGAAGCCACCTGGGCCGCGCTGCGCGAGGCGCTGCCGTGGCTCGAGCGGCGGCGGTGGCACCTGAACGCGATGCAGCTGTCGCAGCACTTCTACGGCAATGCCGCGCTCGCCGAGCTGCGGGTGCCGGTTGCCGCGGCGCTGCGCCGCCACGCGATCGCTCGCGGGGTGCCGCACTCGCTCACCGAGCTGATGGAGTCGCTCTACGTGGTCAACCTCGCGGCGATCGAGCGTGGCGAGCCCGCCGGCATCCGCTGCCAGGCGCTGCGCAGCACGGTGTTCGTGTCGCCCGAGGGCGAGCTGTTGCCGTGCCACATCTACGATCGCCCGCTGGGCAACGTGCGCGAGCACGATCTGCGGGCGCTGTGGCGCAGCGAGCATGTGCGACGCGTCCGCGCCGACATCGATCGGCTCGCCTGCGGCGGCTGCTTCTCGGCCTGCGAGGCCTACCCGGCGCTGGCCGGCGCGCCGCTGGCGACGCTGCGCCGCACGGTGCCGCGCACGCTCGCGTTGCTGCGCGGGGACGGCGATGGCTGACGGCGACCAGCATCCACACGCGCGTCCCGATCGCGACGCGATGGTGCGCTTCTTGATCGACGACGCGGTGGTCGACGAGCACGGGCGCGTGCGGGCGTGGGTCGGCGGTCACGTGTATCCCGAGGCCGGTGGCCTGTGGTTGTCGTGGGCCGCCGGCGAGCCGCTGGCCCACGCGCGCGCGCCGGCGGTCGCGCGCTGGCTGTGTGCGTGCATCGACGACGACGCGGTCGGGCGCGATGGCATCGCGTACGCCTTCGACCTCGCGGTCGTGCTGGCCGGGCTGTCGCGCTGGGCTCGGGCGCGCGACGACGCGCCGCACGCGAGTTGGTGCCGCGGCGCCGAGCGGCTGCAGTGGGCCGTCGAGGGCGTGCGCGCGTGTTGGCCGGCCACGCAGCCGCAGCGCTGGAGTCGTCGCTTTGGCGGCCACCTGCGCAAGCTCGCCGTGCTGCGCCACGTCGTGCCCGCGCTGTGGTCGACGATCGCCGCGCCGCTCGTGGCCCGCGTCGGCGATCGCGAACCGCTGCCCTTCGGCGTCGCCGACGGCGAGGGCCCGGCGTACCTGCATGCGATCGCGTACGGGCTCGAGGGGCAGTGGGCGCACGGCGGCACCGCTGGCCTCGTGCCGGCGGCGGAGCAGCTGGCCGCACTGCAGCGCGACGACGGCGGCTTGCCGGCGTGGTGGTCGGCTGCGGCCGGTGCCCACGGCCCCGCGCGCACCGACGTGACCGCGCAGGCGATCCGGCTGTGGTGCGCGATCGATCGTGATCGCTTCGATGGCGCGATCGACCGCGGGCTGCGCTTCCTCGCCGCGCGCACCGTCGACGGCGCGGTGCACTACGACGACGCCAGTCGCCACCGCAACGTGTGGTGCACCCTGTTCGCCCTGCAGGCGCTCGACTTCGCCGCCGATCGTGCGCGCGTCGAGGCGCTGCTGTGAGCGCGCCCGCCTGCAGCATCGTGATTCCGGCGCGCAACGAGGCCGGCAGCATTGCGGCCGTGGTGGCGGCGTGCGATCGGCTCGCGCTCGGCGAGGTCATCGTGGTCGACGACGGCTCGACCGACGGCACCGGCGCGCTCGCGGCCGCCGCTGGGGCCCGGGTGCTGCGCTGCACGGGCGGGGGCGGCAAGGGCCTCGCGCTGCGTCGCGGCGCGGCGATCGCTTCGGGCGACGTGCTGGTGTTCCTCGACGGCGATGGCCAGGACCCGCCCGAGCACATCCCTGCGTTGCTCCGGGCGATCGATGGCGGCGCCGATCTGGCCATCGGCTCGCGCTTCCTCGGCCGCTTCGAACCGGGTGCAATCACGGCGCTCGATCGCGTGGGCAACCGCGCGCTCTCGTGGGTCTTCGATCGACTCTACGGCGTGGCGCTCACCGACACGCAGGCGGGCTTTCGCGCCATCCGTCGGCGCTTGTTCGAGCGGCTGCCGCTGGCGGCGCGCCGCTACGACATCGAGACCGAGGTGCTCTCGCGTGCGCTGCAGGCCGGCGCCCGCGTGGCCGAGGTGCCGGTCTCGCGTCGGGCCCGTACCCACGGCAACACCGGCCTGCAGCGGATCCGCGATGGCGCGCGAATCCTCGGCTGCATGGTGGCGCTACGCAGGGATGGCCCCGCCCGCACACGGCCGTGAGCTCGCCTTTGCGTGCGGCGACACGCTATGCTGACCGCCCGTGCGCACCGTTCGCGTGCTCACCAACGAGACCTGCAACCATCGCTGCAGCTTCTGCGACACCCGGCGGCCGCACGAGCGCGCGTCGGTGGCGGGTGCGGCCGCGCTGACGGCCGCGTTGACGCAGGCGCGGGTGTTCGCGGAGGTCGTGTTGACCGGCGGTGAGCCGAGCCTCCGCGGCGACCTGCCGGCCATCGTCGCTGCCGCCGGGCGCAGCGGCGCGAAGGTGGTGCTCGAGACCAACGGCGTCGGCATCGACGACGCCCGCGCGTACGCGCTCGCGAACGCAGGGCTGGCGATCGCACGGCTGCACGTGCCTGCGATCGAGCGACATGCGGCCGTCACCGGCGATGCCGAGGGGCTGGGTCGGCTTCGCACGGCGGCGTCGGCTCTGCAGCGGGCCGGCGTCGTGGTCGAGGCGGCCGTACCGATCGCGGCCCCGACGTTGCCGGAGCTCGGCGGCCTGGCGCAGGCGATCCGCACCCAGCTGCCGGCCGTCACGCGGCTGTGGGCCCGCGTGGTGATGCGATCGCCCGACGACGGCGCGGTCGCCGAGGCGCCCGACGCAATCGCGGGGCTCGAGGCCCTCGCCGAGGACGCGCGTCGGGCCGCAATGCCGCTGCAGCTCGACCCTTCGGGGTTCCTGCCGCCGTGCCTGCTGCGACGGCCCGATCGGCTCGCGCACGCCTATGCGCTCGGCCCCGGTCAACCCGCACGCGACCACGAACGTCGCATCGCCGCCTGTGCGAGCTGTGCGATCGCCGATCGTTGCGTCGGCGTGCCGGCGCCCTGGCGAAGCCACGCCGAGCAGCACGCGCGCCCGATCGCGGACGAACGCCTGCGCCGCAGGTTGTCGCAGGTGGAGTCGGTCGAGCGACAGATTGCGCGCGAACTCGTGACCGACGAGCTGTGGCGCCGCAGCGATGGCCGCACCGTCGCCGCTCGCATCGTGCGGATTGGCTTCGCGTGCAATCAGGCCTGCGCGTTCTGCTTCGTGTCGACGCACCTGCCGGCCGCGCCACGCGACGCGGTCGCCGCGGCGATCGACGACATCGCTGGCCGCGGCGGCGTGCTGGTGCTCTCCGGTGGCGAGCCCACGCTCGACCCCGGCCTGCTCGACTGGGTGCGGCGCGGCAAGGCCGGCGGTGCCCTCGAGGTCGAGCTGCAGAGCAACGCCACCCGCATCGATGACGCGCTCGCGCAAGCGCTCGTCGATGCGGGCCTCGACAGCGCGTTCATCTCGCTGCACGGCGCGAGCGCGGACACCAGCGACGCCGTCACGGTCGCGCCCGGCACCTTCGCGGCCACCTGCGCCGGGCTCGACGCGCTGGCGCGGCTGCACGATCGGCTGCGACTGCGCATCAACTTCGTGGTCTGTCGCCGCAACCACCACGAGTTCCCGGCCTTCGTCGCGCTGGTGCACGCGCGCTGGCCCCACGCGGCGATCACGGTCTCGTTCGTGGCGCCGTCGACCGACCTCGTGCCACGAACGCCGGCGATGGTCCCGCGCTACGCCGAGATCATGCCGGCGCTGCGCGAGGGCCTCGACCGCGCGCGTGCGCTCGGCCTCGAGGTCGGTGGCTTCGACTCCATGTGCGGCATCCCGCTGTGCCTGCTGCCACCCGGCGAGCTCGCTCGCTACCCCGACGGCGGTCGCGGGCTCGCCGAGTTGCCCGCCGGCATCGATGGCGGCGAGTTCGTGAAGCCCGACGCGTGCCGTCGTTGTGTGCTAGAACGCCGCTGCTTTGGTCTGCGGCGCGGCTACGCCGAGCTGCACGGCACCGACGAGCTGGTGCCGATCGACGCCGATGCATGACGGCCGCCGAAGCTCCGACGCCCGAAACGGTCCCTCGAGAAAGCCACCCTCCATGTCGCGCCGTCCGTCGTTCCTCGTGTGCTCGTTGTTCGCGTGCTCGCTGGCCCCGCTCGCCTGCGGCGGCGGTGGTGACGAGACCAAGCAGGTCCCGCCGCCGGCCAAGCAGCCCGAGAGCAAGGTCGATCCGGTGCCCGAGCCCGCGCCGATCGAGCCGACGTTGCCCGAGGATCCCTTCGCGAACGACAAGTGGGACGACGACGAGGACACCACCGGTGGTGAGGCCCCGGCGCCGGTCGTGGCCGAGACGCCGACCGGTCCGTGGCCGGGCCCGTGCAAGATCTCGTACAAGGGCGGGCCGACGCTGCGCTTCAAGTACACCGAGGCCGGTGGCACCGTGCGCGTCGACGGCGACAACGACGGCACCGCCGACACCTGCTCCAAGTTCGAGCGCGCCGGTGATCACGTCACCAAGGTCTCGATCGATCTCGGCTGCGACAAGAAGACCGATCTACGCATCGAGCCCACGTTCGAGGCCGGCAGCAACCTCGGCAAGGCCAAGGTCACCGCCAGCGAAGAGAACGGTGGCAACCGCGAGATCACGCTGGTCGGTCTGGGTGCCTTCGTCGGGCTCGAGCCGGGCTACCCGATCGCGGCCAAGCGCGCCGACGTCGACGCGCAGGTGGTCGATGGCCACGTGCGCAAGGCCTCGACCAAGGGTGAGGCGAGCGACGATGCCACCGCGCTCGACATCACCTACGACAAGGACGGTCGCATCAAGACCATCAAGGAAGACCTCGGCAAGGACGGCTCGGTCGACCGCAAGTTCACCTACCGCTTCGATGCCAAGGGCAACCTGACGCGCATCGACCTCGCGGCCACGCCGCCGGCCCCCGCCAAGGCCAGCAAGCAGACCGCGACCATCGACTACTCCTGCTGGAAGAAGTGAGCCGTGCGATGATGCCGGGGTGGCGAACCTCGGCTACATGCAGCTGGTCCGCGGCTGCAACCAGTACTGCCGGTTCTGCTCGAACCCCGCATCGGGCTACGTGCTCGACCTCGCGACGGCGCAGCGGCAGGTCGACGACTTCGTGGCACGGGGCTACTTCGGCATCATCCTGACCGGCGGTGAACCCTCGCTGTCGCCGATCGTGCCGGAGGTCGCAGCCTACGCGCGCGATCGCGGCCTCCACGTCCGCATGATCACCAACGGCTCGCAGCTGGCCCGCGAGGGGCTCGCCCAGCGCTACGTCGCGGCCGGGCTGGCGCACTTCCACGTCAGCATCCACAGCGCGCGTGCCGAGCTCGAGGACTTCCTCACCGGCGTCAGGGGGAGCCACCAGCTCGCCATGCAGGCACTCGAGCGCCTCGGGGCCGCGGGGGCCACGGTCAACATCAACACCGTGATCAACGCCTACAACGCCGACCACCTCGACGAGACGGTCGTCGCGCTCACGCGGCGCTTCGAGTTCATCTCGCACTTCGTGTGGAACAACCTCGATCCTTCGATGGGCCGGGCCGAGACCAACCGCGACACCGCGCCGCGGCTCGCCGACTTCGAGCTGTCGCTCGCGCGGGCGATGCGATACCTGCATCGCAGCGGGCGTAGCTTTCGGGTCGAGCGCGTGCCGCTGTGTTACATGACCGAGTTCGCCCACTGCAGCACCGAGACCCGCAAGATGGTGAAGGGCGAGGAGCGCATCGTGCACTTCCTCGACACCAAGGGCACCGTGCGGCAGACCGACTTTCGCCACCCCAAGGCCGAGGTCTGCCGCCGCTGCTCGCTCGATGGGATCTGCGGCGGGTTGTTCGAGCGCGGCGACCACTACGACCCCGGCGAGCTGGCGCCGGTCTTCGTCGATCCCCAGCCGATCATCGACCGCGTGCTGGCCGAGCCGGACTGATGCCCGAGGCGCGGTCGCGCGCCAGGGCCCGGTGGCGGTCGGCTTCGAAACCCCCGGTAGATGCGGTCTGGCTCGCAGTCCGCGAACGGGGGCAAAAAAACTTCGAGCGTCGTGCGAGCCACGGAATTGCCCAACTTGGGGTGGTCACGTGCCCAACTCGAGCAGCGCTGCTCGACTCGCGCCGATGCTGGATCTGGCGTGCGTCCGATGGCGTGGAGCGGGCGAGAGGCGCTGTGATCTCGATCGACGCGACGGTGCGATCGCTGCTCGAGTCGAGCACGCGATCCCAACGAAGTGCCCAACGATGACGCGAGCTTGCCTTGAATCGTGCCCCGCGGTCGCACGTTCGAGACCTCCGTGATGGGCCTACAGCGGACAACCAAGACTCAGAGTGTGCTCTTCGTGTCACTCGCGATGCTCGCGGTGACGGGTTGCTACAAGAAGGAGGAGGTTGCGGACGACGCAGCCGACGGCACGATCGGCAGCGCCACGGACATGGATGGTTCCGGCGGCACCGATGGTGCGGACGGCAGTGGCGACACCGCGAACCCCACGCAGACCGGTAGCGCCGAGGGCGGCAGCAATCCCACCGGCGGCACCGACACCGACACCGGTGGTGGTGGCGACGGCAGCGACGTCGAGCCGCTCATCGGAGCGCTGTGCGACTGGGAGTTCAAGTGTTGTGACGATGGCGAGCGGACCTATCGCCTCGGACCCTTCACCACCGACGCCGCAGATTGCACCGAGCGCTTCACCCAGCAGCTCTACTCGAACGACGACAAGCCCGAGCTACAGCGCGGCGACCTGTTGTACACGCTCGGCTTCGGCGTTCGTCTCGATCGCTCGACGCCCAACGCCCAGGCCGCCGCCGACTGCAAGGATCTCATCGAGCAGCAGCAGTGCTGAGAGCCGGCCGGCGAGGATGCCGTGTGCACCCCGGCGGGGACCCGTCGCAGAACCCCTGCGACCTGCGCAACCTCTTCACCGGTACGCAGAAGGAGGGCGAGCCCTGCAGCGAGGCGCTCGCCGGCCTCGGCTACGACATCGAGTGTGAAGAAGGGTCGTCGTGCGAGGAGAAGGACGGCATCTTCGTGTGCGTCGACAAGGGCCTGGTCGACGAGTTCTGCGAGGCCGACGACAAGTGCGACCAGGGGCTGTACTGCGACATCGCGAGCGGCCGCTGTGCGATCCGTGCCGACGAGGGCGAGCACTGCGAGTTCGAGGACGCGCAGCAGCCCGACGTCGGCACCGAGACGCTGCCGTGCCTCGAGCACCTGACCTGCGACCCGCAGTCGGAGACCTGCATCGCCTACTGCAACACCTACTACGACTGTGCGGTCGATGCGTCCTGCCCCGAGGGCGAGAGCTGCATCCCGGTCGACTACGACGACCACACGTACACCTACTGCCTCGAGCGGCAGAACACCAACGGTGATCGCTGCGACACCGACCACGACTGCGTCGACAACATGCACTGCGCCGGCGACAGCTGTCGCACCGACGCCGGGCTGCACGACGACTGCACCGCCATCAACGAGTGCGAAGCCGGCCTCTACTGCGACATCGGCGGCAGCGGGCAGTGCGAGATCGTCGTCAACGCCAACCAGCCGTGCAGCTCGGACCGCGAGTGCAACCCCTCGACCACCATCGGCTGCATCACCAGCGACGACGGTCAGCTGTGCCGTACCAGCCAGCTCGGCAACGGCGACGTGTGCGTCCCCGGCGAGCACGCGGCCAACCCGACCGGCAACTGGTGCTCGACCGGCGTGTGCGAGGACGCGACCGATGACGGTGAGGCCAACCCCGAGTGTCGCATCGGCGCCAGCGAAGGCCAGGAGTGCGACGAGGACTACGCCACCGACGACACCCCGCGCTGCGCCCAGGGCCTCTACTGCCTCGAGGGCGTGTGCAAGGTGAAGAGCGAGGCGGGTGGTGGCTGCCACGACGACCAGGGCCTGCAGTGTCTGAACGCGTCGTGCGATCAGATCTGGGAGGGCGACTACTGCACCGACGGCGTCCCGGTCGGTCGCACGGACATCGTCACCTGCGACGGCGAGGACTAGCGTCATGTTGCGGACCAACAAGCACATGCGATGGCTCGTCGCTTCGACCCTCGCCCTCACGCTGGCCCACGGCACCGTGGCCAGCGCGGCGGGGACCCTGAACACCAGCGCGTCCGCGCTCGCCAAGGGCGAGCGGACCCGCTACGAAGAGGGCAAGCGCGCGTGGGACAAGGCGGACTACGCCGCCGCCGGACAGACCTGGAACGGTCTGCTGGGCCGCTTGCCCGAGTCGCCCGAGACCCGCACGGTGCGTGCGTCCATCATCCTCGACGTGATGGCGGCGTACCAAGCCGCGTACGACGGCAGCGGTGACGTGCAGATGCTCCGCTCGGGCATGGACGCGTACTACGGCTACTTCAAGGCCTACCGCGATGCCCACGGCACCAGCAACATCCCGGATCAGGTCGCGCAGGCCCGGCATGTGATGAAGGCGAACCTCGCGAAGGCCGAGGGCAGCGGCGGCGCGGCGCCGAACAACGGCGGCGGTGCGGCGCCGAACAACGGCGGCGGCGCGGCGCCGAACAACGGCGGCGGTGCGTCGCCGAACAACGGCGGCGGCACGCCGAACAACGGCGGCGGTGCGGCGCCGAACAACGGCGGCGCCGGGGCCCACGGCGCGGCGCAGGTCGACCAGCCGCGCGGCACCACACCGCTCATCGCCAGCGGCGCGGTGATGCTCGCCATCGGCCTCGGTGCGACCGCGATGATCGGCGTCGGTGCAGTCGAGGGCGCGCGGGCCCGCGAGGACCAGAAGCTGCCGGGCTACACCGACGAGCAGCGGGCACGCATCGACCAGCGCGGTCGCTCGATGAACGCACTGCTCATCACCGGCGCCGTGATGGCACCGGTGTTCGCCATCACGGGTGTCTCCCTCATCATCGTCGGCGCGAACAACAAGCGGAAGGCCCAGCTTGCGTTCGCGCCGTCGGTGACCCGAAAGTTCGCCGGCGTGGTGCTACGCGGGCGCTTCTGACGGGATCCCCGAGCACGCGCGAGTCCCCTGCGTTCCTTGGTCCGCACGCAGGGGCTCGCGCGTCGCTCACCTTCGCGCGTCGCCGGCTGCCGGGGCGGCGCATGCTTGGTAGAGTCGGGCGTGATGGATGCGCGCTTCGACACCGATCGACTGGCGACGATCTCCGACGAGACCCTGACCGGCTTGCGCGATGCGTTCACGCGCGCGGGATATGACGCCTCCGCGACCGCAGCCTGCGAGGCGATCGCTCCCCGGCTGCTCGATGGCGTGCGGGTACCCGCGGTGCTGCACGAGCTGTCGCGCCGGGGTGACGTGCGCTCGACGTTGGCCGCGTTGTTCGCCTACGACGGTCCGGTGCCGCGCACCGCGGCCGTGGCCGCGCTCGGCGAGACCGTGGTGGCCGCGCTGTGCGAGGCGGGCGTGCTGCGGGGTGACCAGACGGTGCGCTCGCGACTGCGGGTGCAACCGTACTACGGCATGTGGATCGCATCGACGCCGTTCGAGGTGGACGTCGACCCGGTCATGGGCCCCGGCGCCACCACCGAGGAACTCGCGCGCTCGCTCGCGTTCGATGGCGTCGGCAGCCTGCTCGACATCGGCTGCGGTGCGGGCACGCTGGCGCTGCTGGCTCGGCGTGCCGGGGTCGCCGAGGTCGTCGGCGTCGACATCGATCCCCGCGCGATCGCGTTCGCGCACTTCAACGGCCGCCTCAACCAGCTGACGTGCGAGTGGCATGTCGGCGATCTCGCCGCGCCGGTGCGAGGACGCCGCTTCGATGCGATCGTCAGCCAGCCGGCCTACGTCGCGCGGCCCGACGACGGTGACACCGTCACGTTCCTGCACGGCGGCGCGCGTGGCGACGAGCTGGCGCAGCGGCTGCTCGGGCAGCTGTTCGATGGGCTGGCCGAGGGCGGCCGCGCGTGGGTGCTCTTCGACGCCACGGCGTCCGACGGCGCCGCGCTCGTCGAGTGGATCCAAGCGGCCGTCGGTGCGCGGCCACTCGAGCTCGCGGTGGTCGCGATGCGCGGCGCCGATGCGGTGATGCAGTCGATCGCGTACGCGTCGCTGGAGGACCGCGAGCTCGGCCCGCGCTATCGCGAGCAGCAGCGGCGCTATCGTGACCACTTCGCGCGGCTCGGTGTCGAGCGGGTCCGGCACACCTTGTTGTTCGCGCGGCGGGGCCGCGACCAGGGCCGCCTGGTCATGCTCGAGCCCGGCGCGTTGGTGGGCTTCGAGGCGTCCGCGCTGATGGCCCTCATCGATGGGGCCGCGGCCGCCGGGGCCTCCGACGACGCGTTGTTGTCGATGACGGTGCGTCCGAGCCCGGTGGCGCTGCTCGTGCACGAGCAGTCGCTCGGCGACGACGGCGGTGACAAGGTCTTCGTCCGCTTCCGCGACGGGGCGGGGGTCGACCGCGAGCTCAGCGAGACCTCGACGCTGCTGCTGACCAGCATTCGTGACACGGCGAACCTGGTGGACGCGCTGGCGCTGCACGCCGACACCCTCGGCGTCGATGTCGACGACATCGAGCAGGACGCGCTCGCGTTCATCCGCGACGGCCTGCGCACGGGCCTGTTGGTGTGCGCGCCGCCGCCGGGTCAGCCGTCGTAGGCGAGCACCACCGCGGCGCTGGCCTCGGCCTTGCGGCCGTCGTCGTCGACCGCCTCGATCGAGATCTCCGCCGCCGCGCCATCGAGCTCCATCAGCTGGGCCTCGGTGGCGTAGCGGTCGGGGTCGATCGGCACCACCTGCACGCCGAGGCTGCCACCCACGTCGCTGCCCTCGCACAGGAGTGGATAGCCCTCGAGCGTGAAGGTGCCAGCCGGCATGCCCGCCAGCGTCAGCGACAGCGTGACCGTGGCGGTCGCGTCGTTGGAGGCGAGCAACCCGCGGGTGCGCACGCGCACCGGCAGGCCCGAGCCACCCTGCGGCGCCCGCGAGATCGGCAGCGTCGCGCCGTCGACCAGCGGTGTGAAGTCGCCGGTCGACGCGAGCCCGAGCGCGAGCGCGGGTTCGTCGTCGTGCTCGCACGCGCTGGGCTCGGCGCACGCGGCGGCGAGCGCCGGTGCCAGCAGCCCGAGACGTCGCGCTGCGCTCACGCCGGCAGGTCCCGACTGCGGCTCGCGATCGCGGCGTGGAGGCGCCGCTCGAACTCGGCGAACGGCATGGTCTCCTGCTTGGGATCGCCGTAGCGCCGCAGCGTCACGGTACCGTCGGCGGCCTCGCGCTCGCCGATGACCAGCACGTTGGGGATCTTCTCGGTCACCGCGTTGCGGACCTTCTTGTTCAAGGTCTCGTGCGACGACTCGAGCTCCGCGCGCACGAACTTGTCGCGCAACGTCGCGACCAGCTTGCTGCCGTACTCGTTGAAGGCGTCGGCGACGGTGATGACGCGTACCTGCAGCGGTGCCAGCCAGGTTGGGAACGCACCGCCGTAGTGCTCGATGAGGAACGCGATGAAGCGTTCGTGGGTGCCCAGCGGCGCGCGGTGGATGCAGTACGGCGTGTGCTCCTTGTTGTCGGCGCCGATGTACTTGAGGCCGAGTCGCTCGGGAACCGCGAAGTCGAGCTGGTTGGTGCTCGCGGTCTCCTCGCGGCCCGTCACCGTCTTGAACTGCATGTCGATCTTGGGCCCGTAGAACGCGGCCTCGCCCTTGCCCTCGGTGAACGGCAGACCGCTCTTGATCATCGCCCGGTGCACGAGCGCCTCGGTGCGGGCCCACGCCTCGGGGTTGTCGACGTACTTCTCCTTGCCCTTCGGGTCCTCGGGATCCCAGGTCGAGAAGCGCAGGTGGTAGCTCGACAGCCCGAGGATCTCGTACACGCGGCGGTGGAGATCCATCACCTTCAGGAACTCGTCCTCGATCTGCTCCTCGGTGCAGTAGATGTGCGCGTCGTTCATGCACATGCCGCGCACGCGGAGCAGGCCCGACAGCGCGCCGGCGTCTTCGAAGCGATAGACCTGGCCGTACTCCGCCAAGCGGATCGGCAGGTCGCGATAGCTCCGCATGCGCGCCGCGAAGATGCGGTGGTGGTGCGGGCAGTTCATCGGCTTGAGGCAGTACGCCTCCTTGACCACCTCGTGGCTGCCGCTCGCGTCGGTGACGGTCTCCTTGAGCTCCATCACCGGGTACATGTGCGGCGCGTAGTAGGGCAGGTGGCCGGTCTTGTAGAAGAGCTCGACCTTGTTGAGGTGCGGCGTCGCCACGCGCTGGTAGCCGTCCTTGAACTCGAGCTCCTTGGCGAGCTTCTCGAGCTCGTCGCGCAGCACGGTGCCGGCGGGCAGCCACAGCGGCAGGCCCTTGCCGATCTCGTCGTCGATCACGTAGATGTCGAGCTCTCGGCCGAGCTTCTTGTGGTCGCGCGCGAGCGCCTCGCGGTAGGCCTTCACCTTGGCGTCGAGCTCTTCCTTGCTCGCGAACGCCCACGCGTAGATGCGGGTCATCATCGCGTTGCGGGAGTCACCGCGCCAGTACGCGCCGGCGATCGAGCGCAGCTTGTAGCAACCCTCGGGGATCTTGCGGGTGTTCTCGACGTGGGGCCCCTCGCACATGTCGAGGAATGGGCCATTCTTGTAGAACGACAGGCCCGGCAGTCCGCGCTTCTCGATCAGCTCTTGCGCGTACTCGCGCTTGTAGGGCTCGTTCATGCCGTCGATGCGCGCGAGCGCATCCGCGGCGCCGAGTTCCTCGCGCTCGAAGGTCTGGCCCTGCTTGAGGATGTGCTTCATGCGCTTCTCGAGCTCGGGGAAGTCGTCCTCCGAGAGCGGCGCGCTCAAGATGAAGTCGTAGTAGAAGCCGTCGTCGATCGGTGGTCCGAACCCGAGGGTGGAGCCAGGGCGCAGCTGCAGCACCGCCTGCGCGAGCACGTGCGCGAGGCTGTGGCGAATGCGGTAGAGCTCGTCCCGAGGCTGCTCGTCGTGGTCCATGGCGCCCAGATGGTGGCAAACCTGCGGCGCGCTCGCCAGCTTGGCGGCGCCTCGACGTGCACGGGCGGCTTGGGTAGAGTCGCGGCCGTCGCGATGACCACTCGCCGCCGCATGCGTGCGCTCGTGACGGTGCTCGGGCTCGTGCTCGGCGTGGCCGTGGTCGCCGCATTCGTGCTCTTGCGCACGATGCAGGCCGATGCCCGCCTCAAGGCCGCCCGCATGATGGGCTGTCCGGTCGACGAGGTCGCGGTCGAGGCGATGCGCCTCGGCGACATCGAGCACTGGCGCGTCGAGGCCTGCGGGGTGCACGGCACACTGGTCTGCGAGCCGACCGACGCCGGCTGCTTCATCGTGCCCGACGAGCCGTGATCACGCCGCTGCCGATCCTGCACCTGTGCGATCGCTTCGTGGCGATCGACAAGCCCGCCGGCATGGTCGTGCATCGCCACGGCCAGCATGATGACGGCGCACCGGCAGTGCTGCAGACGCTGCGCGATCAGATCGGCGCGCACCTCTATCCGGTGCACCGCCTCGATCGTGGCGCGTCGGGCGTGTTGGTGTTCGCACTGGATCCTGGCTCGGCCCGCGCGCTCGCCGATCGTTTCGCCGCGCACGCGGTCGACAAGCGCTACCTCGTGATCGTGCGGGGCTGGCTCGACGGCAGCGGCGAGATCGACTCGCCGCTCGACGACGACGAGGGCGGTCCACTTCAGCCGGCGTCGACGCGGTGGTTCGCGCGCACGCGCGTCGAACTCGCGCGCGCGTGTGGGCGCTACTCGAGCGCCCGCTACACGCTGGTCGAGGCACGGCCACGCACCGGTCGACTGCACCAGCTGCGACGCCACTTCGCCCACGTCCGCCACCCGGTGGTCGGCGACGTGCGCCACGGCGATGGTGCGCACAACCGGCTGTGGCGCGCGCTGTCGCAGCCGGGCCTGATGCTGCGCGCGATCGCGCTGAGCTGTGAGCTCGACGATCGACGCCTCGATCTCGCGGTCGAGCCACGGCTGGACGCGGTGCTGGACGCAGCCGTGCGCACGACAGCGGCCGTGAGCTAGCGCGTGCGACGGGCATGCGTCACTTGGTGGGCGCGGCCGCCTTGGTGGGGTGCGGGGCAAGACACGCGCCCCAGGGAAGCAGTCCGCACCATGTCCATCCGCACCCTCGCCCTCGTCTCCACCTTGGCCCTCTCGTCCGCCAGCGGCTGCTCGCTGCTGGTGCGTGCGGCCAAGGGCGAGCTGACGCCCGTTGGGGTCGACGCCATCGACTCCGGTGGCATCGCCCAGCACCGCAACACCCTGGTCAGCAGCACCGATCCGCAGGCGGTCGCGACCGCCTTCCGCGAGCTCGGCAGCGCCTATCTCTACAAGTGCCTCGAGAAGCCCTCGAAGGTCCCGTCGCAGGGCAACCAGGAGCTGCGCAAGCATGCCGGTGAGGCGCTGCTCGGCGGGCTGCAGCAGCGGGTCGCGCGGCAGCCGTTGCAGGGCGACGTGTCGCTCGATGCAGAGGCCGCCGATCTCGCGCGGCAGATCGAGTCCAAGTGCGGCGACTCCGGGCTCGCCAAGCACGATCCCGAGGGCCGCTTTGCGGCGGCCGCCGAGATCGCCACCAGCAAGGGCCGTGTCGCGTACGTCGAGCGCACCGGCGCCGCGATCGATGCCTCGCTCGACGTCGCGATCGCCAGCGACGCCAACGCGGTGCGCCGCTGGGTCGACGGTGAGTGCGCGCCGAAGCTGCCCGCGTGGGACTGGTGCGTGCCCCATGCCGCCGAGAAGCTCTACTCCGCCAAGCAGTACGAGACCCTGTTCGTCGCGGTGCTCGACACATCGGCGCAGCAGGGTGACGCGGTGCTCGGGACCCTGGCGCAGCGGGTCGGCGAGGATCAGCTGGTGAACTCGGTGCGCGACTACCTGCTCGACGGCAGGAGTGCGCTGCCCTCGGCGACCCGCGCACTCGATCGCAGCAAGGCATTCCTCGAGGCCCACGACGCCTGGGGCGACTGCAACAAGCGCGCGGCGATGTGGCGGCGTGCGTTGGCTGGGGGGGCGACGACCGCGGCCGAGTGGGCGCTCGACGGCATCGTCGCCGACAAGTGCCGCAACGTCGACGATGCCATCGTGAAGGCGCTCGGCAGCGACCAGCCGTACGTGCGCGCGAAGGCGGCGTGGGCGGTCGGCGAGCTGTCGCTCACGAAGGCCAAGAAGCACATGGAGCGCCTGCAGTGGTCGGATCCGTATCTCGATCAGGGCTGCTGGTGCCACCCGGTGCGCGATGCCGCCAAGCAGGCGTACAACAAGCTCGAGCTCGGCGCGGGCTGACGGGCGCGCGCACGATCGCAGCGCGGCGCGGTACCATGTCGAAGTGGGTCGCGCCGCGAAGCTGCGTCTGGGGCTGGCGCTCGTCGCCGGCGCAGGGTGTCGCGTCGGCGCGTTCGTGTGCGAACACGACGAACAGTGCGTCGGGCCCGAGGGCATCGGGTTCTGCGAGGCCGATGGCGCCTGCAGCTTCCCCGACGACAGCTGTGCGTCGGGCCGCCGCTATGGCGATCACGCCCCCGCGGGACGGGGGGGCCGCTGCGTCGAGCCCGTCGATGGCAGCACCGGGGTCGCCGATACCGGCGTCTCCACCAGCACCGTCGGTGGATCGAGCGCGCAAGCCGAGGTCAGCAGTGGTTCGGGTGCCGACGACAGTGCGTCGACCACCGGCGTGCGCACGGGTGACGTCGGCGTCGCCTGCCCGCCCGGCTGGGTGTTGTGCGCGATGCATCGTCGGATGCGTCTGGTCGCGACCCCGAGCGCCGGCGCGATGGTCTCCGAGTCCGCGGTGACGCTCCCCGTCGTGCTCACGTTGGATCGCTTCGATCTCGCCACTGCGCAGCCCGCCGGTGAAGACCTGCGCGTCGTCGGTGCGCAGGGCGAGGCGCTGCCCCACGAGATCGAGCGGTGGTCCCCCGAGGAAGGCGCGCTGCTGTGGGTGCGCGTGCCGGAGCTGCCGCCCGACGGCACCACGGCGTGGCTGTACTGGGGCGATGCCACCGCGGCCGACGCCCAGGATCCCGCGACGGTGTGGGCCGATCACGCCGGCGTGTGGCACCTCGACGCTGCGCTCGACGACGCCACGCAGGGCGGTCATCTCGGTGTCGCAAGCGGCGAGGTCGCGCCCGCGGCGGGCATGCTCGGCGAGGCTCAGGCCTTCACCGGCACCGATGGACGCATCACCGTCGCCGGCGACGAGACGCTCGACAACGTCTGCTTCGGTGGCTGCACCCTGTCGGCGTGGATCGCCGCGACCTCGTGGGGCGGCACCTTGCGCGGGCGCATCGCCGACAAGAGCGGCGGCGGCAACGGGGGTTGGATGTTCTACGTCGATGGCAACAGCGGCGGTGAGCTGCGGTTCCGCCACGGCTTCGCGACGGCGCAGCAGATCTGGGGCACGCCACCCATGAGCTTGACGCTCGAGCAGTGGCATCACGTGGCCGCGACCTACGACGCGCTGGGCGATGCGCCGCCGCGCCTCTACATCGACGGCGTGGAGCAGCCGGTGGCGCTCGACAGCGGATCGCCGCTGGGCGGGCCGGTGATGGACGACGGTGTCGAGCTGCTCATCGGCGACAGCGACGTACCCAGCCGCTGGTTCGACGGTCGCATCGACGAGCTGCGCGTCGAGCACGTCGTGCGCATGCCGAGCTGGATCGCGCTGCAGGCCCAGGCCGGCGCCGACGCGCTGCTCGAGTACGGCGCGGTCGAGACGTGGCCGTAGGCCCGAGTTCGCGGCGACGCTTCAGTCCTGCGGCTGCAGCGTCTCCACCGCGCGTGAGTGCTTGGCCTTGATGCTGTCGAGCTCGGCCGCCGGCATCGAGGCGTGCGGCGCGGGCATCGGCATCGGGCGTAGCGGCTGGCCGCCCTTGCTCGCGTCCTGCTGCTCCCTGCGGGCGGCCCGTTCCGCCTCGGCCATCGCCTTCTCGTAGCGCTTGCGCTCCGCGGCGAGGCTCTTGCGCAGCTTCGCGAGTTCGTCGGCGTCCTTGGCGAGTGCGGCGTCGTCGGCCGCCTTCGCGATCGCCCGCGCGGCGACCTCGGCCACCTCGAGCAGCTCGTCGGCGCCGGCGAAGTCGCCGGCCCGCGAGCGAGCGATCGCGTCGACGGTCGCCGCGGCCGCGCGGGCCGTCGCGGCGCCGCGCTCGACCTCGAGGTCGCGTGGAACGTCGTCGCTGCTCGTGGCCTTGCCGCCGATGAACGTGCGCTGCGAGAGCATCCCGGCATTCGCCGTGCGGTCCTGATAGGCGACGGTGGCATCGAGGAGCTCGATGTTCGCGCCGTCGCGGTGGCCTTCGACCATCAGCTCGACATAGACATCTTGGCGCTGGTGTTCGGCGAGGTCGGCGAGTCGGACCGCGTGGGCACGGTTCTGGTCGGGCGCGGTCGCGTGGCCGAGCACGCGTTCGATGCTCACGCCGGGGCCCGGCTGCATCGTGAGCACGACGCCGCTGGCGACGACGCGCTCGATGCGGAACACCTCGTCGCGGAACGCGGTCTCGATCGACTCGCCCTGCGCGATGCGATGGAAGCGGCCGCCGGTGCCCTGCGCGAGCTGGCCGAGCACGGTCTCGTCGTACTCGAGGCCGAAGCCGAGCGCCGAGATCGAGATCCCCGACGCGCTGGCTTGCGCGATGTACTGCGGGATCGGGGCCGCGTCGTTGGGTACGCCATCGCCGAGCAGCACGATGCGCTGCACACCGCCGGGCAGCGGCGCGCTCGTCAGCTGTTGCAGCGCAAGCGCGAGACCGCCGGCGAGGTCGGTGGTGCCGCGGGCCTCCATCGCCCCGATGCGCTCGCGCACCGGTGCCAGGGTGTCGCGGGCGACGAGGGTGGGGGCGACCAGCACCGCGGCGTGGGTATCGAACGTGATGACGGCGATGCGATCACCTTCCTGGAGCCCGTCGAGGAGTGCACCCGCGGCGGCGCGGGCCTGGGCGATCGCGTCGCCGACCATCGAGCCCGAGGTGTCGATCACGACCGCGAGGTTGATGGGCGGTCGCTGCTGCTGGGCGAGCTCGGCCGCGTCGACCCGCAGGCGGGCGATCACGCGGGTGCGGGTGTCGGCCGGCATCGCGTCGCGGTCGAGGTCGATCGCGAGCTCGACCAGTGCCGGCGCAGTGGCGCTCGGCGTGCTCGCCCCGGGCGTGACGGTGGTGGCTCGATTCGGGGGCGCACCCTGGCATCCGGCCAGCAGTGAGGCGCACAGGGACAAGGCAAGGCTCAGGCGACGCATCGGTGACCCTGCAACGCGCGACGCGGGGTGCGGGCTTACAGGTCGGGACCGCCGGCGCGAGCGGCTGCTAGTACCTCGACACAGCGATTGTGATGGGTCAGAACGCCGTCATGGCCGCGACTCCGCAAGGCGCCGTGCCGCCGGAATACCGGGCATATTTCAAGGTGCGGCAACGCAGCGAGGCGCGGTCAGGGCGGTGTTATGGCCCGTCACAATCGCTGTGTCGAGGTACTAGGCCAGCGCGCCGCCGTCGATGACCAGCACCTGTCCGGTGAGGAACGAGCTCTCATCGCTGGCGAGATAGGCGGCCGCGAAGCCGATGTCGCGAGGCTGCCCGATGCGGCGGATCGGCTGGTCGCCGACCAGCTCGGCCATGCGCGCGGGGTCCTTCCAGTAGTACGCGCTCAGGTCGGTCTGGATCAGGCCCGGGGCGATCGCGTTCACGCGCACGCCATGGGGGCCGAACTCGCGGGCCCAGCTGCGCGTGAGCATGATGAGCCCGGCCTTGGTGTAGCTGTACAAGAGGCCGCCGGCCTGCGGACGCAGGCCCGAGATCGAGGCGATGTTGATGATCGAGCCGCGCCCACGCGCGATCATCCCCGGCACGAGGCGGTGCACCAACGTGAACGTGGCCTTGACGTTGACGTCGATCATCTTGTCGAGCATCGCGGTCGAGGTCTCGAGCGAGGGGCCCTGGCCGATGTTGGTCGCGCTGTTGTTCACGAGGATGTCGACCGGTCCCAGCTCGGCCTCGACGGTGGCCGCCAGCCGCTCGAGATCCTCGGGCTTGCCCACGTGGCACTCGACCGGCAGCACGCGTCGACCGTGGTGCGCCAGCTCCTTCGCGCACGCCTCGAGCGCCTCGAGCTTGCGGCTGGCGATCGCGACGTCGGCTCCGGCCTGGACCAGGCGCTCGGTGATGTCCTTGCCGATGCCACGACCACCGCCGGTGACGATTGCGACCTTGCCTTCGAGGGAGAGCTGCAGCGCCATGCTCGGGTTCTATCACGGACGCATGACGTGGCTGGCCGGCCAACGGTGGGTGTCGTCGTGGAACCCGATCGGGCCCCACACCAGCATGATCGAGCCGTAGACGTCCTGGTCGACGCGCACGCCGTCGACCAGATCGCGCAGGTCGACGCGCCCGCCCACCGCGCTGGCGTCGAGCACTGCGGCGATGGCATCGACCGCGATGACCTCGCCGGACTCGTCGAGCGCGTGGTCGTAGTCGAACACGATGCTCGGCGCCTTCGGGCGCTTCTTGGGTGGCGTGACCTTGCCGACGACCATCTCGGTGGCGAGCGTGGCGGTGTCGATCACCAGCGTCCAGTCGATCGGCGCGAGTGTGCCGTCGGCGGCGGTGAAGCGCTGCGCCCGGGCGGCCGCGAGGATCTCCGCCGTCGCGCTCGCGAGTGGATTGACGACGATGCCGTGGCCGGTGCGCTCGTTCCACAACAGCGCGGTGGGGCCGACGGTGACCCCGCGATAGCCCTTGGGCGGTGGCGGTGGCGGTGCCGGTTGGTCGTCGTCGGCCGGCGGTCGCACGCGTGCCGAGAATTCGAACAGGCCCCGCGGTGCGCGGGCGTGCTCGGCGGTCGCAGCATCGAGCCGCCGGCCGGTGTCGACGTCGAGCCGCAGCTGCGCCTCACGACCGGTGGCCGCGAGCTTGGCGTCGAGCAACACGTCGCGACCATCCACGCGCGTGCGCACGGCCGTGAATGCGCCGTGCTCGACCGCCAAGCTGCCGGTGTAGTGCTCCTCGAAGGCGGGGTCGACGGACGCGAACGACCACAGCTGCGTGCCGGTGCGCATGTCGACCGCGACCAGGGCATCGGGTAGCTGCACCAGCGCCGCACGACCGTGGAAGATCACGGCCCACTCGCCCCAGGCCCGCGAGGTGACGTCGGCGCTCACCTCCGCGCTCCACACCAGTCGGTCGTGCAGCAGGTCGATGTGGGCCAGCACCACGCGGTCGGGCTGAAGGCCGAGGTGCGGGATGCGGACGCCGACCGCCACCGTGATCGCATCGCGGGAGAGGCGATAGCTGTACTGCGTCGCCTGCGGCTCCAGCCCGATCGTGCCGACCAAGGTCTCGTTGCCCAGGCGGATCGAGCCCTCGGGGCTGATCGTGATCGACTGACCGCTGCCGACGTCGATGGTGGTATCGCCGACCACCGCGGCGCGCTCGGCCGCCGTCGTCGATCCGGGCTGGGCGGTGGCCTCCGCGGTGGTGTGCGAGCGCGCCGCACGAGGGCCGGCGGCGTGCAGGATCGGGGTCGTGGCGAGGAGGAGGGCGGCACACGCGAGCGAGGCGCGACGGGGCATGCAGCCCTGCACATCGCACGGGCCGTGCCAGCGGCGACGACGCAAGCGTACCGGTGACGTACCGGCGGTGGGCCCCTCGATCTGCGTCGTCGGTGCGGTACGCACGACCCGGATCGGGTCGTCGGCCCGGGCGTATTTCAAGGTGCGGCAACGCAGCGAGGCGCGGTCAGGGCGGTGTCATGGCCCGTCACTATCGCTGTGTCGAGGTACTAGTTTCGCCAGGGTGCGGGCACGATCGCGATCGGGTGCTAGCTTCTTCTCGAAACCATGGACGCGACCGCCTGCACCCCGAACATCGGGCCCCGTCAGCGACGCATGCGCATGCGCGCAGGCGTGGTGTTGTTCGCGATGGCGGGCACCGCTGCGGTCGCGCTGGTGCTGTTGGGTGTCGGTCGCGGCTGGCGCCTGGGGCTGTTCTTGCCGTTCATCGCGGCGGCCAGCGCCGTCATCCAGGCCCGCGACCACACATGAGTCGCACTCGCGTCACGCGGTTCGCGTGACATGGACGACGGACCCACGCCGATCACCGACGCCGCCCAGCTCGAGCGTGTGCGCGGGCAGGCCCGCAGGGTCATGCGCAAGGCGATGCTGGTCGCGGTGCTACTCACCGCGCTGGCCGTCGCACCGCCGTGAGCGATCGGCCACATTGCGAGCTCCGAGCGGCGCCGCGATCGGGGCCGAGGCCGGTGTGCTCGCGCCGCGGAGTGCCACGCGGGCTGCGCTAGGCCTCGTAGAGCACGTCGAGATACGCGCGCATCATGTCGCCGACGGCGCTGCGCACCGGCAGCGTGCCCGCGAGGCCGTAGATCGGCGCCATGCCGCCCTTGGCCTGCGGGTTGGCGCGGACCTCGGCCGCCGCCTGGGCCAGGTCGGCGAGGAAGCGCGCCGCGACCCCCGGCTGGGTGTGGCGCAGCGTCACGCACAGGTGCACCGCCGGCGGCTTGTGCAGTCCGTTCAGGTTCCAGTGCTTCTTCGTCATCGCATCGAGCACGCGATAGATGTCGAGCTCGTCCGACGCAAACGCGATCACGAACAGCGGATCGCCCAGCACGCGCAGGCCGGGGATCGCGGCGATGCCCTCGCGGATCTCGCGGGCGCACTCGAGCACCGCCTGGGTCGCGTCGCGGTAGCCCTCGTGGCCGGTGGCCATCATCGCAGCCCAACAGGCGGCCGACAGCGCGCCGGGGCGACTGCCCGCGAAGGTCGGCGAGAGGTACATGCCGCCGGGCCAGTCGGTCGCGGTGAAGTATTGGTACCGGCGCAGCGCCGCCGAGCGATAGAGCACCACCGAGGTGCCCTTGGCCGCGTAGCCGTACTTGTGGGTGTCGGCCGAGATCGACGAGACGCCGGGTAGTGAGAAGTCGAAGCGCGGCACCGGCCAGCCCATCTCGCGCGCGAACGGCAGCACGAAGCCGCCCAGGCAAGCGTCGGTGTGGAAGCCGATGCCGCGGGCGCGCGCGAGCTCGGACAGCGCCTCGATCGGATCGATGGTGCCGTGGGGGAATGCCGGCGCCGATCCGACCACGCAGATCGTGTTGCGACCGATCGCGCGACGGGTGGCCTCGACGTCGGCGCGGAAGTCCGGCCCGACCGGGACGCGCACCAGCTCGATGCCGAAGCTCTGCGCGGCCTTGTCGAAGGCGACGTGGGCGGTGCTGGGCGCGACGACCTCGGGCGCACGGATGCCACGCTCGGCCCGCGCCCAGTCGCGGTAGGTCTTCATCGCCAGCATGATGCTCTCGGTGCCGCCGCTCGAGACCACGCCGGCCACCGGCCCCGGCCAGGGTCCGCGCGCCTCCACCGTGTCGGCACCGAGCAGGTCCGCCGTCATCGCGATGATCTCGGCCTCGTACTTCACGACCGAGGGCCACACGTCGGCGTGCAGCGGGTTGGTCTGCGAGAACTCGGCGTAGACCTGCGAGAGGAACGCGACGTGCTCGTCGTCACCGTGGTAGACCGCGCCCGAGACGAAGCCGTCGTGCCAGCGCTCGCGCTCGCGCTGCGCGAGCGCCTGCATGTCGGCCAGCACCTCCGCGCGCGGGCGACCCGTGGCGGGCAGGGTGAGGTTGCGCGGCAGGTCGCCGTAGGGCTTGGCCGCGCGGCGGATGTCGCCCAGCAACTTGTCGTACTCGGCGGCGATGCGGTCGCGGAGGATCGGCAGGCGCTTCGCGCGTTGGAACAGCTCGTCGAGCGCGCGCTCGCCGAAGCGACGAAGCGGTGCGATCGCGCGGTGGTCTCGCAGTCGTGACGGTGTGCTCATGCCGGCGCGCGCGAGCGTAACGCATCGCGGTGCTGCTTCCACAGCTCGCGCTGGGCCGCGAACGCGCCCTGGTAGACCGCTCGGTGGGCGGCCTGCGGACGGTAGCGCGCGGCCACCGGTACCTTGGCGGCGATGTCGTCGACGTGCAGGCGTCCGAGCCCGAGCAGGGCCACGAACGCGGCCCCGCGTGCGTTGCATCGCACGGGGTCCTCGACCTGCAGGACCTCGCGATCGAGCACATCGGCGTGGATCTGGCACCACAGCGCCGAGCTGGCACCACCGCCGATCATGCGGATCGCGTCGAGCCGTCGGCCGACGAAGTGCTCGACCGCCTCGAGCAGCCATCGCGTGTTGAGGGCCACGCCCTCGAGCACGGCACGTGCGAGGTGGGCCCGCGAGCTGCGCAGCGACAGGCCGGTGAAGGCGCCGCGCACGTCGGGGTCGGCGGCGGGGCAGCGCTCGCCGAACAACCACGGCGCGAACGCGACACCCTCGCTGCCGGGGGCGACCGTGGCGGCCAGCGCATCGATGCGGGCGAGCGCATCGGCCGGTGGTGCACCGGGGGCGGCGGCGTCGTCGGGCCAGATGACGTGGTCGCGCAGCCAGTTCACGCAGGCGCCCGCGGTCTCCTGCGAGTTGGCGGCGAAGTAGCGGCCCGGGAGCGCCGAGGGCAGCGCCGCCACGTTGCGCAGCAGGTCGGTCTTCTTGAACGGCACGTGGCACGACAGCCACGAAGAGGTGCCGATGTAGAGGTGGGGCTCGAAGTCCCGCGCCGCGCCCGATCCGATCGCGGCGGACTGCACGTCGGGCGTGCCACCGAACACGCGGACGTCGCTGCCGAGCCCGAGCTCCGCGGCCGCGGCCGGCGTCACCATGCCGATCGCCGCGGTCGCGGGCACCAGCTCGGGCAGCTGCCGTCGTGCGATGCCGGCCATCGCGAGCAGCTTCTCGTCGTAGCCGATGTGGTCGATGTCGCGGTTGTCGGTGACCCAGTGCAGCGCGATGGAGTCGTACGTGGCGCAGAAGCGACCGCACAGGCGGTGGTTCAGCCAGTCCTTGGGCTCGAGAAACAGGTGCGCGTCACGGTGCACGCGGGGCCGCTCGTGTCGCAGCCACTCGATGTGGGCGACCGGCTCCTTGCCCGCCAGCGAGGGGATGCCGCCGGTCTTCTGCACCCAACGCGCGAGCTTGCCGGCGCCGTAGCCCTGCAAGCGCAGCACGCCGCCGACGCGCGCGGCCATGTACTTCGCGCCGCGGGTGTCCATCCAGGTGATCGCGCGGTGCAGCGGTACGCCGTCGCGATCGACCGGCACACAGCCGGCCCACTGCGCCGTCACGCAGACCGCAATCACGTGCTTGGCATCATGCCCCTCGCGCCACAGCGCCTGCGTCGCGGTGACGATCGCCGACCACCACTCGTGGGGATCCTGCTCGGCGCCGCCGCCGGGAAGCACGTGGAGCGTGGTTGGTGCCGAGGTGCACGCGAGCACGTCGCCTTCGGTCGAGACCAATGCGACCTTCGGTCCCGAGGTCCCGAGATCGATCGCGAGCACCAGCTCGGGGCGCATGCGATCGGCATCTGCGCCGCGCCGCGCCGCCCGATCGTCGTGGTGGTCGGTACCCACGGCCGCGCACTCTAGCAGGCCTTGGGGCGCGCTCGCGGGCACCCTTGCGTGGGTCGTTGCGCAGGAACTCTTGCACGCGTCGTACGTGCAGACCCATGATGTCCTCGATGTCCGCCGTTGCTGCCAGGGCCCGCTGGGCGCTGCTCGTGACCTCCTCGCTGACCCTGTTGGCCGGCTGCGGCGGGATCCGTGGGCGCGGGGAGACGGTCGATCCCGACCTGCAGCCGATGGTCGCGACGACCCCACCGCCGCCGCCGACCTTCGAGCCCGACGAGGTGATCGACGCCCCCGACGTGGCGGGTGTCGAGCTGGTCGGGCGCCATGGCCCGCGGCCCCGCGGTCCGACGCAGCACGTCGACCTCGGCGAGGAGCCGACCAGCGCGGGCTCGGTCACCGCCGCACCGCGCCGCGATCCGATGCCGTCGTTCATGACCGACATCGTGCTCGCGCCCAGCGGTGGCGACTGAACCAGCCCAGCGGTCGAAGCCTGATTCGCGCGCCTTCAGGCGAAAGCGCCCCTGCAGCGCCGCGAAGTGATCCTTTGGCCGTCGCGCGCCTGGTCGCGCCGCTTCGTTTCGCTCGCTAAGCTCGTGCTGATGGTGGCGTTCGACAATCGCCGACCCAACGTCGTCGCGTTCGGCGACAGCAACGAGTACGTGTTCGGTCCCGCGTTGCGCCGCCACCTCGTCGAGGACGGCGGCTTCGCGGCCGAGCAGATCGTCGTGAAGTACCGGACCAGCTCGCGACCCCGCAACTGGTTGCGGCGTACCGATGGTCTGTACGACGGCGACTTCGGCGAGCTGTGGCGCCAGCTCGACGCGTTCCCCGAGGGGCCGCCGGTGGCCGATGCGTTGTCGCCCGCGACCGTGCTGGTCGAGATCGGGCTCGGTGGCAATCTCGGCCTGTCCGGCGCGGAGCAGCGCAGCATCCCGACACTGGTCGAGCAGGTGCTTCGCGCGGCCCCGAACGCGCGCATCGTGTGGCGTGGTCCGCCACCGGCGACCGCGAGTCACGACGGCGCCGTCGCGCCGCCGGCGGTGAAGCTGGCCCGCTACGAGCGCAACGCGATGCTCAAGCGCGCGCTGTCGTCGCTCGGCTTCGTGGTGATCGGCCCCGATCACGGCAGCGCGTGCGGCGTGACGCGTGGGTACCTCGATCTCATCGCGATGCACGCCGGCGGCCCGGCCCCCGCGGATACCCACGAGACCGGCACCGAGGCGGCCCACGCCTACGAGCGTGCCGTGCTCGCCAATGCCCACGACGGCGCCGACACCCGCGGCGAGCGACCGGCGGCCGGCCCCTGGCGGGAGTTCGTGCGCGGCCGCGACGCGATGCCGGTGCACGTGCCTGCCGAGGCCGCGCTCGCGCTGATGCGCGGCGTGCTCGCGCCGATGGAGTTGTTCCCGCTGCAGCCGCCCGCGCGTCCACCCGGGGGCTACGCCGCGAGCGTCGTCGTCGGCGACGCATGGGTCCGCACCGGACCGCCCAAGTTTCGCTGGCTCGAGCCGCAGCTCATCCCCATGGGCACCGATCTGCTCGTACTCGACTGGGCCGAGGGCTACGGCCTCGTGCGGGGCTTCGATGGCCGCGAGTGGGGCTGGACCGCGCTGTCCAACCTGCGGTTTCGCTGAGCCCCGGCGCGATCGACAGCTTTCGATTGCGTGCGGACGCACGTCGCGGGATAGCGATCGCCATGAAGAGCTTCCGCGATCGGGTCGCCGTCATCACGGGTGCGGGCAGTGGCATCGGCCGCGCGCTCGCGCGGGCGCTGTTCGACCAGGGCGCTGGGATTGCCTTGGTCGATGTCGACGAGGCGCGCCTGCGCGAGGTCGAGCGCGAGCTCGCCGACGGCGGTCGGGTCTCGGTGCACGTCGCCGACGTGTCCGATCGCGCACGGATGTCCGCGCTGCCCGCGGAGGTGCTCGCCCACCACGATCGCGTCGACATCGTGATCAACAACGCCGGCGTGTCGGTGTCGTCGGACCTGCTCGATCACTCGATGGACGACTTCGAGTGGCTGGTCGGCATCAACTTCTGGGGCGTGGTGTACGGCTGCAAGTTCTTCCTGCCGGCACTGCTGCGCAGCGACGACGCCTACCTCGTGAACCTGTCGAGCATGTTCGGGCTCATCGGCGTGCCCTCGCAGTCGGCCTACTGCGCCACGAAGTTCGCGGTCCGCGGGTTCTCCGAGTCGATCGCCGCCGAGCTCGCGGGAGGCCCGGTCAAGGTGCTGAGCGTCCACCCCGGTGGCATCTGCACCAACATCGTGCGTGATGGTCGCTACGATGCGCGCTCCGAGGCACTGCGGCCCAAGCTGGTGCGCTTCTTCGAGCGCCACACGATGCCGCCCGAGCGCTGCGCGGCGATCATCCTCGACGCCATGCGACACAACCGATCGCGCGTGCTGGTCACCCGCGAGGCGCACCTCACCGACGCGGTGAAGCGACTGTTCCCAGCGCTGCCGCAGTCGTGGATCGCCCGCGGCCAGCGCCTGCTGCAGCGCTAGGGGTCGCTGGCGATGGTCGTGAGCGCGCGGGCGAACGACGCGATACCGACTCGGGCCTGCCGCCAGTCGAAGTACTCGTTGGGCGCGTGGTAGCCGTGGTCGGGCAGCGACAGCGGCAGGAAGTGGACCGGCACGCCGAGCTCGCGCGCCATCATCGGCACCGCGCCGATCGAGCCGCCCTCGCGCACCGTCACCGGCTGGCAGCCGGTGCTGGCGTGCAGCGCCGACACGATCGCGCGGTGGACCTTGCCACCGGTGTCGGCGCGGTACGGCACCAGCCACCCGCTCAGCTCGACGGTGACATCGGGGTTGAACACCCGCACGAAGGCGGTGAGCGCCTCGCCGATGTGGCGGGGATCCTGGTCGGGGACCAAGCGGAAGCTGATCTTCAGCTCGGCCGCGTCGGGCACGATGGTCTTCACACCGCGGCCCTGATAGCCGCCCGCGAGGCCGTGGATCTCGAAGGTCGGTCGCGTCCAGATCTTCAGCATCATCTCGAGCGGCACCTGCGTGGTCACGTGGTGCAGGTCGTGGGCGTGCATGAAGTAGTCGGGGTCGAAGCCCGACTTCAGGAACCCCGCGATCTCGTCCTCGTCGGGCGCCGCGGCACCGGCGTGCCAGAAGTCCGCCTGATCGATCGCGGTGGCCAGCGCACACAGCTCGCGGATTGGATTGCGCGCGACCCCGCCGGCGAGGCCGGAGTGGACCTCCTTGCCGGCGGTTCGTAGCTTGAGGCTCGCGTACAGCGAGCCGCGCAGGCCGGTCGACACGGCGGGCTGTTGGTCGGTGGGCCAGATCGTGTCGGAGACGATCACCGCATCGCAGTCGAGCTGAACCCGCCGCGCTGCGAGCGCGTCGCCGAAGTGCGGGCTACCGATCTCCTCCTCCGTCTCCCACACGAACGTGACGTCGATCGGCGCGCCGTGATCGATCGCGAGCTTGGCTCCGCGCAGGCCGCACAGCGCCGGGCCCTTGTCATCGGTGGCCCCGCGGCCGCGGTACAGGAACGTGCGCGCCGGGTGGTCTTGGACCTCGAAGCGGAACGGATTGGGCTGCTGCCAGGCGGCGGCCTCGGCGGGCTGCACGTCGAGGTGGTTGTAGACGACGATGCGTGCGCGGGCCTGCGGGTGGCGCAGGCGGCCGATCACCGTGGGGGTGCCGCGGGTCTCGACCAGCTCTGCCTCGGCGCCGCACGCCGAAAGCAGCTCCCGCGCCGCAATCGCGCTGGCCCGGATGTCGCGGTCGCCGGTGGCGCCCGGGCTGACCGAGGGCAGCTCGACGAGGGTTCGCAGCTGACTTCGAAACCACGCCTCGCTGGCGTTCACCTCGTCGTCGAGGCCGGGGATGTTCGGGGCCGTCGGCATGCTTGGAACAGCGTTATCATGCCTCGACGTGCCCGTGAAGCTTTGTGCGACCGCGCCCGGCGCAGCCTGTGTGGCGTCGTGGGCGGCGTGGATGATCGCGTCGTCTCCCGCGTGCGGCATCGCGCCCGAGTCCAGCGATGCGGTGGTCGAGCCCGCGCGATCCCACATCGATCCGCATGACGCCGAGAGCGATCTCGTTGGCACCATCGCGCCGGAGTTCGAGGTCTCTGGTTGGATCGTCGACGGCCAACCCACGCGCGACGGACCGAGCCTCGCATCGCTGCGGGGTCGCGTGGTGCTGGTTCGGTTCTGGACCGACACGTGTCCCTACTGCCGTGCGAGTGCGCCGGGCTTCGCGATGCTCGACCGCACGTATCGGGATCGCGGCCTGACGGTGATCGGGATCCATCATCCCAAGCCGCGGCCGTCGCCGCGCGCCGCCGATGACCACACCTCGCGCGTCGATGCCGTTCACGTCGCGGACGTCGCGCGCGCATGGGGACTCGAGTTTGCGATCGGGCTCGACGACGACTGGCGCACGGTGGATCGCTGGTGGCTCACCGCGCCCCGCGCTGCGACGAGCGCAACATTCCTGCTCGATCGCAGCGGTGTCGTTCGCTGGGTGCATCCCGGCCCCGAGCTTCATCCTGGCGGTGGGCCCGAGCACGCCCGCTGTCGCGAGGCATACGCCGAGATGTCGGGCATGGTCGAAACGCTGCTGCGCGAGGGCGATCCGGCACCCAGCGACTGATCCACGCCGCTCGCGATGGGCGCAGCGGTGCAGTGCGGTCGCGCGCTGAACACTGCGTCAGTCGGTCGCGCGCCGACGGCGACCGACCGCGACAATTTCGTCGTGTCGAAAGCCCTCGTCGTCGCGCACGCGCGGTGGATTGGCACGCCCCCGGGCCCGCCTGCTATCCTGGTCGTAACCCTCTCACTTACTTGCAATGAACCGAATTGGATCCTCGCACCTGGTCCTGGTCGCACTCGCGCTCGGACTCGCAGCGTGCAGCTCGCCGGCCTTCGATCTCGTGGGCCCGCCGACCGCTGCGGGGTCGAGCGAGAGCGGCGTCGAAAGCTCGTCGGAGGACGACACCTCCGGCGCGCCGACGGGTGGCGATGACCCCGGCGCCGAGACGGGCGGCGACGACGACGGCAGCGGCGGCACCACCGGCGCGAGCAAGCCTCCGTACGAGCCAGGTGAGTTCGCGGGTTGTCCCGATCCGCTGCCCGACGGTTGGGTGCTGTGCGAGGACTTCGAGCGCATCGACAACCTCGCGACCACGTTCTTCGAGTATCAGGACGGCGAGGGTGCATTCGTGCTGTCGGAGGGCGGCGCGGCCTCGGGCACCCACGCGATGACGGCGACGTATCGCGAGGGTCTCGAAGGTGCCGGCTACCTGAGCGCAGCATTCGGCCGCAACCCGATCGTGTACGGCGAGCTGCCGCAGGCCTCGACCGACACCGACTTCCAGAGCATCTACTGGCGCCTGCGCGTGAAGATGCACGAAGGCTGGCCGGATGTCGGACCCGGCCACCTCACCAGCGCGACCGCGTTCGCGAGCGATGCGTGGGACCAGGCGATGATCGCTCGGCTGCGATCGGACGCCGACAACGTGGTGCTGTGGGCCGAGCCGATCAGCTGTGTGGTCGGCGACTCGGTCGCCTGCAACGGCTTCGAGGACACCGACGGCCAGCGCGCGCTCGGGGGGCTCGTTGGGGCGACGCCGCTGTTCTCGAGCAAGCAGTCGGGCAAGTGGCACTGCGTCGAGGCCCACGTGGCGCTCAACACCCCCGGTGCGAGCGACGGCGCGTTCGAGTTCTGGGTCGACGGCGAGCTGCAGAACGCAGCCTACCAGCTCGACTGGCGCGGCACCTGGGCCGAGTACGGCATCAACCTCGTGACGGTGCAGAACCTCTGGCCGGGCGGGGCGCCAGCCGAGCTCGAGCGCTCGATCGACGACCTGGTGATCTCCACGGCACCGATCGGCTGCGACTGACGCCGCGGGAGCCGTGCGCTCGCCAGCGCCGTGACGGCCTCGCGTCGCCGCGGTCGGCCGACGCGACCATGGGCTCCGCGCGGATCGCCGATCGATTGCGGCATGATGGCGTCGATGGCCCCGAGCATCCGCCCCGCGACCTCCGCCGACGCCGAGCTGATCCTGCGATTCATCCGCGAGCTCGCCACCTACGAACGCGAACCCGAGGCGGTCGAGGTCACGGCCGCGACCCTCGCCGCGCAGCTCGAGGCCCCGAGGCCGCCGTTCGAGTGCGTGATCGCCCAGGACGAGCGTGGCGATCCGCAGGGCTTCGCGCTGTTCTTCCACAACTACTCGACCTGGCGGGGACGTGCGGGTCTGTACCTCGAGGATCTGTACGTCACGCCCGCGGCGCGCGGCCGCGGCATCGGACGGGCCTTGCTGCAGCACCTGGCGCAGCTGGCGGTCGCGCGGGGTTGTGCACGCTTCGAGTGGGCCGTGCTCGACTGGAACGCGCCCGCGATCGGCTTCTACGAGTCGCTCGGCGCCGTCGCGTTGCGCGAGTGGACGGTCTACCGGCTCGCCGGCGAGGCGCTCGCCGGGCTCGCGGGCGCGGCCCAGCCCGCAACGGCGCCGCGGCTCAGCTGATGCGTCGCGAGAGATCCTCGGCGCGCACGATCCATGGCGGCTCGGGCACGTCGTCGAGCTCGTAGAACCCGGCGCAGAAGCACGCCTGCGGGCAGGCGGCGCACTGCGGCTTGCGGACCCGTCGGGCCGCGAGGTACTCGGCGAGGTTCACGTCGTCGTTGTTCACGAACACCATCTGTCGCGCGCGCTTGTCGAGATCACCTGCGAGGTGGGCCTCGTAGCCAGGCATGAAACAGAACGGCAGGTTGATGACCTGGATCTTCATGCGCGTGCCGAACTCGTCGATGACGCGCGCGGCCACGGCAGCCGCTTCGGCGGTGTCGGGTGCGACCATGCGGGTCGCGCGGCCGAACGGAGTGAGGAACTGGATGTTGAGCCAGCGCAGCCCCAGCGCCAGGGCGAGCTCCGCGATCGCGGGCAGCTGCGCGGCGTTGCCCTTGGTGACGGTGGTGTTCATGCCCAGCTCGACGGTCCCGCCGGCCAGCGCGACTGCGTTGCGGATGCCCGCCACGCTCTGATCGAAGGCCTCGGCGACGCCGACCTGGGCCGCGTGGGTGCGCGCGTCGGCGCCGTGGATCGAGAACAACACCGAGGTGACGCCGGATTCGAGCAGCTTGCCTGCGAAGTCCGGGTAGGCGCACAGCCGGCCGTTGGTGGTGACGTTGACGCGCCGGTAGCCGATCGCGCGGGCGTAGCGGACCAGCGGCACCAGCTCGGGGTTCATGGTCGGCTCACCGCCGTCGATGTCGAGCAGCTCGACGCCCTGGCGACGGTACTTGGCGAGGATCTCGCGCTGCCGCGTGGGGTGGCCATCGACCTGCGTGCGCGTGCCGACCGCACAGAACGTGCAGTGGTTGTTGCACACGTAGGTCGCGTTCAGGATCAGCTTCTGCGGCCCGCGGCTGCTGGCCAGTCGGGCGTCGAAGGTGTGCTTGAAGGCGTGCAGCTGCGCGTGGTCGATCGCCCCGCGTAGCGGCGTGGGTTCGGCCTGGAAGCGTGGGCCCCAGTCGTCGATCACCGGCAGCGACTGCCCCCGCGCGAGGCGAGTGCCAGGCAGCGGGGTCGCGAACTGCACCGCCGGCTCGATGTCGAAGCGGTCGAACAGCGACAGCGCGAACGCCAAGGTCTCGTTGATCTCGGCGGCGCTCTCGTTCGGCATGCCGATGATGAAGTGCACGAGGGTCGGCAACCCGATGCGGTGGGCGTGGGCGCAGACCCGCTCGATCTCCGCGCGGTCGAGGCGCTTGCCCACGACCTCGTCGAGCACGCGCTGTGAGCCGCTCTCGGCGCTGATGCTGAGCGTGGTGATGCGCCCGAGCAGACGTACGAGGTCGGCGGGTGCGAGGCAATCGGCGCGCATGCCGTTGGGAAACTCGAGGCGGAGCTGCTCCGCCTCGGCGGCGTCGAGCAAGCTCGCGAGGTGCTGCGGGTGCACGTTCACCATCTCGTCGAGCACGTGAACGACGGTCGCGCCAGCGCGGGCCAGCGCGGCCAGCTCTTCGCGCATGCCGGCGGCGCTGCGACGGCGCTGCGTCTTCGGTTCGGCGGCGACGCGATCGGGGTTGCTGCTGCAGTGCGCGCAGTCGAACGGGCAACCCCTCGAGCTGATCCACGGCAGCGCGCGGCCGTGCAGCGGGAACGCCCAGCTGGCGCGCCCGAGGCCGGCGACGATCGCCGCCATGCAGGCGTCGCGCGCCGCGAGGTCGATGCGTGACCACGCGGGTGCCGGCAAGGCGTCGAGCTGCGGCGGTCGACGACCGCGCCACACCCCGCGCGGGCGCTGGCCCTGCGCCACCGCAGTCACCAGCTCCGGCAGCGCGAGCTCGGCCTCGAACGACAGCCGCAGGTCGGCCTCCGGGTAGGCGTCGAGGATCGCCTCACCGTCGGCATGCACGTAGTGCTGCCCCGACTGGTACAGGTCGGCGAGCACGAGGGTCGCGTCGGGGTGTCGCGCACGCAGGCCGACGAGCGTCTCGGCGAGGAGGTCGTCGCGCAGCGGCGGGCGATGAAACGGCGTGAGTGCGACGATGACCAGCTCCGCCGGTTGGTCGCACGCCGCCAGCACCTGCTCGGTGTCGGCGCCGAGCTGCGCGCGGCCATCGTCGCGCCAGCGCAGACCAGCACCGGGTAGTGCGAGCGCGTCGACCAGCGTGACCTCGGCAAGCGGCTCGAGCACCGCCGCTGCCTGCACCGCGCCGAGGTCGGCGAAGTAAGGGTAGTCGATGAAGTCGCGTGCGACCGACGTCGGCGGATGGATCACCAGCACGCGCAGCGCCGCGTGGGCCTCGATCACAGGCACGCGCGCTCCGAGGCGCCGCAGCGGACCCGCACGTGCAGGTGTGCGTTGTGCCCCTCGGCGTGCTGCACGATGCCGGCGCCCTTCCAACGGGGCCAGCGCACGATCTCGAACGCGTCCTCGCGTGCCACACCGAGCGCACGGCCGGCACGGTAGAGCCGCTCGTGATGGGCCTCGTTGAGGAACACCGCCTCGATCTCACCGGTCGCGACGAACGACTCGATGAGCACCCACGTCGCGTACCAATCGACCTCGTCGGCGGTGGGGTCGTGGGTCACGGCGGTGCCGGGCCGTAGCGGCAGCCGGATGTCGATGTCGCGACCCGACTGGTGCGAGCGATGGGGGGCGAAGCGGCCGCCGCTGCGCTTGCTGATCGCACCGATCAGCAGCGCGGGCGTGTAGCCCTTCTCGCCGCGCAAGATGGAGAACGCGCGGTGCACCGTCTTGATGGTGTGGGCGCTGCCGAAGAGATGATCGGGGTTGCCGCGCAGCCACAGCGGGTGCTCGGGCAGCGGCACTCCGTCGCTGAGCTTGCCGCGTTGGGGCAAGCCGACGCTCTGACCGGATGCGGTGATCTCGAGCGGCTCCTGGGCGACGGGCGTGCTCGGGGCCACGAAGCTCGGCGCATCCAGGGGATCGACCCAAGCGATCACCGCCTCGCCGGCGACCGGCTCGCGCATGCGCCAGTTCTGCACCCGCAGCCCGTGCTCGTCGACATGCAGTCGCGCGGCGAGATCGTCCCAGCTCTCACCGATGCGCACGGTCGTGCGGACCTGATGCACCGCCGGTGGCCGACGATCGCTGAACACGCGCAGCGTCCTGCGGCGCCCCAGCGGTCGGTTGGTGTCGAGGTGGTTCCACTGCATGAGGCGATCGAGCGCGACGCCGTAGCGCGCGGCGATCGAGCCTAGGCCCTCGCCCGGCCGCACGCGGTGGATGGTCCACGCCGGTGCGGCGAGGGTCTCGACACGCGGTCCATCGGGGCGCTCGGGATGGACGAACAACGCGTCGGTGTCGTCGACCAGCGCGACGGCCTCGACGTCGGCCGAGCTCGGGAGCGACCTCGCTGCGGCGTCGGCGTCGGCGTCGGCGTCGACCGCCGCGGCGACCTCGATCGCGTCGGGCTCGCTGATCGTCGCCAGCCAGCGCAGGCTCCTCGCCCAGCCGGTCGCGATCGCCAAGCCCATGGCCAAGCCTTCGATCATGCCGTCGTCCCGATTCGTGGGCGGCGGCCTGGCGTGCAGACCTCCGCCAACATCGCTCGGGATCCTAGCGGATCCCGACGGCCCCGACCAACGCGCGCTGCGGCCCTCGATGCTCGCGGCGTCAGGCGGCAGCGTCGTGACCGCGGGACGGCGAATCTGCGGGCGCGCGCGAGTTGGCCGCCACGGTCGGCTGGAGCAGGGCGTGCAGGGCGAGGTAGGCCCGATGCGCACGCACCCGCGCGGCACCCGGCATCACGTGGAGCCGCTGTGCGACCTGTTGCATCGACAGGCCCTCGAGCTTGTGCAGCAGGACGACGTCGCGCTGCGAGGGTGGCAGGCGGCCGACTGCGGCACGGACCCGCTCGCGCACGGCGAAATCGGACTGCGCGTCGATGTGGAGCTGCTCGGGGTCGGGCATGTCGCTGGCGCACTCGTCGACGCACGACTCGCCCGCGTCACCCTCGTGCACGCGTCCGCGTTGGTGGCGACGCTCCGATCGCAGGCCATCGATCGCGGTGTTCCGCGCGATCGCGAGGAACCACGCGACGATGGCGTCGTCGCTGTGACGTCCGTCGGTGGCGCGTGCCCGGAACGCATGCCGGCCGAGGTGGGCCTTGATGAAGGTCTGCTGCACGACGTCCTCGACCATGTCGGCATCGTCGATGCGGGCCTGCAGGAAGCGGCGCAGCCGCGGCGCGAGCACGCGGAACAGCGTGCTCAGGGCGTGGTCGTCACCCCGCAGGTACGCCTCCATGCGCGCAGCCGGTCGCGCCATCGCGGCCGCCGGCGTCGCGGCGCGCAGGGGACTCGCGCGGCGGGCTCGGGGGGCGCGGGCGGTGGCCGGGACTGCGTGCGCGAGCATTGCCGGCGCAAGGAAGCACGTTGCGTGCCACACACGGCCGGCAACGAGTGCGTGTGACGGCGCGGGGTATCGCGGCGTCCGCCGGGACCGGGCGAGCGGACCTGTCGGTCCGCCGGATCGTCCGTCCGGAACTCCGGCGGGGCCGGGCAGACCGTCAGGCGCCGCCGTCGACGATGCCGTGCTTGCGCAGCTTGTCGTGGAGCGTCGCGCGGCCGATGCCGAGCGCGCGGGCCGCTTCACTGCGATTGCCCGACGCGACCGCGAGCGCGTCGAGCAGCAGCTGCCGCTCGAAGGCATCGACGCGCTCCCGCAGGCCACCGTCGCCACCGTCGCTGGCGCGGGATGACGGCGTCGAGGGGCCCAGCGTGCTGAGGTCGAAGTCGTCGCCGTCCGACAGTGCGACCAGGCTCTCGATCGCGTTCTCGAGCTCGCGCACGTTGCCGGGCCACGGCATCGCCTGCAGCCGCACGATCAGCTCCGGCGGCTCGCGCACGATGCCGAGCCCGAACCTCGAGGCGAAGCGCCGCAGGAAGTGGCGTGCCAGCGGCGCGATGTCCTCGGGGCGCTCGCGCAGCGGCGGCACGTGCATCTCGACCACGCGCAGGCGGTAGAAGAGGTCCTCGCGGAAGGCACCCTCTTCGACGCGCTTGGCGAGGTCGCGGTGGGTCGCGGCGATGACCCGCACGTCGATGGGGATCGCGTGATCCTCACCGACCGGGCGGATCTCGTGCTCCTGCAGCACGCGCAGCAGCTTGGCCTGGGTCGCGAGGTCGAGCTCGCCGACCTCGTCGAGCAAGATGGTGCCGCCCTCGGCCTCGCGGAACAGCCCCGCGCGCGAGCGAACCGCACCGGTGAAAGCTCCCCGGCTGTGACCGAACAGCTCCGCCTCTGCGAGCTCGGTGGTCAGCGCGGCGCAGTTGAAGCGCACGAACGGCCTGGCCGCGCGCCTCGAGGCCCGCACGATGGCCTCGGCGACGCGCTCCTTGCCGGTGCCGCTCTCGCCGCGGATGAGCACGGTGACGTCGCGCGGGGCCACGCGGTGGACCATCACGGCCAGCTTCGCCATCGCATCGGAGACGAACACCATCGTCTGCGAGAGCTCGAGGGTGGAGCGCAGGCGCTCGTTCTCGACCTCGAGCCGCACGGCATCGAGCGCGCGTCGGACCACCGCCACCAGCTCCTCGAGCTCGAAGGGCTTGCGGAAGTAGTCGTAGGCGCCCGCCTTGGTCGCCTCCACCGCCAGGCGCTCGTTGCCGTGTGCGGTGATCATCACGACCTTCGGCGCGCGCGTGCGCTGCCGCAGAGCCGTGAGCAGGTCGAGCCCGCTCATGCCCGGCATGCGCATGTCGGTCACGACCAGGTGGATCTCGGGTGTTGCGGGGTCGTCGAACAGCGCGAGCGCAGCCTCGCCGCTGGCGGCCTGCGAGACCAGCACGCCCTCCTCCTCGAGGATGCCTGCGAGCGTGAAGCGCACGCCGTCGTCGTCGTCGACGACCAGCGCGTGCGGCTTCACGTCATCGCCCCCAGCGCACCCTCGGCGAGCGGCACCGCGGCGTCGTCACGCGTGCGCGCCGCGTGTGGCTCGACGGCGGGCTTGGGCGGCGGGGCCACGTCGCTGATCGAGGCCTCGGCGTCGGCGTTGGCCAGCGCGGGGCCGAGCACCGGCAGCTGCACGATCGCGGCGCAGCCGTGGCCGTCGCCGCGGGGTGCCAGCCGCAGGTCGCCGCCGTGCTGGCGCGCCAACGCCCGCGCCATCGGCAGGCCGAGCCCGTTGCCGTTGGGCTTGGTGGTCATGCCGGCCTCGAACACGCGCTCGCTCAGATCGGCGGGCACGCCCGCACCGCGGTCGAGCAGCTGGATCTCCACGAGGTCGACCACGCGCCGCACCACGATCTCCACGGTGGTCTCGGGGCCCGCCGCGTCGAGCGCGTTCTGCAGCAGGTTCACGAGGATCTGCTTGATCTTGCGCGGGTCGCAGACCGCACCCACGCCGAGATCCGCATCGAGCTCCATCGCGACGCGGCGATCGCTGGCAATGCCCTCGTGCAGATCGATGACCTCGCGTGCGAGCTTGCCGAGATCGACGCGCCGCACGGTCAACGGCGCCAGCGGCCGCGAGAAGTTGAGGAACTCGTCGAGGATGCCCTGCATGCGGTCGACCTCGCGGCGCAGCACGAGCAGGCGCTCGGCCGACTTGCCCTCGGCATCTCGGCCGAGCAACGCAGCGAGGCCCTTCACGGTCGCGAGCGGGTTCTTGAGTTCGTGGGCGATCTCGGCCGACAGCGTGGTCAGCTCGTCGGCGCGCTCGCGGTAGTTGCCGAGCGCAGCCTCGCGCGCGAGCACGGCCTGACGCAGCTGTTCGTCGACCGCCTCGCGCGTCCGCAGGCCCATCACGTGGGCGCCGATCAGCGCGCCGGTCATGCCCACCGCGATCGAGGTGAGAAAGGTCGGGCCCGGCCAGTGGGTGTCGACCAGCGGGTGCGGCACCAGCTCGACGACGTGCGTCAGGTGCAGCGCGAGCAGGGTCCAGAGGCCGACGACGTGCACCACGAACACGCTGCGCGAGGCCGCCGGCCCACCGAACAGGCCGGCGTTGTGGGCCCCGGCGAACATGATCGGCAGCAGCGGGCTCGCGAGCCCGCCGCTGGCGGCGAGCAACAACACCTGCACGGTCGCGAACGGCACCGCCTCCGAGGGTCGGAAGTCGCGCTCGCAGAAGCGGGCGATGCCCTTGGCGTTGCCGAAGCCGAAGCGCACGCCGACCGCCGCCGAGATGCCGCCCGCCACGGCGACCAGGGCCCAGCGCCACGGTGCGCCGTCGATATATAGGATCCAGCCGCCGACGCTGAAGAGCAGCGGCGCCATCACCCACTTCGCGAGACGGAAGCGATCGACCAGGCGCAGCAGTGCGCGGCGCCGCAGCTCGACCACGCCGAGCGCGACATCGGTCTGCCGTGGGTCGTTCGACATCGCGTTCCAAGATAGTGCGGCGGACGGCATCGTGTCGATTGGGTCTTGCTCGGGGCGCGCGCGGGCGCCCGGCGGCGACTGCCGTTCCCACGGCTCGAAGGGCGTGCGGGCCGAGTGGGGCCCCACGGGCTCAGCAACCGCGGTGCCAAGCGAATTCTCGGCGCTCGCGCGACGCCGGCCCGGCCGCTGTCCGGGAATCCGGCGGGGATGTCGGGCTCCCGGGCACTGCGGCTCCGAGGACGCCGCACGCCGCGCCCGGCGTAGACTACCCGTGGTGAAGGTGGCCGAGGGTGAAGAGAGCGTCGGCTTCGGTCAGAAGCGCGAGCAACACGAGCACGCGGCCCATCAGGTGCGCAACTGGGTGCGGCTGACCTTCGACTGCAACGACCGCTGCGTGTTCTGCCTCGACAGCGACACCCACGACGGGCGCATCCGGGCCCGCGACGAGGTCAAGGCGCAGATCCTCGATGGCCGCCGCAAGGGTGCCGAGCGCCTCATCCTGTCGGGCGGCGAGCCGACCATCCACCCCGACTTCGTCGACTTCGTCCGGCTGGGACGCGCGGCCGGCTACACGCGGGTGCAGACCGTCACCAACGGTCGCATGTTCGCGTATCCCGAGTTCTTGCGGCGGGCGCTCGATGCCGGTCTGGGTGAGATCACGTTCTCGATCCACGGCCCCGACGCCAAGATCCACGACGCGCTGGTCGGCGTGAAGGGGGCCTTCGACGAGGAGATCGCGGGCTTGAGGGCCGCGCTCGCCGATGGGCGCCCGGTCGTGAACATCGACGTTTGCGTGAACCGAGCCAACGTCCGCCACCTGCCGCGGATGCTGCGGACCTTCATGGCGATGGGCGTGCGCGAGTTCGACTTGCTGCAGGTGATCCCGTTCGGACGCGCGTGGCGAGAGGGCGAGACCACCCTGTTCTACGATCTCGAGGCGCACCAGGACGCGCTGCGCGAGACCTTCGCGATGTCGCGGGAGCCCGACGTGCACCTGTGGCTCAACCGCTTTCCGGTCGAGCATCTCGAGGGCTTCGAGTCGCTGATTCAAGATCCGTACAAGCTGAACGACGAGGTCCGCGGCCGCCGCGAAGAGTACGAGCGACTGCTGGCCGATGGCACGCCGCTGCCGTGTCGCGAGCCCGCGCGCTGCCGCCACTGCTACGTGCGGCGGCTGTGCGATCACCTCGACGACACGCGCGAGGCCCTCGCGGCGCAGCGCTTCGACGTGGTGCGCTTCGATCTCGACTGGGAGGCCGCGCTGCCGCCGAGCTTCGGCGGCGACCCGGCCAGCGCCGAGCGCAGCCGGGCCCGCGCGGCAGCGGCGGATCATCTGCGGCGGCTGCCGGTGGTCGATACCGCGGTCGCCGAGGCCCCGCCGGGCCTCGACCTGGCGGCGCGCATCGCCGCCAGCGGTGCGACGCGGGCGTGGATAGTCGCCGCCGATCTCGCCGCCGCGCGCGGCCACGCGCGGACGCTCCCGCGCGCGCTCGCCCTCGAGCTCGAGCTGCGATCGACGGCCGGCCTCGCCGCGGCGCTCGCCGCCGATGGGAGCATCGACGGCAGATCGCTGGACCGCGTGCGCACGCGAGAGCTCGCGCAGACCGAGGCGGTGCTGGCCATCGCCGGCAGCTTCGAGGTGTTGGCGCCGTTCGACCGCGAGCACGCCGCGTGGCTCGCGACCCAGACGTCGTGGCCGTCACGCCTGGCGCTCGTGCAACCGAACTACGAGCTGGCCAGCGACGCCGCCACCCGCGACGCACCGCTGACGAGCGCGCGCGAGCTGGTGGCTCGCTTCGGTGCGATCACCTTCGAGGGCGTGCCGCACTGCCGCAGCGGCATCGCCCCTCGGGCGCCGGCGCGGGTGCTCGACACCGCCATGCTCGCGTCGACGGCCCTCGACGGCGCGGGGGCGTCGCGGCTCGAGATCTTCCGCTACACGCGGCGCTTCGTGCACGACCACGACCACGTCAAGTCGCTGCGCTGTCGCACCTGTGTGCATGACCCGAGCTGCCGCGGTGCCACCGTGAACTTCGTGCGTGCGCACGGCTTTGCGGCCCTGGTGCCCGAGGTCCGCGACACGCCGTCCGGCGACTGATACCGTGCGAAGGTGGCCTTCGCAGCGCCGGATTTCCTGGCCTCGTTGCGGCTGTTCGTCGATGCCTACGAGGGCTCGCGACAGCGCACGGTGATGCGTGCGCCCGACGTCTTCGAGTTCTATGCGCGTCTCTTCTGCGCGCCGACGCTGTCCCGCGACGCGCGCGCGATGGTGAACGCGGTGCTGGCCTACTTCGTGGTGCCCGAGGACGTCATGCCCGAGGCCGACTTCGGCCCGCTCGGGCTCATGGACGACCTCTTCGTGGCGGCCCACGTCTACCGAATCCTGCGCCGCGAGCTGCCCACCGAGCTGCTCACCGCCGCGTGGCAGGGCGATGGCCCGCTCGACGAGACCATGGATCACATCTACACCGACGCCCGCGCCGAGGTCGGCAAGCGCACGAAGGATGCGCTCCGCATGGCGGGGTTGTCGGGCTGACGCGCGGGCGGGCTCGCCCTCGCCGCAGCTCCGCCGTCATCGCCGCAGGTTCGGCAGCGGTAGCTGCTCGTGCCAGCCGTACGCGATCTTCTCGAGCGGGCGACCGCCGACATCCACGGTACGTCGTGCGACCTCGACGGCGCCCATCGCCTCGTAGAAGCGCCTCGCCGGGTGGTTGTCCGCGAGCACCCACAGCGCGACCGGATGCAGGCGCGCGGCGAGCAGCGCCCAGATCGTGTGGGTGAGGAGCGCGGTGCCGGCCCGCGCGCGCTGCCACGCGGGGTGGAGGTACAGCTCGAACACCTCACCGAGGAAAGGCAGCGCGCGATCGGTCTGCGGGCCCGCCCATGCGTAGCCGAAGGCGGTGTGCTGCCGATCTTCTGCGAGCCAGATGGTGTGGCCGCGGCCGCGGTGGCGCACGGCGTGGGCCATGCGCTGCGCATCGCGGCCCGCGATGCGCTCGAGCGCGAGCGGTGGAATGATGTCGCGGTAGGCATCGCGCCAGCTGGCGGTGCGGATCCACGCCAGGCGAGCGCCGTCGTCGGCGGCGGCCTCGCGGATGGTCCACTCGCGGAGGTCCGGACGCAGCAACATGCGGATCACGAGTGTACCCCAAGCCCGACAGGCCGAAGGCGTCGTGCGGACGGGGCGCCTCGGCGATGGCGCGGCCGCGGGATTCGACCTACGATCGTGCGCTGGAGATGGCCATCCGCCGCCGCGCCGACCTCAAGACGGGCACGACCTGCAACAGCAACTGCGTGTTCTGTGTCATCGGCGATCACCTCTTCACCGGTGACCGCTCGACGCAGGCGTGCATCGACGAGCTGCGCGCCAGCCGGGCGACGTGCGTCGACGTGGTCTTCACCGGTGCCGAGGTCTCGATCCGCCCCGACTTCCTGCAGCTGGTGCGGGCCGCGAGGGCGCTGGGATACGAGAACATCCAGATCCAGACCAACGGCCGCATGTTCGCCTACCGCGAGTTCTGCGAGCGCACCATCGCGGCGGGCGCCAACGAGTTCTCGCCGTCGATCCACGGCCACGAGGCCAAGCTGCACGACGGCCTCACGCGCGCACCCGGATCGTTCGCGCAGATCGTCCGCGCGATCGAGCACCTGGTCGCGCTGCAGCAGCGGGTGGTGTGCAACACCGTCATCACCAAGCAGAACGCGCGCCACCTGCCGGCGCTGGCGCAGCTGCTGGTGGAGCTGGGCGTCGCGCAGTTCCAGCTGGCGTTCCCGCACCCGACCGGCCACGCCGCGACCTACTTCAACGGTGTGGTGCCGCGGATGTCCGAGATCGCCGGCTTCGTGCACGAGGCGCTCGCGGTCGGCCGCGCCGGCGGTGTGGCGTGCATGGCCGAAGCGATGCCGTTCTGCATGATGCAGGGCCACGCGTCGGCGGTCGCCGAGCTCCACATCCCCGCCACCGAGATCGTCTACGACGGCTACGTCGTGCCCGACTACCGCGACGACCGTGTCGCCCGTGGCAAGCGTCGCTTCGTGCAGTGCGCGAGCTGCCGCTTCGAGCCCATCTGCGAGGGCCCGTGGCGCGAGTACCCGGAGCGGCTCGGCGGCGACGAGTTCCAGCCGATCGCCGGCGCGCGGGTGATCGACACCGCGGTCGTGCTCGATCCCCGCTTCGACATGCTCGGCGAACCCGCGCCGGCGCTGGCCGACGTGCGCTGGTCGGCGCCGATGACCGCGGTGTGCTTCGTGCCCGAGGCGGGCTCGCCGGGCTGCACCGCGCAGCTGTGCAGCACCGTGGCCCGACGCGAAGCGTTGGTCGCCGCCGGCCTCGCCGTCGTCGTGGTCGCGCCGCAGCCGGACGACGTGCTGGTGGCGTGGGCCCGGCGGCACGACGCCGACGCACGGATGACGAGCGACCCCGACGGCGCGCTCGCCCGGGCGTGGCGCGCGTGGGATCACGGCCCCCGCCGCTCCAGCTACCTCGTCGATGCGCGCGGCCGCGTGGCCCACGTGGTGGTCGAGGTCGACACCAACGCCCACGCGGCGCAGCTGCTCGACGCGTGCGCCCGTCTGCAGGCCCCGGCGCGTGCGCTCGGGCCTGCGCCCGACCTGGTCACGCTACGACGGCCCGCGTCCGCGGCTGCGGGGCCGCGATGAAGGCCCTGGTCAAGGTCGGCTACGCCTGCAACGAGCACTGCACCTTCTGCCACACGCAGCAGCTGCGCCACATCGACGGCGACGCCGACGAGATCACCGCCAAGATCCATCGCGCCCACGCGCTCGGCCACACCATGGTCGTGCTCTCCGGTGGTGAGCCGACCATCCGCGAGGAGCTGTTCCGCTGGGCCGGTCTGGTCGCGCACCTCGGCATGGATCTGGGCCTGGTGACCAACGGCCTGCTGCTGGCCTATCCCGAGGTGCTCGCGCGGCTGATGGGCTCGCGGCTGCGCTACGTGTACATGTCGCTGCATGCGGGCGAGGCGGCGATCCACGATCGCATCGTGCGGGCCGGCTCGTTCGCAGCGGCGACCGCCGCCATCGCCAACCTGCAGGGCCAGGGCCTCGCGCCCACGCTCAACTGCGTGGTCACGCGGCAGAACCTCGCGCACCTGCGTGGGCTGGTCGATGCCGCGGCCGCCTGGCCCGACGTCACGCTCAAGTTCTCGGCCTGCGAGCCCAAGGGCGGCGCCATGCGCCTGCTCGACATCGTGGTGCCGCGGCTGCGCGATACCGCAGCGGCGATCCTCGACGCGCTGCAGTACGCGCGCGAGCGCCTCGGCCCCGGTCGCGCCCGCCACGGCGGCGTGCCGCTGTGCCTGCTGCCGGGCTTCGAGTCGGACTACGACGACCTGCGCACGCATCGGTACTGGACCATGGTCGAGGTCGGCGAGCCCGACCTGCTGCCGGTCGACGATCGCAACAAGCTGCACCCCTCGCCGCACTGCGACGAGTGTGCGATCCGGGGCGGCTGCCCCGGGATCTTCCGCGAGTACCACGGGCGCCACGGTCACGCCGAGCTCGCGCCGCCACGCGCAGGCCTGCGCAGCAACTCCTTCTCGTGGGTGCTCGAGCAGGTCTACACGCCGACGGGCGACGCCGATCACTGTCCGCTGCTCGACCCGGACGGACCCGGCGGTGGCAGCCTCGATCCATGGGAGCCCGCACGGCACCTGTTCGTGCGGCACCGCGACCGGCTCGCGCGCTATCGCTGCGACAGCCGCGACTTCGACGACGACGCGATCGCGACCGTCAAACACGCGCATGGGCAGGTCTATCTCGACGCCTCGCGCAAGCCGGCCATCGACGACCTCGCCCGCGACCTCGTCAAGCTGGTGCGCAGCCCGATCTGCGCTCCGTGTCGACACCGCCACAACTGCACGGGGCTGTTCGAGCCGGCGCTGTCGTTCGATCTGGCCGACGCCGAGGCCGAGCTGCGCGCGCGCCTGGCCCAGCTCGGCGGTGACGTGCTCGAGATCGGCTGCGGCAGCGGGCGCATCACCGCCGTGTGGCGCGACGCGATCGCCCGCGGTGCGGTCCGCTGGTGCGGCATCGAGCCGGATCGCGACGCGCTCGCGCGGCTGCACGAGCGGGTGCCGGGGGCGCAGGGGCGGGCCGGGCTCGCCGAGGACGAGCTGGCGAAGCTGCCCGGGGCCAGCGTCGACCATGCGGTGATCGCCCACGCGTGGAACCATCTCGACGATCCCACCCGCGTGATCGACGAGCTCGCGCGGGTGCTGCGGCCCGGCGGCGAGCTGTGGATCTTCGACGACGTGCCCTTCGGGCTCGCGCGCACGGGGGCGCAGCAGGCCCGTGCAGCGGCCGCCACGGCCGCCTGGGAGCACCTGCGCAACGACGACGCGGGCGCGGCCGCGGCCCGCATCGTCCACACCGAGTTCGTCGCGCTCGAGCGCCGCGACATCGCGCCCGACACGGGCAATCAGTGGCTGATACGCTACCGGCGGAGTCCTGCATGAGCGAATCCCTCTGGGGCCTGCCGGTCGATCAGGTCGAAGCCCAACTCGGCGCCGAGCTCGGTACCGCGGCCGTCACGCTGCGGGTCGACGACGGCGTGTACCCGCTCGATGTGGTCTACGCCGCCGCGTATGCCTTCATCGCGCGCTGCTACGTGTTCCTCGAGCGCGACGCGAACCGGCGGCTGTGCGTGGTGCTCACGCCCAAGCAGGCCGCCGACGCCGAGGCCCTGCGCGCGCTGGTCGGCGAGTTCGCCAACGAGCTGTTGTCGGGCGCGTGTCGCCGCGAGATCACGCGACAGAACCGGGCGCTCATCGAGTCGGTGACCCTTCAGGCCTTCGGCGGCGCGATGGGGCCGCCCTCGCTCGACGAACTCGAGGCGTTCGACTTCACCGACGAGCCGTTCGACGACCCGCTGGGCATCGCGCAGTCGTGGGAGGACAAGTACAAGAAGAAGCCCAAGCCGGACGACGACGGGGGTGCGGCGTGAGGCTGAGCTTCGATCGCACGCTCTACGCCGGCAGCGCGATCGATCAGGCGCTGCAGGCCTTCGCGTCGGTCGCGACCAGCGTGCGCAGCGAGACCGAGACCGCCTTCGTGGTCGAGCTGTCGCTCCGCGCCGAAGCGGCCCCGGCGAGCGCGGCCCGACGTCTGCGACGCATCGCGCTCGAGCTCGGCAACCATGCGCTGGGCCTCACCATCGAGCGCGGAGGGCCCGACCGATGACCACCGCGATGACGACTCCGGTGCTCGACACCCGCGGCTACCCGGCGTTCTTCCGCTACCGCGAGCTCGGTGAGCGCGTGGTGGTGACCAGCCTCGAGGGCGAGTGGGTGGTGCTCTCGCGCGAGCAGTTCCGCGAGTTCGTGTCGGGTAGGGTCGATCGCTCCGGGGCCCTGCACGCACAGCTGGCGGCGAAGAACCTCGTGCGCGAGAGCTTCGACGCCCGCCGGGCCGCCGAGACCATGCGCCAGCGCAAGCGCTTCCTGCACGCGGGCCCCAACCTCCACCTGGTGGTCGTCACGCTGCGCTGCAACGAGACCTGCGTCTACTGCCACGCCTCGCGGGCCAACCTCGACGCGGTGCACACCGACATGACGCCCGAGACTGCCGAGCGCGTGGTCGACCTGGTGCTGCGCACGACCAGCCCGCACGTGACGATCGAGTTCCAGGGTGGAGAGCCGCTGGTCAACTTCCCGGTCGTCCAGCGCATCGTCGAGTACGCGCTCGAGCGCAACCGCGGGCTCGGCAAGCAGCTCGAGTTCACGATGGTCAGCAACCTGTCGCTGATGGACGAGGCCAAGCTCGCGTGGCTGCTCGAACACCGCGTGCAGATCTGCACCAGCATCGACGGCCCCGCCGACCTGCACGACAAGCAGCGCAAGCTGCCGCAGGCCTCCGCGTTCGGCAGCGCGCTGCCGTGGATCCGCCGCATCAACGAGGCCTACGCCGAAGCCGGCCTCGACCCGACGCTCTATCACGTCGAAGCCCTGCTCACGACCACCAAGGAGACCTTGCAGCGCTGGCGCGAGGTGGTCGACACCTACGTGGAGCTCGGCTGTCGCGCGTTGTTCCTGCGCCCGGTCGATCCGTTCGGCTTCGCCGAGAAGACCCGGCGCGTGGTCGAATACCCACGCAGCGAGTACCTGGCCTACTACCGCCAGGCGGTCGACTACATCATCGAGCGCAACCGCCAGGGCGTCGAGATCCTCGAGCGTTACGCGGCGATCTTCCTGACCAAGATCCTGAGCGGCGACGATCCCAACTTCCTCGACATCCGCAGCCCCGGTGGCGCCGGCATCGGCCAGCTCGCGTACGATCACGACGGCAAGATCTACAGCTCCGACGAGGGCCGCATGCTGGCCGCGGCCGGCGACGCGACCTTCCTGCTGGGTGACGTCCGCACCGCCCGCTACCGCGACGTGGTGGGCCATCCGACGATCCGCGCGATGGCGGTCGCCTCGAACCTCGACGCTCAGCCCGACTGCGTCGACTGCCCCTACGTGCCGTACTGCGGCACGCAGCCCGAACACAACCACAAGACCCTCGGCACGATGATGGGGCGCATGCGCGAGAGCTCGATGTGCGCCGTCCACAAGGGCATCCAGGACTACCTCTTCGAGAAGCTCGCGACCGCGGACGCGGCGACCCTCGAGGTGCTCTCGCGTTGGACCACGATCCGACCGCGCGAACACTTCCTGCAGGACCGCGCGACGCCGTAGCGCGGGTGCAGTGCTCGCCCGTGCGCTTGGCGGGCCGTGGTCCCGCGCGACATCGCGCGCTACCCGATGGGCTCGCGTCGTCGCGCCGGTGCGCGGGCACGTCCCCGTCCGAGCAGGCCCGCGGGTCCGCCGCCCCATGGCATGGCACCGATGTGGCCGATCAGCGTTCACCCGCGACCAAGCGGCCAACTTCGCGCGGGCGGCTGGTATCATTCGACAACGGGATACTGCCGATGGACGAGCCCCGAGACCAACCGGACGACGACGAGGCGCTGCCCACGTACAACCGCGCGCCCGCGGCGATGCTGGGCGCGGAGCAGCGCGAAATCTCGGTGCGCGCCAAGGACAACGCCGACGAGGGTCCCGACACCATCAAGGGCGAGGCGGGCATGGCCGCGCCGACGCACTGTTCGCACGGCAGCCATGGCAGTCACGGCAGCCACGGCAGTCACGGCAGTCACGGTAGTCACGGCAGTCACGGCTCCCACGGCAGTCACGGGAGCTGGTGACCGTGGCGGACGGCGGAGTCGGCGAACAGGGCGCGCTCGGCATCGAGCAGCGCATCGCCGATCGCCGTGAGCGAGTCCATGTGCTCACCGGTGCCGTCTGCAACAACAACTGCATCTTCTGTATGGAGGAGGATCGGGACGGCCGTTACGTCACCAACTCGGCGACGACGGACGAGACCGTGCAGTGGATCCTCGAGCACAACCGTGGCTGCGAGGAGGTCTGCTTCACCTCCGGCGAGCCGACCACGAACCCGGCGCTGCCGCGCTGGATCAAGGCTGCGAAGCGCCACGGCGTGCCGGTGATCAGCGTGATGACCAACGGTCGCGCGCTCTCTTACGAGCGCTACGCCAAGGGGCTGGTCGCGGCGGGCTTGAACCGGGTCTACATCTCGATTCACGGCCACGAGGCGAAGCTGCACGAGGGCCTCACGCGCACACCCGACAGCTTCGCGCAGACGCTCGCGGGCATCGACATGGTCGCGAGCCTGCGACGACACGGCGTCGGCTTGCACACGTCGACCGTGATCACCCGGCGCAACCTGCCGCACCTGGGTCCGATCTATCGCTTCCTGCGGGCGCATGGCGTCGAGCAGGTGGTCTTCAATGTGATGCAGGCCAACGGTCGCGCCAACACCCACTTCGATCAGATCTTCCCGCGTTACCGCGATATCGCAGCGGGCTTCGCCGCGTTCGTGCGTGAGCAGCAGCGGGTCGAGCCGCAGCCGATGGCGTTCCTCGTCGACATCCCGCTGTGCACGACCGGTGAGGTGCCCGACTTCAACCGCGGCTACGTCGAGCGCTACGTCCACTTCGAGCCCGCGGCCGCCGCCGCGCGCGTGCGCGTCGGAGAGCCGACCCTCGCGGGCTTGCCGGTCGAGGGCGAGTCCGGGCTGGTCCAGCTGCGACGCGCCGATCTCGACGATGCCGCCCGTCGCAAGCGCGAGGCGTGCAACTCGTGCCGGTACGATTCCGTCTGTGAAGGGGTGTGGTCGAACTACCTCCGGCGTCATGGCTGGGAGGAGTTCTCGCCGGTCCAGCTCGGGGGCGCGGCCACGGCCGCGGTGGCGGACGAGTCGATGGTGGGGGAGCACGGGTGATCGACGATTCCGAGAGCAGCACGCGCGAGCGTCGGCCGACGATGGAAATGACCACGTTGGCCCGCACGACGCAGTTCGTGCAGCCCCGAGCATCGATCGAGCCGCGGCCGGGCACGCAGCGCGTGCTCTACCTGGGCGAGTCGACGCGTGAGTACTCGACCGTCCTCGAGCTGCTCGAGCAGGTCGCCGATCCCAACTTCGTCTGCGATCACGCGGCCGACGAAGTGCTCGCGATCCAGGCCCTCACCAGCGCCGAGTACGACGCGGTGCTGGTCGAGGTCGCCGCGGATCGCCGCATGTGGACGCGCCTGGTGCGAGACCGACGGCTGCCGAGCGTACCCCTGGTCGCGATCGACATGACCGCCAAGCCCGAGCAGCGCTCGGCCCGGCGCGACATCCTGCAGCACGACGGCGCCGACGCGGTGGTGCTGCGCTCGGAGATCTCCGGTGCGTTGCTCGAGGCCAGCGTGCACGCGGCGATCGAGCGCGGTCGCATGCGTCGCGCGCTCGCCGAGGTGCAGGAGCGCTTCGCCCTCGCCGTCCGCGGTAGCAACGACGGTGTGTGGGAGTGGCTGCTCGACAGCGGTGAGATGCACTTCTCGCGGCGCTGGCGTGAGCTGCTGGGCTACGGCATCGATGACCTCTCGAACGAAGTCGACGAGTGGTTCGGCCGCGTGCACCCGGCCGATCTCGAGGCCCTGCGCGCGGACATCGAGCAGCACCTGGCGGGCGACAAGCCCTTCCACGAGAACGAGCATCGCCTGCGTGCCAGTGACGGCACGTACCGCTGGGTGATCAGCCGTGGCGTCGTCCAGCGCGACGCCGCGGGGCGACCGGTGCGCATGGCTGGCTCGCTGACGGACACCTCCGACTTCCGCCTGCGCGAGCAGAAGCTGCTCGAGGAAAGCCGCAACGATCCGCTGACCGGCCTGCCCCGTCGCGAGCCCTTCATGGAGCGGATCGCCCGCGCGATCGAGCTGCGCAAGCAGGACTCCAGCTACCGCTTCACGGTGCTGATGGTCGACGTCGACCGCTTCCGGTGGCTCGCCGACAGCATCGGTCACCAGGCCGCCGACGGCATGCTCGCGATCCTCGCGCGCCGGCTGGGCGGCTGCGTGCGGCCCGGCGACGTGGTCGCGCGCTTCGGCGGCGACAAGTTCGCGGTGCTGCTCGAGAACCTCGACGACGTCGACGCCGGCACCGACATCGCCAACCGCATCCGCGTCGCGGTCCGCGACCCCTTCGAGGTCGACGGGCAGACCGTCTACGCGACCGTCAGCATCGGCCTGACGACGAGCACCCGCGGCTATGACGACCCGCAGGAGGTCATCAACGACGTCGGCGCGGCCGCGACGAAGGCCAAGGAACGCGGTCAGGATCGGCACGAGGTCTTCGAGACCAAGATGCGCATCGACGCGCTCACGCACCTGCGCCTCGAGGTCGCGCTGCGGCAGGCGGTCGAGCGCGAGGAGTTCGAGCTGCACTACCAGCCGATCGTCGCGCTCGACACCGGTAACCTGCTGGGCTTCGAGGCGTTGACGCGCTGGCGGCACCCACGACGCGGCATCGTGCCGCCCTCGGAGTTCATCCCGGTCGCCGAGCAGACCGGCCTCATCCTGCCGATCGGGCGCTGGGCCATCCACGAGGCGGTGCGGCAGCTACGGCACTGGCAGCAGGCGCTGCCCGAGCTTCCGCCGCTGTCGATGAGCGTCAACCTCTCGGGCCGACAGCTCGCCGATCCGCGCCTGCTCGAGGAGATCGACAATGCGCTGCGCGGCAACGAGGTCGCCCCGGGCTGTCTGCGCCTGGAGCTCACCGAGAGCGTGCTGATGGACAACGCCGAGGCGGTGCTGCGCGTGCTCGAGACGCTGCGCGGCACGGGCGTGCGCATCTGGGTCGACGACTTCGGCACCGGCTACTCGTCGCTGTCGTACCTGCACCGATTCCCCGTCGACGGCCTCAAGATCGACAAGGCCTTCGTCGACGTGCTCGACGGCAGCGAGCAGGGCGCGGCCATGATCCGCACGATCGTCGGGCTGGCGCAGGCGCTCGGCGTCGATGTGATCGCCGAGGGCATCGAGTCGCGCTCACAGGCCGAGCAACTGCTGCAGCTCGGCTGTCTGCGCGGGCAGGGCTACCTGTTCGGACATCCCCTTCGCGCCGCTCGGGTGCCCGAGCTGTTCGCGCCCGCCGTCTCGCTCACGAGCTCGTGAGCGTCGAATCGCCGGTTGGGGATGAGCGCCTCGCGTCCATCCCCAACTCGGAAGCCGACTCAGAAGCTGACGGGATACACGGTGCCCTGCGTTTCTGAGGTGAAGCGCGAGAAGTGGGCGTCCTTGAGCGCACTCGCCACGCAATCGCCCAGCGGGGTGCCGGCGTGGGGGTCGAGCGCGGACGCCGAGATGACGTCGCCGGAGTCGCCGGCGATCGACACCTTCACGCGCACCGTCTCACCCGCGCTACCACCACAGGCCTTGGCCTTCGCCTTCGCGGAGGAGAAGCCCTGGCGCAGCTGCGACTCGCTGAGCTTGTCGGCCAGCTTCGCGTCGAGATCGGGGCCGTTGCGCTCCTTCTTGCGGAGCTCGGCGCAGCCGGGCTTGTTCGGGTCGAGCACGCACTCCGCACGGAAGCGCTCGTCGATCTCCTTGGGCGTGAGCGACTTGGGCTCGGCGGGCTCGGGCGGGCCCGAGGGCTCCGGCGGACCAGCGGCGGGCTTCTTCTCGCCCTTCTTCTTCTGCGTCACCGAGACCTCGACCTTGGCCTCCTTCGGCGGCTCTTCGACCACCGGCGGCTCTTCGACGACCGGCTCCTCGACCACCGGCGGCGCCACGACGACCGGCGCTGGCTTGGGCGGCTCGGGCTTGGGCTCGACCACCGGCGGCGGCGTCGGAGCGGCCGCGCGCACCTCGGCACCCGCGGCTGCGGTCTTGTTCGCGTCGCTGTCGGGGCGCATCGCCACCCAGGCGACGCCGCCGAGCACGAGGGCTCCGAGCGCGAGCATCCACAGCATGCCGCCCTTGCGCTGCTCTTCCTGCTTCGGTGCGGGCGAGGGCGCCATCGTCACCGCGGCTGCGGTGGCGCGATGCTCGGCCTTCGGCAGTGGCGCGGGCACGGCCACGGTGGCGGACTTGGGCTCGGCCTTCGGCGCGACCTCGGCGAGCGAGACGGCGGCGGCGACTGGCTTCGACTCCACCTTGGATTCGGGCTTGGCTTCGGCCTTGGGCTCCGGCTTGGCGTCCGCCTTCGCTTCGGGCTTGGGCGCGTCGGCGGCGGCCTCGGCCTTGGGCACCTCGCCGGTCTTCGGCTTCGGCGGCGGCGGTGGTGGGGGCTTGCTCTCGCTGGTCGGTCGCGTGGTGTTGGCTGCGACCGGCGGCGGCGCCTCGAGGGCCGCGTCACCGATCAGCGCCGCGGCCGCGGCTCCGCCATAGCCTGTGCCGGCACCATCATCGAGGTCGTCGTCGTCGTCGTCCGAGCTGGCGGCGATCTCGTCGTCCTCGATCCCGAGCGATTGCGCGATCTCCATGATGTCGGCGTAGCCCGACGTCTCGGAGGGGTCGCGTTCCTTCTCTTCGTCCTGCGCTACGGTGCCCATGATCCATCATCCTTCGTGGTGTCGATCCACGTGTCTTGTCGGCGTCGGTTCCGGTCCCTCGGCCTACGAGATGCGACAGTGTAGCGCGAACGATCCGGTCGTGCCCATCGGCGGGTCTCCGCCGTGGGCGCATGCGCGTCGGCGCACCAGGCCTCGTCCGCTCGCTCCACACCCACTGCCGCCCATCGGCGTACTCCACCGGCGTACATGGCGGCCCTTGCGTCCTCCTTCATCGACGATTCGTTCGACTTCGCAGTCCCGGCGTGCCGGCGCTGCCTGTCACGCGTGGGACCCATCACATCGGCGGGCGTGCCCGCCTCGCGCCCGCGCGGGCTCACGCACACCCGCGCGTTAAAGTGGCGCCGGCGGCCGCTCGGCCTCACGGCGCTGGCGCTGGCGCTGGCGCTGGCGCGGGCGGCTCGGGCTTGGGCTCGTCGTCGCCACCACCGAGCGCCGAGGGCGGCAGCTTGCCCTTGTTGCGCTTGAGCCAGTTCTCCTGGCGTTGACGCCGGAGCTCGGCGAGCTGCTCGGGGGTCTTGCGGAGGTACTTGGCGTTGTTGTCCGCGATGATGCCGAGGATCATCTTGGCCTGCTTGGCGTCGAAGCGCGACCACATCTGCACGTCGGTGTTCTTGCGCGCGAGCTCGACGGGGTCGTAGATGATCCCCTTCACCAGCTTGAGCTCGATGCGGCTGTCGAACAGCTTGCCGACGTCCTCGCGCCAGAACTTCTCGAAGGCCTTGGCGTCGACGATCTCGCTGAACTCGACCCGCACCAGCAGCTCGGGATCCTCGGTGGCCTCGGCCGAGAGCTCGATGCCGTCGGGCACCGTGAACGGCAGCTTGGCGCGCTTGAGCGACGCTCGCAGGTCCTTCATCACGACCTGCAGCCCGGCGGTGGGCTGACGGGCGGCAAAGCTGCGCAGCTTCACGAGGTTGGCCACGAAGTTGCCCGCAGTCTTCTCGTCGCCGGGCTCGGGCGCGATGATGTGGCGCAGGAACTCGTCGCGCACGTAGACCGCGATGTGGTCCTCGAGCAGGACGAACCAGCGGTTGTCGACGTCGGGCGAGCCATCGAGCGGCTTGGGGTTGCCGCGGATGATGCCGTTCTCCTCGATCCACTCGATCGACTCGTCGTTGGCCGCGGCCGCGCGCTCGATGCCTCGCTGGACCTCGTCGCGCGACATCCGATAGTCGACCGCGAGGAAGGTCTGTCGCCAGTCACGCAGATCGGGGCTGGCGATCACGATGTGGTCGAAATCCCGCAGCGCATCGAAGCCGCCGGCGGTGATGAGGTACTCGAAGTCCGGCAGCGGGGCCATGACATCGAGCGCCTGCTCGGCAAAGCTGAGCTTGCGGATCTTCTTCGGCACCAACATCACGAAGTAGGTGCTGTTGGTCGGGCCGAGCTCGTCGACCTTGGAGTGCTTCTGACCGCCGAGGTCGCGCTCGGGCTCCTTGGGCGGCTCGGGCTTGGGCGGCTCGGGCTTGGGTGGTTCGGGGGTCGGCTCGGTGGCGGGCGCGGGCGGCTTCACCTCGGGCGGCGGCGGAGCGACCACGGGCGCCTGCTTGGGCGCCTCGGGCATCGCGCCCTGGATGGTGTCCGGGTCGATCAGCTCGACCTCCGTGAACTCGAGCTCGAGGTCGACCTCGATGTGTGGCGCCATCGACAGCATGCCCCACACCACCGGCGCGGCGTGGAGCACCGCCGATCCGATCATCGCCAGGGACTTGCGGCCGACCTCTCGCACGACGGAGCTTCGGCAGCGACCATAGCATGCCATGCGCCGCGGTGCCGCCCGCGGCGGCCTCGGGCACGGCTCAGGAGCCGTAGCGCGCGACGACGCGTTCGACCTGGGCGCGGAAGTCGGCCTCGCGATGGCGGGCGAATTCCTTCCAAATGCACAACGTTCGCGGATCGGTCACGCGATCGATGAACAGTGTGGCGTCGAGGTGATCGACCTCGTGCTGAAACGTCCCAGCGGTGATGCCCCGGACCTCGCGGTCGATGGCGTTGCCGTCGCGGTCCCACGCCTGCACGCGCAGCTCGGCGAAGCGCGACACCACCCCGCGCAGGTCGGGCACCGACAAGCAGCCCTCGTAGTTGTCGAAGCGCTCCTCGGACAGCGGCGTCAGCACCGGGTTCACGAGGATGGTGAGCGGGATCTTCGGCTTGTACGGATAGCGCGGGTTGCCGTCGACCTCCATCACGCACACGCGCACGGGGCGATGCACCTGGATGGCCGCGAGCCCAGCTCCGTTCGCGTCGCGCATGGTCTCGACGAGGTCGTCGATGAACTGCTGGAAGGGCGCGCTGCGCAGCTCTTCGCGCTCGACCTCGCGGGCGCGCTCACGCAGCACCGGCGCGCCGATCTGGGCGATCTTCAGCAGTGTCACGCACCGCCTCCGCGGATGACCTTGGCCTTGAGGGCGGCCTTGCCGTCCTTCACGTAGACCGTGAACTGCACGTCGCGCACGTCGCTGTGCTTCTCGAGGATGTCCTGGGTGTTCTTCGCCAGCTTGCGGGCGAACTTGTCGAACGTGAAGCCCTCGACGTTCTCACCGCAGGCGATCTTGATCTGCAGGAACTCCTCGAAGACCTCGCGGTGGTATCGCGTGCGATCGTCGTCGTCGTCGCCGGCGTCGGCGGGCGGCGTCGCGAGCGGTGGCGCGGGGACCGGCTCGGTGGTCGCCGGGCGGGCCGGCGGCACGCTCACCGGCGTCGCGGCGCGCGGGGGCGCGACGGCACGCGGCGCGGCGGGGGCAGGGCTTCGCGGGGGCGTCGGCGCGGCTGCGGGTGAGGCCGATGGCGAGGCCATGGGTGAGGCCGGCTGCGCCGCGATCGGCGTCGGCCGCCGCGCCGGCGGTGGGTTGGTGGCGGGCGCATTCGCGGGTCGCTCGGGCAGTCGCGTCGATGCGCTCGGCTCGGCCGCGGGCTCGGCGTTCGCATCCTGTCGCGCGGTCACGTTGGTCTCGCGCGGATCGTCCTCGACCTTGCGCACCGAACGGGTCAGCTTGCGGCCACGCATCGTCTTCGGGCGCTGGCGCGTCGCGGCGCCGGCGTCCTCGCTGACCTCCTCGTCGATCTCGAGCTCCGCCAGGTAGGCCGCGCGCAAGGCCTCGTGGGCGGCGTTGGCCGCCCGCGCGACGTCGCCGGTGGGACCGCCGTAGCGATCGTGGAAGATCTGGTGCTGGTGGCCGCGCGCGACCGCCTGGAACTCGCCTGCGAGCCGACGCATGGGCCCGAGCGCTTCCATCTGCGGCAGGTACAGCGCCAACGCGGCGCAGATCAAGAGCAGCACCGCGAGCAGCACCCAGTTGGCGGCCGAGACCACGCCGCGCTCGCGCGCACTCGCGAGCGCGTCGGTGAGATCGCGATGGCCTGCGGCGGCGGTGCGGCGCGACATCACCACCAGCAGCGCGCCGCCCTTGCCCTCGCCCGCCGGGCCGGGCATGCGACCGACCGCGCCGATGCGCGCATCGAGGCCATCGCCGACGCTGAACACCTTGCTCGCACCCTCGTCGGGCGCATCGTCGAGGTGCGCGACCGCGAGCTTCTCGAGCTCACCCGCGACCGGCTGGTCGCCGATGGTGTCGCCGATCAGCTTGCCGTTGCGCACCATGCCGGCCGGGTTCTCGGTGCCGAGCACGCGACGCAGCAGCGAGCCTGCGCCGATCGACAGCGGCTCGAACCCAACCAGCCGCCGTCCGTTGGCATCGGCCCGCATCACGCGGGCGGCGTGGATCTGTCCGCCGAGCATCAGCGAGAACATGCCGTCCTCGTCGGCGGGCAGCTCCTGGAACGGCGTGCTCGCGACCAGCTCGGAGACCAGCGGCTCACCAATGCCGCTCACCGCCACGACGTTGCCGGAGCCGTCGACGAACGCGACCGTCATGTCCGACTTGTTGCGCACGCGCAGGCCCTCGGCGGCCTCGGTGAAGACCTGCGGCAGCGGCAGCTTCTCCGGCGGTAGCTTGGCCTCCTGCTCGGGCGTGCGGGCCAACGCCTCGCGCACGGTGGGGTCGAGCAGCATGGTGCCGACCTGGCGTGCGGGCGCCGACTCGAGCTGGGCCCCCAGCGCGGCCACGCCGGCCTCGGTGACGGCATGCAGCGCTGCGCGGTCGCTCTCGGAGAAGTCGGTGCCCTGCGCCTTGGAGAGCAGGAACATGCCGCCGAGGCACAGGCTCGCCAGTGCGGCAAGGATCACGCCCCAGACGCGGGTCAGCAGCATCGCGGCGCACAGTGTAGGCCCGATGGGCGCGTGGCCGCAAATGCCTGGCGTCGACTCTCGCATCGGCTCGTGACTGCGCGCGGGATCACCCTGCGTGGCGCCACGGACTCGCGAGCGATCGGATCCGCCGATCCGCGGCTGCAATGTGTCGATGTTGCGGGTCGACGAACGCCGTCGTGCGCGTCACGGTGCTGTGGCTCGGGGTCGTGGTCGCCCTCGTGGGAGGGTCCATGGCCACACGGGCCGGCGTGTGGACGGGCGTGCATGCGCCGCTGGTGTTGGTCGCGGTGCTCGGGGCGTTGGGCCTCACGCTGTGGGCCGTGTGCGCGCGTGGTCCGGGGGCGCGACGATTCGCCGCTGCGCTGATCCTGCTCGCGCTGGCGCGTGGCCTCGCGGTCGGTGCCGACGAGCGCACGCGCGACTGGCCCGCGGGGCGCGGGGAGATCGCCGCGGTGGAGCGGTTCGCGATCGAGGCCGCGGGTTGGCCGGGGGCCCGTTGCTCGGTGGTCGCACGGCCGCGGGCGAGTCCGCAGCGGGCGTCGCTCGACCTGCCGCCCGAGATCTGCCCGATCGCCGCGGGTGCCGAGGTGATCGTGCCGCTCGATGCATTGCGTTTCGTGCACGGCCCGGTGTGGCCGGGCGCAGCCGATCCGCTGGCGTTCGCGCGGGGCCGCGGGGCCAGCTGGGCGTTGTCGGCCGATCGGGCGTGGCGCTCGCGCGACGACGACGACGGGTACTGGTCGGTGGTCGCGCGGGCTCGGCAGGCCTGGTGGGCCGAGAGTCGCGGCGACGATGCGCGCGCGCTGGTGGTGTCGAGCCTGTTCGGTGTGCGCGCGGCGTTGTCACCGACGCGGCGGCGCGAGCTCGCCATCGCGGGGCTCGGACATCTGGTTGCCGTCAGTGGCATGCAGGTCACGTTGATCGCGTGGCTGGTGTGGCGCGGCGCGCTGCGGGTGACGGCGTGGTTCACCGACTCGCCGGCCCCTGCGGCGCTGACCGGGCTGCTGCCGGTGGTGGCGTACGTCGGGTTGGTGGGTGCCGAGGCGCCGGCGGTGCGCTCGGCGATCATGGTGGTCGCGTTGGGGTTGGCGGCGTGGTCCGCCCGCCCGCTCCACGGCGTGACGGTGCTGGCGTGGACCTCGGCGGTGATGTTGGCGTGGCGACCGGCGTGGGCCTTCGACGTCGGCTTCCAGCTGTCGTTCTTTGCCATGGCCGCGCTGCTGCGCGCACCCGAGCGGGCCGGGCTCGCGCTGCAGAGCTGGCGGGTGAGCTGGGCGATCGCGCCGGTCGTCGCGTTGCACTTCGGAGAGACCGGCGCGTGGTCGGTGGCGACCAACGTCGTCGCGGTGCCGGTGTTCACGCTGGTGCTCACGCCCGCCGGCGTGCTGGCGGCAGTGCTCGACCCGTGGCTCGGTGCAGCTGCGTGGGTGCCGGCGAAGTGGGCCGCCGCGCTGGTGCTCGACATCGCATCGGTCGGCGCCGCGTTGCCGCGGGTACCACCCGCCGCGCTCGCTGCGATCGCCGCGTTGGTGCTGGTCGGGCACGCGTGGCGGCGGCTGGCGTGCGTGCCCGCGTGGCGGCGGTGGGCCCCGACGACGCTGGTCGCGGTGCTCGTGATCGCGGCGTGGGCGTGGCGACGCGACGCCATCGAGCCGGGGTCGGTGCCGGCGATCCGCGACGCGCGGTGGTTCGCGTTCGGCCCCCTGCGGGCGCCCGCGCTGGTGGTGCGTGGCGCCGACGAAGGCCACGCCTGCGTGGTCGATCCCACCGGCGATCCCGCGCAGTGGCCACCGATGCTGGAGGCGCTCGGCGTCGCGGTGATCGACGACGTCGTCACTCGGCGACCGCCGCGGCCGGGCACCCTCGACGACGCACCCCACGTGGTCGCGCTGCGTCGCGAGCTCGCGGCCACCGGCTACGACGCCGCCGTGGTCGAGAACGGCGGCTGCGAGGGGCCCAGCGTCCAGATGGCGAGCGCCGCGATCGCGGTCTGTCGCCGCCGCCACGACGGGCCCTCGTTCGCTGCCTTCGATGGCACGTTGGTGCACTGTTTCGCGGGCGAGCGCTGGCTCGACGGGGTCGGTCTACAATGACCTCGGCGATGCCACCGGCGCGAACGCTCTACCCGTTGCTGCTCGAGTCGAACGGCCCCCATCACGGCCGCGCGCACGAGCTGCCCTATGGCATCCATGTGCTCGGTCGCGGCAGCGAGGCCTCGGTGCAGGTCGAGCACGAGGACGTCTCGCGACGCCACGCCGAGCTGATCGTCAGCCCCGACGGCGTGGTCGTGCGCGACCTCGAGAGCAAGAACGGCGTGCGCATCGATGGCGAGCCCATCACCGGTCCGACCAAGGTCAGCCACGGCCAGGTCATCGCGCTGGGCGATCTCGCGTTGACCTTGAGCCACCCCGCGTCGCAGGTCGCGGACGTGCTGGCGCGCGCCGGTGAGACCACGATGACCGCCACCGATCCGCGCACGCTCGAGCGCCGGGGCGTCGGCACGCTGTGGCTGCCGCTGCTCGGTGTGCTCGTGTTCGGCGCGCTGGTGGCGGCCATGATGCTGCTCTGAAGTCGCCGCGGACCGACGCAACGCAGGGAGGTCCGGGCCGGCTTCGCCGCTGGCTCGGTGGAACTCGGTACACTCGCGAGCCGTGACCGAAGCCCTCTCCCGCCTGCCCAAGATGGACCGCGTGCTCGATGCGGCTGCGCTCGCGACGACGCCGTGGCGGCGCGAGGTGGTGCGCCGGGTCGCGGAGGGCATGCTCGCGGCGCTGCGCGATGCGATTCGTCGCGGCGCGGGGGCGCCCACGGTGGTGCCCGACGCCGAGCAGTTCGCGGTGCAGGTCGCCGCGCGACTCGAGGCGCTGTGCGGGCCGCATCCGCGCGCAGTGATCAACGCGACCGGCGTGCTGCTGCACACCAACCTCGGTCGCGCGCCGTGGTCCGACGCCGCGATCGCAGCCGCGATCACTGCCGCGCGGGCGTGCGATCTCGAGGTCGAGCTCGACAGTGGCCAACGCGGCTCTCGCTTCGCGTGGACGCGACCACTCCTGGCGGCCGTCATCGGCGCGCCCGACGTCCACGTGGTGAACAACAACGCCGCGGGGCTCCTGCTGGCCTGCACCGTGCTCGGCAGCCCCGGTGGGGTCGCGCTGTCGCGCGGGCAGATGGTCGAGATCGGCGACGGCTTCCGGGTCGCGACGATGGCCGCCGCCGGCGGTTGCCGCATCGTCGCGGTCGGCAGCACCAATCGCACCCACGCCGCCGACTACGAGGCCGCGCTGGCGCCCGGCCCCGACGGCAGCGCGTCGGCGATCCTCTGGGTGCACCTGTCGAACTTCGAGCAGCACGGCTACGTCGCCGAGGTCGCGCTGCCCGAGCTGGCCGCGATCGCGCGCGCCCACGGCGTGCCGCTGGTCGCCGATCTCGGCAGCGGCTCGCTCGGCACGGGGCTGCCCGCGCGCGAGCCGACCATCGCGTCCTACCTCGAGCACGGTGCCGACGTGGTGTTGGCCAGCGGCGACAAGCTGCTCGGTGGTCCGCAGGCCGGCATCGTCGCGGGCACGCGCGAGGTGGTCGAGCGCATGCGTCGGCACCCCATGGCACGGGCGCTGCGACCCGACAAGGTCACGCTCGCGGCCCTGCACGCGACCGCGGCATCGCACGCCGGTCGTGAGCCGCCACCGTTGCCGCTGCACCGCATGGTCGCATGGACCCTCGACGAGCTACGCACGCGCGCGGCCGCGGTCGCGGATGCTCTCGGGCTCGAAGCCGACGCCGTGCAGGCGTGCGACGCGACCATCGGCGGCGGCTCGCTGCCGGGCGATCGCATGCCCAGCATCGCGGTGCGATTGCCGGCGGGCGGGCGGGCGAGCGCGCTGGCCCGGCGGCTGCGCACCGGCGAGATCGCGGTGGTGGGTCGCATCGAGGACGAGGCGGTGTGGCTCGACCTGCGCACGGTCGATCCCCGCGACGACGCGCGGCTGGTCGCGGCCGCGCGCACAGCCTTGCGCTGAGGCGGGCGCCTCAGCGCCGCTGCACGCGGATACCGACGGTGGTGCCGCCACCCTGACGCGCGTCGATCCACGCGCCGCCGCCGTGGGCCTGCGCGATGCGCTGCACGAGCGCGAGCCCGAGCCCGAGGTGCGTGCGCCCGTCGTGGCCCTGGGCCCCGCGTGCGAATGGTTCGAACGCCCGCGCCCGCGCGGTCGCGTCGATGCCGGGCCCGTCGTCGTCGACGGCGAACGTGATGCTGTCGCGGTCGCCCTCCACCCGCAGTGCGACCACGCCATCGCCGTGGGCACGCGCGTTCTCCAGCAGATTGCCGAGCGCACGGCCGAGCAGTGTCGGATCGCCGAGGAAGGCGTCGTCGTCGTCGCCGGCGACCAGCAACGTGCGGGGCAGCCCCGCCTGCGCCAGCGCCCGGATCGCGACCGCGCGGGCCGACAGCGGCGTGGTCGCCATCGCGGAGAACTGCAGGCGTGCGTCGGCCAGCAGCTTGCCGACCAACGCGTCGAGATCGGCGATCTCGCGCTCGAGATCCTGCAGCGTGGCATCGTCGGCGCCGCGATCCCGCAGCAGCTCGACCAGCACCCGCAGGTGTCCGAGCGGCGTCCGGATCTCGTGGGACACCGCGGCCAGCAGCGTGCGCGCCTCTGCGAGCTGGGCCTGGACGCGGGTGGCCATGTCGTTGAGCGCGACACCGACCACCGCCGGCTCGCCCCGCAGCTCGCGACCGATGTCGACCCGCGCGTCGAGCTCACCGTCCGCGAGTCGCTTGGCGAAACGCGTGAGCGTGTCGTAGGGCCGCGTCAGGCGCCTCGCGAGCATGCCCGCCGCCCCCCACAGCACCAAGCCGGCGGCGAACAACGCCAGCAACATCGCCGGGCCACCACGGTGGGGGTGGGCCCAGCACGCGGCGATCTCCCCCAAACGTCCGTGTTCGTCCTGCACCGGTGCGGTCAGGACGTGATCGTCGCAGGTTGGGCCATGGCGCTCGATCGTCCGTCCGTCGAGGTCGCGCAGCTCGATGCCGACCTCGAGGTCGTGTGCCGCCCGGGCCGCCAGTGCGCTGCGTCGCTGCGGATCGTGCCACACCTGGCCGAACTCGCTGCCGACGAAGCGCTGCAGGTTCGCGGTCATGTGGTCCCACGCGCGGGGGCCCGGGCTCGACAGCGACCACACCGCGATCACCGTCAGGCCGGTCGCGACGATCGTCACGCCGAACCACAGCACCAACAGGTGCCGCAGCCGGCGGCCGCGATGCCGCGCAGGTCGTCGTCTCATTCTTCGCCCTCGCGTGTGAGCATGTAGCCGACCCCGCGGATGGTCTGGATGCGGGTCGCGGCCTTGGGGTCGTCGCCGATCTGCCGTCGCAGCCGCGAGATGTGGACGTCGATGGTGCGCTCGCCGACGTTGACGTCGCCGCGACCGGCCTCGGACAGCAACGCCGTGCGTGGCACCACCCGTCCGGCCCTTCGCATCAACGCGACGAGGATGTCGAACTCGACCGCGGTCAGCTCGATCACGCGGCCCTCGCGGGTCACCTGCCGCGTGCCGACGTCGATCACGATGCCGCCCGCCGACAGCCGCTCCGACAGCAGACCCGGCTGGCCGCGCCGCGTCACCGCACGCAGCCGCGCGAGCAGCTCCCGCGGTGAGAACGGCTTGGCGACGTAGTCGTCGGCGCCGAGCTCGAGCCCGACCACGCGATCGGCCTCGTCGCCCTTGGCAGTGAGCATCACGATCGGAATCGCGTCGCGCTCGCGGATCTTCTTCAGCACGCTGATGCCGTCCTGCCGCGGCATCATGACGTCGAGCAGGATCACGTCGAAACCGCCGGCGGCGAGCGCAGCCAGGCCGCGCGCACCGTCGGCGGCGTGCGTGAGCACGACGTCGTTGTCGCCCATGTATCGCGCGAGCAGCTCGAACAGCCGCTCGTCATCGTCGATGAGCAGGACCCGCAGGCTCACGTCGACCAGCTTACGTCAGGGCTCGTCGTCGTGCTCGCGGTCGCGGTCCCGGTCGCGATCGCGGTCGCGACCACGGTCGCACGCGTCGTCGTGGTGGCGACGACCGTGGTGCCAGCCGTGCTCGGCGTGCCACGCCAGGCTCGCGAAGCCGGAGCCGAACCCGAGCGTCGCGCCGGTGAGGAGCAGGGCGATCTTCACGCGGTCGTTCATGCCATCCCCCGTTCGTCCTCGTCGCGGTCGCGAGCGCCCCCGCCGAAGCCACGGCTCGACTCCAGCCAGTCGGCCAGCACGCGGCGCTGCCGCTCGTCGAGCGCCTCGTGGAGCTTGGCCAGCGCACCGACCACGCCCTTGCGCATGCGCAGGAGCGCGTCGTCGTGCCGTGCGAACGCCTCGCCGAGCGCGGTCTCGTCGACGCCCTCGCTGCGCAGCGCGCCGGCCAGGTCGCCCCGTGCCTTGCGGAACTCACCGCGCAGGTCTCGACCCTCGTCGCGCAGCTCGTTCATCACCTCGCGGATCACCTTCTCCTGACCCGGCGTGGTGTCGAGCCGCGAGAACAGACCGCGCAGCCACCACGGCGTACGACTGCCGCCGTCGTCGCCGCCGCGACCCCACGGACCCCGTCCGCCGTCCCAGCCACCAGAGTGATGGCCATGATGCGAATGATGTCGATGGTCGCCGCAGCCGTGCCACCCGTAGTCGCCGCGACGTCGTCGCATCACGCGGAACAAACCGGCCACACAGGCCGCACCCACCAGAAAACCGAACATGCTGTCGTTGCCTCCGTCGCTTCGCAAGATGACCACCCCTTCGTGAAGGGACATCGCCTGGCGCCATGAAGAAGTGTGAAGTGCCGCGATGCTGCCCCGCTCGTGCTGGTTACCCGCGTGTTACAGCCCCGCTGCCGTCTCGCGCGTAGGTTTCACGCATGGCAACTCCCCACGACCATGGCGACGACCATGGCCACGACCATGGCCACGACCATGGCCACGACGATGGCCCGCACGATGGCCCGCACGATGGTCACGATCGTGGCCAGGATCGTGGCCCGCACGACGTCGCGCGCCGGCAGCGATCGCGTCGACGCCGAGACAGCTCCGCGCTCGAGACCGTGCTGCTGGCCTCGACGGCCTGCCTGCTGGCCGCGGTCGCGTGGCCGATCGCGACCGGCTCGCGCGCCCGCGACCCCGAGGCCATCGCGGCCGACCCCCAGCTCGCGGCGCCGAACCCCGGCGGCAGCGGGCCTGCGATGCCGTCGCCCCCGCCGTCGCAGGGCGCGCCGACGATCCAGATCGCGCTGCTGCTCGACACCTCGAGCAGCATGGACGGCCTGATCGATCAGGCCCGCAGCCGGCTCTGGTCGGTCGTCAATGCGCTCGACGGCGCGACCTTCCACGGCGCGACGCCGCGACTGGAGGTCGCGATCTACGAGTACGGTAACGACCGCATCGGCTACGCCGATGGTCACATCCGCCAGGTCGTGGGCTTCACGCCCGAGCTCGACCGCGTCTCGCAGGCCCTGTTCGCGCTGTCGACCAACGGCGGCAGCGAGTTCGCGCCGCAGGCCATCACGCGCTCGCTCGACGAGCTGACGTGGCGCGATGGCGAAGGCGTGCTGCGCATGGTCTACGTGGCGGGCAACGAGGAGTTCCAGCAGGGGCCGGTCGGGTGGACCGACGCGGTCGATCGCGCACGGGCGCGCGGCGTGGTCGTGAACAGCATCTACTGCGGCCCCGACGGTGCGGGCGACGACGTCGGCTGGGCCCAGGCCGCGACGCGGGCCGGCGGTCGCCACTTCAACATCGACCACAACACCCGCGCGGTCGATCCGCCCACGCCGTACGACGACGAGATCGGCCGCCTGGGTGTCGCCATCAACGGCACCTACGTGGGCTACGGCAACGAGGGCGCACACGGGCTCGAGAACCAGACCGAGCAGGACAGCAACAGCGTCGCGGTCGGCAGCGCGGTGGTGCGCGGACTCAGCAAGTCGATGGCGAACTATCGCAACCCCAGCTGGGATCTCGTCGATGGCGTCGCCGAGGGCGTGGTCGATCTCCAGACCATCGTGCCCGACGCGTTGCCCGAGGCCCTGCGCGGGCTCGATGCCGCCGAGCTGGCCGCCTTTGTCGCGTCGCGTCGGGCCGAGCGCGCCGCGATCGCGGCCCGGCTGACCCAGCTCCGCGAGCAACGTGACGGCTTCCTGCGGCAGCACGCCGGCGATACCCCGAGCAACTCCCTCGATGGCGCGATGATCGAGGGGATGGCGGCGCAGGCCGAGGCTGCAGGGTTTACGATGCGACACAGCTAGTCGCGAGCGGCCCATGACCCCGAGCAGCCCCAAGTCCACCACCGTGCTGGTCATCGAGGACGACGACGCGATTCGCCAGGGCCTGGTCGACGCGTTGGAGTTCGAGGGCTATCCGGTGGTGCAGGCCGCGACCGCACCGCGTGGGCTGCAGGCGGCGATCGAGGGCGCGGTCGGGCTGGTGCTGCTCGATCTGATGCTCCCGGGCGGCGACGGTTTCGAGGTGCTCAAGGAGGTCCGTCGCACCCGCAGCGGGCTGCCGGTCATCATCCTCACCGCCCGCGGCCGCGAGGCGGATCGCGTGCAGGGCCTGCGGTTGGGCGCGGACGACTACGTGGTGAAGCCGTTCAGCGTGAAGGAGCTGCTGGCGCGGGTCGAGGCGGTGCTGCGTCGGGTGCGAGTGGCGGGGCCCGAGCCCGCTGCGGTCACCGAGGTCGCGATCCCCGGCGGCACCATCGATCTCGCGCGCCGCGAGGTCCGCTTCGACGATGGTGCGCGGGTCGAGCTGTCGGAGCGCGAGTCGCAGCTGGTCGGCTACCTCGTCGGCCACGCCGAGCGTGCGGTCGGTCGCGACGAGCTGCTGCAGCAGGTATGGCGGCTCAACCCCTCGCGCTACCAGACCCGCACCATCGACATGCACGTCGCGCGGCTGCGCGAGAAGCTGCGCGACACCCACGACGAGCCGCGGGTGATCCTCACCGTGCGCGGTAAGGGCTACATGTTCGGCAGCGGCGGAGCCTAGTCGATGCGCGCGCGCACCCATTGGCTGGTGTTCTCGGCCGCGGTCGCGACGTTGCTGGCCGTGCTCGGCGCGGCGACCTGGGGGCTGCTGCGCTTCGATGCACGCCGCGTGCAGACCGAGCACGACGCGCTGCGCGAGGAGCTGGTGCGGCTGTCGCTGTGGCGCATGGACAGCGCGATCACGCCGATGCTGGCGCGCGAGATCGCCGAGGCCGGGCGGCCCATCGACGGCCCGAACCCGGTCGGCGTGCGCGCGCGCTTCGTGATCCACCCCGGCGGCGACGCCGAGCCGCTCGATGCACTCGAGGGGGTCGAGCGCGACGCGCTGCTGGCCCTGCTCGCACAGCAATCGCCGCGTGACACCGCGGTTGCCGTCGCGGGCGCGACGATCGAGGTCGCGAGCTCGTACCGCTCGAGCAAGCAGCAGCGCGTCGAGTCGGCCGGCGTGATCACGCAGAACCAGCGCAACTCCCTCGAGTACGGCAAGCGGGTCGCGTCGCTGCAGGAGAACCTCGCCAATTCGTCGCTGCGCAACCCCGCCAATGAGCTCGACGAGGGCGATGTCGAGCAACAGGCGCTCGCGGCAGCCTACGACGTGCCGCCGGCGATCCTCGAGACCATGCGCCCGCTGTGGTGGGGTGAGGATCTCGTGCTCGTACGGCGGGTGCGGGGCGCCGAAGGTGAGCGGCTCGAGGGCGCGTGGCTGGACTGGCCCGCGGTGCGCGAGCTGTTGCGGGCCGAGGTTGCCGATCTGCTGCCCGATGCCCAGCTGCGGCCGCTCTTGGCCGGCGAGGCGGACGACCAGGCGCATCGGCTCGCGACGCTGCCGGTCGGTGTCGAGGCCGGGGTGCTGTCGCTTCCGCACGACCCGGCCCAGCGCCCGCTGTGGCTGGCGATCGCCGCGGCGTGGATGTTCGTCGTCGTTGCGATCGCGGCGGTGGCCTCGTTGCTGCGGGGCTCGATGAACCTCTCGGAGCGTCGCGCAGCGTTCGTCTCGGCGGTCACCCATGAGCTACGCACTCCGCTGACGACCTTTCGCATGTACACCGAGATGCTGGAGTCCGGCATGGTCGAGGCCAAGCGCCAGCAGTACGTCTCGACGCTGCGCCGCGAGGCCGAGCGGCTGGGGCAGCTGGTCGAGAACGTGCTGTCGTATGCTCGCATCGAGGCCGATCGGCACGAGCGCGAGCTCGAGTCGATCACGATCGAGGCGCTCGTCGAGCGCGTCGCCGATCGCCTCGAGCAGCGCTGTCGTGGCGCCGGCTTCGAGCTCGAGCTCGAGCTGCTCGGTGAGGGCGCCACCGCGTCGGTCGCGGTCGACGTCACGGCGGTCGAGCAGATCCTCTTCAACCTGGTCGACAATGCTGCGAAGTACGGCGCGACCGCGGTCGCGCCGAAGGTCCAGCTGTCGGTGCGGATCGAGCCCGCCGTCGTGATCCTCGCGGTCTCCGATGCGGGCCCCGGCATTCCGGTGGGCGAGCGCGCGCGGGTGTTCGAGCCGTTCGCCAAGGGCAGCGCGCACGCGTCGGGCACCAAGCCCGGCGTCGGGCTCGGGCTCGCGCTGTCGCGCCGACTCGCAGTGCAGATGCGCGGCCGGCTCGAGCTGGTTGCCAGCGATCGCGGGGCCTGTTTCGAGCTGGTGCTGCCGCGGGCACCCGCGACGCCCCGCTGACCGCCGCGCGCAGGCTCGCCAGCGCGGCCGTGCCTGCGGCATGCTGCGGGCGGCCGTCCCTTTGCCGAGCCCACCGCCACCCGCCACGCAGCCCGCACCGTCCGCGTCGTCACGCGCGACGTGGATCGTCGCGGTCGTGCTCGTGTCGTGCGTGTGGGCCGTGCTGCGCCTGGCGATGACGCGTGAGTACGGCCCCGCGAGCTGGTCGGCGCTCGTCGAGCTGCGCGCGCCGCTGCCGTTCGGCCATCGCGTGTTGATCCCGCTCTTGGCGCGGCCGTTCGTGCATGCCGGCGCGCCGGTGGCGTGGGTGTTCGGCGTCAGCGAAGCCCTCGCGACCATCGCCTTGTTGCTCACGCTCGCGGCTGCGCTGCGCGACGATCTACCGCTGCGCGCCGCCCGTCTCGGGGCAGTGCTGGTACTGCCGGTGCTCTCGCTGCCGCTGTTGCTCGCGCACCGCTGGCCGATCTTCTACCCGTGGGATGCATGGGCGATGGTCGCGATCGTGCTCGGCACCCACGCGCTGCGTCGTGGTCGCACCGTGCTCGCATTCGCGGTCGTGATCCTCGGTGCGCTCAATCGCGAGAGTGTCGTGCTGGTGCCATTGGTCGGTGCCATCTTGCGGCTCGACAGGGAGTCGCTGCGCACCAACCTCGCGCGCACGGTGCTGCTGCTGTTCGCCTACGTCGGCGCGCGTGCGGTGTTGCCGTGGCTGGCACCCGAGGCCCGTGGCGCCGCGCTGCACGTGATGCTCGGCGACGAGCTGCGCCTGCACCACAACCTTCGCTGGCTGGCCGAGCCCGCCAACATCGCGCAGTGGTGGGGCAGCGTCGCGATGCTCCCGCTGGCATGGTTCGCGGTGCGGCGGGTGGCCCCGCGGGACCTGGTGCGCATGCACGCGCCGCTGTTGGTCGCGCTGTGCGGGTTGCTGGTCGTCGCCAACGCCTACGAGCCGCGGGTCTACGCCGAGCTGATGGCGATCGCGTGGTGGGTGGTCTGGGCCGGCGCGTGGACGTGGGCGAGCGAGCGGCCGCCCGCCCCGGTCGCCACGGACGCGGGGGTGTGGCTGCGGATGTATGATCGTTGGGCCGTCGCGGTGGTGATCGCGGTGGCGGCAGTCATCGCCGTCGCATGGCTGTGACGGGTGCTTCGCAGCGGCGAACGACGTGGAGGTGAGCCCGTCGCGGTATCGGTACATCGGGCGCGAGCGTGCGGGCATGGTCCGAGTCCGAGGCCGACGACGGCGTTGCTCGGCACGCTCTCGCGCCGCCGTCCCAGCCGGACACGTCTGCGGCGGACTTGCCCCAATCGCTCGCGCTCGCGGCTATCCTTGCCCCGTCGTGGCCGGGACCGATGCTCTCCACTATGGTGCGCTCGCGCCGGACGATGCGCCGGCGCTGCGCGAGCTGCTGGGCCGAGCCTTCGGTGTGACCACGGCCGAGTGCGAGCCGTGGTTCGACCTCGCGGGACGCGACAACATCCGCGTGGTGCGACGCGGTGCGGTGGTCGAGGGCGGCTGCATGGTGTTGCCGATGGGGCAGCACTTCGGCGGCGTGGTGGTGCCGACGGGTGCGATCGCGGGCGTCGGCGTGCGCACGGATGCTCGACGCGGCGGCGTCGCGACGCGCATGATGACCGAGGCGCTGCACGAGCTGCATGCCCGGGGTGTCCCGCTGTCGACGCTGTATGCCTCGAACGCGGAGCTCTACCGCCGCGTGGGCTACGAGCACGCCGGCACGCGATTCGCCGCGACCGTGCGCCCCCGCGAGCTGCCGTTCCACGAGCGCAGTGGCAGCAGCCGCGATCTCGTCGGCGCCGACAGCATCTCGGTGCAGCGGCTCTACGAATCGGTCGCGCGCCACCGCAATGGTCACATGGCGCGCACCGAGTACCTGTGGCACCGCCTGCATCGCGTGCGACACGGCATCGCCGCGCAGGGCCTGCTGCTGCACGACGACGACGGCGCACCCGAGGCCTATCTGTTCTGGCGCCTGCACCGACGCGAGATGTTCCACCGCCTCGAGGTCACCGACTGGGTCGCGCTCACGCCCCAGGGGTACCGCAGGCTGTGGAGCACGATCGTCGATCTGCGCACGATGATCGACGACGTCCGCTTCTATACCGCGCCCGCCGATCCGATGCTCCGCGTGCTACCCGACCCGCGGCTCGAGGTGCAGCTCGAGGCGGCGTGGATGCTGCGCATCGTGGACGTCGCCAAGGCGATCGCTGCCCGCGGCTACCGCAGCGCGCTGCGATTCGCGCTGGGCCTGCAGATCCGCGACGATGTGATCGCTGCCAACGACGGCACGTTCACCGTGGAGTTCGCCGACGGCCGCGCCAGCGTGTGCAGTGGTGGCAAGCCCGAGGTGCACCTCGACGTGCGCACGTTGGCATCGATCTACAGCGGCTTCGTCGACACCGGCACCGCGATCGCACTGGGGCAGCTGCAGGGCGACCCCGCCGCGCTCGATCGCCTCGCGCTGGCGTTCGGCGACGGCGCGCCGTGGATGCCCGAGATGTTCTGACCCGGCCGGCCTCGGGCGTGCGCTTGGCGGGCGCGCGCCACGGGCGCTGGGCAACCCCGCGGGCGTCGGGTTAAACCGTCCACATGTTCGCGGAACCTCCACGGTCACCGATGACGTCGATGCGCCCGCTCTTCGCAGTTTCGATCCTGGCCGCGACCGTCGCCACCGCCGCGTGCGGACGCGCGCCCGCCCAGCCCGCACCCGCGCCCGCGCTCGTGGCCGCGCCGACAGTGGGGACGACGTCGTCGTCGCCACCGTCGGGCACGTACTCGGTGTCGACGCGCGTCGTGACCGACGATTGCGGCGTCGCCACGGCATCGACCCAGCGCGGGCTCCTGGTCGCGGCTGCGGCGGAGCACGGCGTCGTGCGGATCAATGTGCCGATGCCGACCGCGTCGCCGGGCGGGGCGACCACGACGGCGCGCTCCGACTTCACGCTCGGCGCGGCCCCGCGCGTGCACGAGACGACGCCCGACCCCGCGTGCCCGGCGTACACGGTCACGCGAAGCACCGAGCTGCGCAACGCGGGCGCGGAGGGCTTCGAGGTCGTCGCGACGACCTCGTACGGCGACGCGGGTGCGTGTGCGAGCGCGGCGCCCCAGCGGTGCACCACCTCGGTGATCCACCAATTCACGCTCACCGAGTTCGCGTGTTCGGCCGAGTGCAGCCGCGGCCATCGCTTCGTCGACGATCCGCAGGGAGGGCCGCCGCAGTGGCAGGTCGAGTGCCGCTGCTCGTGATCGCGAGGCTGCGAGCGCGTTGCAGGCCGGCATGCGGGGCCACCGGAAGCCACCGGAAGTCACTTGTCATGGCCAGCCGAGCAGGGTCCGCGCGCGACCCCGCATCGGCAGCAATGCCTCCTCGGTGCGCAGCCCCAGCCCGCGCGCCAGCTCGTCGAGGTGTCGCATCCAGGGCTTGTACGGCATCGAGTTGTCGCTGCAGCACGGCACCACCGCGAAGGGCACGCGGTGCCGGGCGGCGTACTCCACGATGATCCGCGTTGCGCCGTCGGCATGCATGCCGACCACGAGGTCGGCATCGCAGGGCTCGTCGAGCGTGAACTCGCGCTCGGCGAACGGCACGTCGAGGTGCTTGTGGCGTCGATCGAAGCTCAGACACCCGCGTCCCCGTGCGGTGAGCGCGGCGTTCAGCTTGCCCATGCCGCCGGCCACGTCGTAGACGCGCCTCGCGTCGGGGAACCGCCGCACGAGCAGGTCGGCGAAGAGCTCGAAGCGCTGGTGATCGGCCATGGCGGCCGCCCGAGTGTACGACGCGACCTGCGGAATCGCCGAGGCTGCCGCGGGCGCCCCCGCCCGTTGGAACAAGGGCCCTGCAGCGTGCGTCGACACCCCACGCGTGGGATCTCGTCGCCTTCGACGCGCGGTGCTCGGGCTCGCCAGCCTGCTCGCGTGTCGTCAACACGCCGAGCCGATCGAGGCGCCGCCTTCGGCCCCACCGCCGTGCGGCGGCTTCGACTGGCCGGTCGGACCACCGGATGCGTCGGGCTACTACGACGCACAGCCCTTCGGCGGCCTCGAGGCCCACCTCGGCGAGGACTGGAACGGCAACGGCGGCGGCGACTCCGACCTCGGCGATCCGGTGTTCGCGATCGCCGACGGTGAGGTCAGCTCGGCGCGGCACGAGGGCGAGGGATGGGGCAACGTCGTGCGTGTCGTGCATCGCTGTGGTGACGGCGGCGAGTACGAGTCGCTGTACGCCCACCTCGATGTCATCGCGGTGGAGCTCGGGGCTCCGATCGGGCGCGGCACGCCGCTCGGCGCCATCGGGACCGCCGACGGCCGCTATCTGGCGCACCTGCACCTCGAGCTACGCACGCGGGTCGGCGCGCCGCTGGGGGGTGGCTACGGGACCTCGGCGGACCACGTCGCGCCGTCGACGTTCATCGCCGCCCACCGTCCGTGAACGACGCGCGCGACCGCATGGTCGATCGCGGTGCGTCGCGAATCACTGCAGGTCGGCGCGCTCCTCGTAGAGCACGCGTTGCTCGGTCCAGCCCATGCGCGACAGCGTGAGGGTATCGAACGTGATGGTCTCGGGTTTGGCGGGCGCGGGCGCATCGACGGCGATGATGCGATCGACCCCCGGTCGCGGACCGATCAGCGGCACGACGTAGGTCTCGGTGCCGTGGCCGAAGGCGATGGCGTCGCTGGTCGTCGGCGGGTCGGGTGGGATCACGTGGAAGAACACCACCTCCGCGCGGACCTCGACCCCAGAGGTCCACACCGTGCCGCCGCGCTCGAAGTGTCCCAGGTAGATGTCGCCCACGAGCTCGAGGTCGCCACCGCCGGCGAGCTGCGAGAGATCGAAGGGCGCGGGCACGAAGGTGATGATCGGCTGTGACGCGAGTTCGCGACGCCAGGCCTCGAGGATGGCTGGATCGCGCGGGTGCAGCCGCAGCACCGCCTGCACGTCGTGGGGCGCCTCGTACATCGGCAGGTGCGAGGCGTAGAGCGCCTCGCGTCCGAACAGCACCATGCCGTGCACGCCCGGCCGCGCGACCACGACCGCGTCCGCGGTCGGCGTGGTGCCAGGCGGCGAGGTCCCCGGCGGTGTCGTCGACGCGGGTGCGCGGCAACCGGCGAGAAGCGCGAGCAGGACGGCGAGGCGATGGTGCATCGCGCAGCAGCATGCCCGGGGCCCGACGCCGCGAACAGGCGACGCGTTCCCGTCGACCTCAGGCGCTCGCGCGGCCGCGACGAGCGACCCGCCGCGCGGCCGCGCCCGTGCGCACGACGATCACTGCGATCGCGAGCCACCCGAGCCAGCCGGGCGCGTCGTCGCTCGAGGCGACGGCGCAGCGGTCGTTCTCGGCCGGCGGCGCGATGTCGAGGCAATCGCACGCGCCGCACTCGGGGCCGATGAGGTCGACGCCGGTGGCGTCGCGGACCCAGCACAGCGCGGGGTAGGGCGTGCCGTAGTAGCCGCCCTTGCCACACGGCCTGCCGCCGCGCGAGGTGATGCCAGCGAGTCGCCGCGTGCCGTCGGGCAGCACCACGAACGCGGGTCCACCCGAGTCGCCTGGGCAGGTGTCTTCACCGCTGCCGCCGGCGGTGAACTCGGTGCCCTTGGGTGTCAGCTTGCGCAGCGTGGTGTCCACCGATCGCTTGCGACCGGCGTTGTAGACCATGTCCTCGGTCTCGTGATCGCCACCGTAGCCGACCAAGGTGAGCGGCGTGCCGGCGGTCATGTACGCGTCCCACTGGTCCTGATCGGTGATCGGTGCGGGGTAGCCACCTGGCACGGAGAAGTTCGCCGGCAGCAGGACGTAGCCGTAGTCGAAGATGTCGTTGCGGCACTCGTGGCAATAGTCGGGGTGGGTGCCCCAGCCGCTGGCCTCGATGCGACCACCGAACACGTCCTTGCCGTAGTGGACGAATACGCGGGTGGCGTCGGTGGTGTCGACCAGACAGTGGGCGGCGGTGAGCACCAGCCGAGGCGCGACCACGGTGCCGGTGCACAGCTCGTCGCCGATCGTGATCGCGACCACCTCGTCGAACTCGCCGGTGTCGGTCGGATCGCCACCCATGATCGGCGTCGAGGGTGGCGGGGTGTCGCTCAGGCGATCGATCGGTGCATCGACGGGCCCCTCGGCCGCGACGAGTCGCGGCAGCAGCGACACCGCTGCGACGCACCAGCACCACCACAACCGCGATCCGAGCATCGAAATCAGGCATAGCACCGGCGCTCGGGCTTGTCGTGCGTGGGCGGGTCCGTGCATCACCGACGATGTGTCGAGTGACGAGTCCCGTTGCGGTGCGCTGTAACGCTTCGCCCGTTCGAGCAACTAGGGTGGTTCATCCACGCGGTGCCGCGCCGGCGATGGTCGGCCGCGCGCGTGCGATGCTTCGCGAGGAACCCCGTGCGGCCACGGCCCCGCCGCGATGGACGCGCACGGGACGGTCGGGGTATCCTGACGCGCGCGCGCATGAGCGATCCGAAGCAGCCAGACCAGCCCGACCACGAGCCCGGCGGTGAGGATGGCGGGCGCTCGGCCCCGTCGGCGCCGGGTCGCGCGCCGACGCAGCCGGTCGGCGCCGTCGGCCTGCCGGGTTCGAAGCCGCGCGTGGTCGACGTGCCGAGCACGATGCCGGTGGTCCCCCGGGCCGATCCGACCGCGCGACGCATGCTGGTGATCGCCGGCGATCGCGTCGGCACCCACCTGCTGCCCGACACCGGCGAGGTCCGCGTGGGCCGTGGCGAGGACGCCGAGCTACGCATCGACGACCCCTCGGTGTCGCGCGAGCACGCGCGCCTGTTCTTCGAGAAGGGCAAGCCCGTGATGATCGCCGACGCTGGTAGCAGCAACGGCACCCGCGTGCGGGGGAAGGCGCTGACGGCGGGCCAGAAGGTTGCGCTCGCGCCCGGCGAGACCTTCGAGGTCGGCTCGGCGCTGCTCATGCTGCAGTCGCCGTTCGCGTTCGACGACGGCCAGGCCGCCCGTGGCGAGGGCGGCATCGTCATCGAAGACCGCACGATGGCGGGCATCTACCAGCTCGCCGAGCGCATCGCGAAGTCGACCATCAACGTGCTCTTGCTGGGCGAGACCGGCGTCGGCAAGGACGTGCTCTCGCGTCGCATCCACGCGATGTCGCCGCGAGCCGACAAGCCGTTCCTGCCGCTCAACTGTGGCTCGCTGTCGGAGCAGCTGCTCGAGAGCGAGTTGTTCGGCCACGAACGCGGCTCGTTCACCGGCGCGGTCGAGGCGAAGCAAGGCCTGCTCGAGGCCGCCGATGGCGGCACCGTGTTCCTCGACGAGGTCGGCGAGTTGCCGCTGTCGGTGCAGGTCAAGCTGTTGCGCGTGCTCGAGGAGCGCCAGGTCCGACGCGTCGGTGGCATCCGCTCGCGGCCGTTCGACATCCGCTTCATCGCCGCGACCAACCGCGATCTCGGCGAGGCGGTCCACAACGGTGGCTTCCGCGCGGATCTGTTCTATCGCCTCAACGGCATCTCGCTGACGATCCCGCCGCTGCGCCAGCGCGTGGGCGAGATCGACGGGCTCGCGCGGCGCTTCGTGGCCGACGCCAGCACCCGCGCCGAGCGAGGACGTGCGCCGGACATCTCGCCCGAGGCGATGGCGTGGCTAGCCAGCTACGCGTGGCCCGGCAACATCCGCGAGCTGCAGAACACCATGGAGCGCGCGGTGCTGCTGTGCAGCGACGACGTCATCACGCTCGATCACCTGCCGCCGACCACCGGGCCGTCGGGCCCCGGACGCGGCGTCGACGGGCGAGACAGCGACGACGGCGATCCCGAGCGGCAGAAGATCCTCGACGCGCTCGAGAAGTGTGCCGGCAACCAGACCCGCGCCGCGCGGATGCTCGGCATCTCGCGCAACACCTTGTTGGCGCGTCTCGATGCGTACGGCGTGGCGCGGCCACGAAAGCCCACCAAGTAGGGCATGGCGTCGGCGCGCGAGTCGTCGGCGCCCGTCAGTCCGAGCGCAACGCGTAGCCGAACCGCGCGAGGTCGCTGAGGGTCGGGTCTCGCAGGGTACTCGCGTCGACCTCGATGACGGTGCCCAGGCGCGAGAGCGCGGCGCGATCGAGGCGCGACAGATCGCCCGACACCGTCAGCACCTTCGGCACCGTCGCGAACTCGGCCCGTCGAGCGCGCAGCTCGGCGGCGCTGAGATTGGCCAGCGCGGTCCACTGCTCGAGCGCGGGATCGTGGTCGAGGCCGATGCCCGCCCAGCTCCACAGGTAGCGCGCAGCGTCCAGCCCGGTACGCCGCTGGGCGCGGAGCACTCCCTCGGCGAGTCCCCGGGCGCCCATGAAGATCTCGTCGTCCATCGGGTTCGACAGGCGCGCCACGAGGTCGGCGAGCACGACCGCCGCGTCGACGGACTGGCAATCGGCGCCATCGAGTGTCCACAGCGCGGCGCCATACAGCCCGTCGGCGAGCGGCATCGAGGTATACGACGCAGGCTCGCGCAGCTCGGGCATCTCGCGATCGGAGCCGACGAAGCGCAGCACCTCGTCGCGGGCGCGCGCGTGGCCGTCACCCACGGGCAACACGACGCCGACGTCGACGCGGGTGCGACCGAGTGCCGGCGCGTCGAGCAGCAGCACGACCGTGCGTCCGTCGGCGCGTGGTCGCGGGAGCACCGGTGCGCGCGTGTGCCCGCCCGGTGGCGGCGGCAGGTCGCCGACGCGCGCGCGTGCATCGGGCCCGGCGAGCAGGAGATCGGGTGCTGCCGCCCGCGTGCGTCGCAGCGACGCTTGCAGCAGCTCGGGGGTCGCGCGGGTGAGCGCGGCGTCATCGGGCAAGTGCGCATCGACACCGTCGTCGCCGAACCACGCCGCGATCGGGAACGCTTCGGCCATGCTCTCGGCGCTGCTGCGCAGGCGTTCGCGGGCACCGCGGGTGTCGTCGAGTGCGCGTGCGGCCGCGCTCGTGCCCAGCTCGCCGCTGCCGAGCGCGGCGATGCTGGCCCATGCGGCCGGGAGATCCTCGGCCGCGAGCAACAGCTCGATCTCCAGCTCGCGCGCACCGCAGCGCAGCTGCATCGCCGCGCCGTCGCGCTCGCCCCGGGGCGCAAGCTCGTTCACGCGTGCGCGCCACGCATCGCAGCTCCATGGATCGTCGGCGACGCCGGTCGGCAGCACCCACGCGAGCCGGAACACCGGCACGTCTTCGTCGACGGCGATGACGCGGCCCTCGCCCCACGGCTGGACCAACGCGTCGCGACCAGGCGCGAGGAACTGCGGCTCGAGCACGCTGGAGGGCGCGCTGCGCAGCGCCTGTGCCAGCGCCGACGGGCCCGGGGCACCGCTCGCGTTGCTCGCGAGCTCGAGCGACGGTAGCGGCTTCGCGGTCGGGGGCCCGGGCTCGCGTCGGACGACCACCGCGGGGTGGTCGAGCAGCGTGCGCGCAGCGACGGGGATCGCCGCCGGCGACATGCCTTCGCCGCGCAGCGACGCGAGATGGTCCTGCCAGCTGCGGCGTCGTGCGAACGCATCGGCGATCGCGGTGGCGAGGCCGCGGGAGCTGGAGATGCTGGTCAGGCCCTCGCGTCGCTGCTGGCGGTGCGCGCTCGCCCACGCGGTGGGATCGGGGCCCTGCTCGGCCCACGCGGTGAGCATCGCGAGCACGGCCGCCTCGGCGTCGTCGAGATCGTGGCCTGGGGTCGGCGTGACCGCGAGCTCGAGGGTGTACGGGGTCGCGTCCTGGGGCACCCAGCGCGCGCGCCCATCCGCGGCGAGCCACTGCTCGGCGAGTGTCGAACGCTGCAGCATCACCAGCAGCGGCGCGGTGATCTCAGGGGCGAGGGTCGCCGGCCACGCGAAGCTGACCTGCGCGGGGCCATCGTCGATCACGTGGACTCGAGCGTCGGGCTCGTTCGCGGGAATCCGACGCGGGGGCAGCTCGGCGGGCTCCCAGTCGCCGAACGCCTCTTCGAACAGCGGCATCACCTCGGTCGCCGTGACGTCACCCACCAGCACGAACGCAGTGTTGTTGGGGCGGTAGTACCGGCGGTGGAGGTCGACCATCTGCGCAAAGGGGATCTTTGCGAGTGCGTTCGCGACCACGTCGGCCGCCAGCGGCCAACCGGTCTCGTCTCCGATCGCGCGATCGATCGCCACCCGCAGCGCATCGTCGGCGCCGACGCGGCGGGCATTCAGATCGTGGCCGAGCTGGCCGAGGAAGCGGCGGAACGCAGGGCGTCGCAGGCGCTCGGCCTGCATCTGCACCCACGCACGCAGATGCGGGCGCGGGATACCCTGGCTCACCGCCGAGCCCGGCGGCAGCTCGTTGGCGATGGTGCCGAAGCCGAGCTCGGCACCGAGCGTGTAGTCCTCGAGGTCGACGATCCACGGCCGTGCCCGCTGTCGGATGCGGTGGGCCTCCGCGAGCTTGGCGTCGCGCTCGGCCTCGGTCATCTGCGGTGTGATCGCGGCCAGCACTGCGTGCTCCTGCGCGCGCACGGTAGCCTCGGCGGCGGGATCGATGCTGCCGAGCAGCTCGCTGTCGCCGAGCGTGTCGCGGAGCAACTCGGAGACGCCGGCCTCGTCGGCGCGCTCGTCGGTCGCGTCCACGCGCACGACCACCGCGGTCTCGACCAGCGGCACGCCGGGTCGCGGCGCGAGATGGATCGTGAGCCCGTTGCGCAGCCGGTGGCTGGTCACGTGGGTCGGGTCGTCTGGTAGCGGCGCGGGCATCGTCGCCGGCAGCTCGGAGGCCGCGACGATCGGCGCCCACGGGTCGACCTCGCTCGGCAGGGCGACCGGGGCTTGCGCGGCCGCCGACACCGGCGGCTCGCGGGCGAGCAGCGCGATCGTGAGTCCGGCGGCGCCGATCGTCCCCGCGGCCGCCAACCAACGGGTCACCGTGCGTCGCTCGGCGCGTGCGACGTGGGGTGCGAGCCCGTCGATGAGCGCGTGCATCGACGCGAAGCGATCCGCGGGCGCGTACGCGAGCCCGCGCCGCAGCAGCGCGTGCACGCTCCGCGGGACCTCCCGTCGTGGGCGCTCGGGGGGGTGACGCTCGCGGCCGCGGATTGCATCGATGCGCGCGGTCGCGGTCGCGCCCGAGAACGGGCGCTCGCCGTACAAGGCCTCGTACAAGGCCACGCAGAACGCGAACTGATCGGCGCGGTGGTCGACGCGCTGCCCCGCCATCTGCTCGGGCGCCATGTACGCGGGCGTGCCCATGACGGTGCCGGTCACGGTCGCGTCGGCGAAGAACGGGCTGCGGGCCATCGCCTCCTGCGAGGCCGAGGGCTCGCCATCGCTCGGCAGCTGCTCGAGCGATGGCGACGCCTCGCCGCTGGCGCGCGCGAGCCCGAAGTCCATCACGCGCGCTCGCCCGCCCGCGTCGATCATCACATTGTCGGGCTTGTAGTCGCGGTGCACCAGGCCGACATCGTGGGCGGCGGCGAGGCCCCGGGCCGCCTGCAGGTGCATGGCGAGCAGCTCGGGCACGCTACGGGGGCGCTCGCGCTGCCACTGCCGCAGCGTCTCGCCGCGGACCAGCTCCATCGCAATGAACAGCTGCTGCGCGTGCTCACCGACCTCGTAGACGTGGGCGACGTTGGGATGGTTGAGCCGCGCCATCGCCTGTGCCTCGCGCATCAGTCGCTGGCGCGAGGTCTCGGAGTCGGCGAGCTGCGACTGCAGGAGCTTGATCGCGACCTCGCGATCGAGCGCGTCGTCGCGGCCGGCGTAGACCAGGCCCATCGCGCCGGCGCCGAGCCGTCGGACGATGCGGTAGCGACCGACGACCACCGGTGCGGCGTCCGCTGGTGCGCCGAGCAGTCGCTGCTGCGCGCGCGCGAGTAGAAACTGCGACTCGACCCCGGGCGCGTGCTCGATGGTCTCTGCGTCCGGAGCCGGTCCACCCTCCGGCACCGCGTCGGCGTCGCTCGGCTCGTGCTCGCGCATGGCTGGCCCAGTCGAGATGGTACGGCGAAGCGCGGCGTCCGCGTCGAGGCCGCGGCTGAGGTGGGGGTCGAAGGGCCGCCCGCCGGCGCCGGAACGGCGACGGTCGCGTCGCGGGAACCTCGGCCGGGGGCCTGGATCGCCCGCCCGCCGCGTCCCGGCGCGGTAACATCCGCGGTCGAGCATGCGTCCGACTGCCGTGCAACCCGACCCGACCCGTCGCTTCCGCAAGGTCGCCTTTGTCGAGGGCGTGTCGCTGCTGCTGCTGCTGTTCGTCGCGATGCCGCTCAAGTACGCCGCCGACCTGCCGCTGGCCGTGCGCGTCGTCGGCTCGCTGCACGGCGCGCTGTTCCTCTGGTACGTGTACGAAGCGATCGACCTGCGGCTCACCAAGCAGTGGACCAACGTGCGGCTGCTGGTCGCGCTGGTGGTGTCGTCGATCCCATTCGCAACCTTCTGGTTCGACGCGCGGCTGCGCCGCGAGCTCTCGCCCGCGACGTAGCAGTCCGCGATGCCTACGGCTGGTTGGCAGCGATGCGGCTCTCGCCGAGCTCGCCGAGCAGCACGTCGGTGGCCTTCTCGGCCACCATGTAGATCGGCATCACGATGAAGAAGCCGGGGATCTCCGGGAACACCGAGGCATCGACGACGCGCAGGCCGTCGACGCCGCGCACGCGGAAGTGGCTGTCGAGCACCGCCATCGGGTCGTCGTCGCCGCCGATCTTCGCGGTGCACGAGGCGTGGTGGCCCCACGCCTCGTCCTTCACCCACGTCGCGATCTCGTCGGCGCTGCGGACCTCGGGCCCGGGCCAGATCTCGTCGTAGCGGCCCAGCAGCGGTGCGCCCATCAACAGACGCGCCTTGCGACCGATGTCGCGCACGAAGCCGACGCCCTTCACCATGGCATCGAGATCGTGGTCGTCGGCGCCTCCGGCCGTGGTGCCACGGTCGAAGTAGTGGAAGTCGATGTGTGGTCTGTCGAACGGGTTGGCCGACGCGAGCGTCACGGTGCCCGCGCGATTGCGGGTGTGGCCCTTCAGGATCAGCCACGTGAAGAGGCTGCGATCGGCGAGCGCCTCCTGCGAGTAGCCCGGCTCGTAACCAGCGAACTTCCCCGGCACGCCGAAGATGAAGAGGTCGGGATCCGGCAGGTCCCGCGACGAGCGCTTGACGATCGTGATCGCGCCGCCGTTGCTCTGATAGGGCCCCTCGCCGTCCTGCCACTGTTCCAGGCAGGGGTCGCGGTCGGGATCCTGGTCGAGCGTGCACTCCCCGAGGATCGAGAAGTCGCCGCGGGTCTTGCTCACGACGCCGACCTCGTAGCGATCCTGCAGGTTCTCGCCGACACCGGGCAGGTCGACGCGCGGCTGGATGCCGAACGACTCCAGCTCCTTGCGGGGCCCGATGCCGGAGAGCTTGAGGATCTGCGGGGTGTTGAAGGCGCCGGCGGCGACGATCACCTCGCGGCTCGCGAGCATGCGTTGGCGCGGGCCACCGTCGCCGGTCGCAGGCGCGGCCGGGTCGGCGCGGTAGACATGTTCGCCACCGACGAAGTCGACGCCGACGACGTGCGGGCGTCCGTCGGCGCTGGGCTCGTCGGCGTAGACCAGGTTGGTCACGAACGCACCGGTCTGGATCGTCAGCGGGAATCCGGCCGCCTGGGTCTCGCGCAGGTACTCGCGCACCGCGTGCCGCTTGCCGTCCTTCATCGCGAGCGGGAACGGATACACGCCCTCGACACCGGGGCCCTGATCATTGATGTCACGACCGAGCAGCGACTTCAGCTCGCCGAGGTCGCTGAACAGCTGGCCGAGCGAGCCCTTGCCCGTCGCGTCGACGAACGCGAAGACCCCGGCGCTGACGACCTTCTGCAGCTTGAGGTCGAACAACGCCAGATCGGCCGCAGCGCGCTCGTTGCCGAGCCAGCGGAACACGCGGTCGGCGTAGGGCTGCATGCGATCGGCGGTCCACGACGCGTCGCCGGTGAGCTCGGCGATGCGGTTCCAGTCGCTGTCGTGGGGGATGATGCTGATGAGCGCGTTGTGGGCGGTGCATCCGCCGAGCGTGCCGGCGCGGGGATAGAGGATGCCGACCGGCTGGCCGTTGGCGTCGCTCACCATCTTCGAGTCGCGATTGGCCTGGGCGTCGTCGCCGTAGTGATCGACGAAGTAGTCCCAGCGCATCTCGGGATCCTCGGTCGAGAAGCCGTGGTACGCCGGCACTTGGTAGTTGGTGTTGCCGCCTTGATCGCTGCCGGCCTCGAGCAGCAGCACGCGGTGGTTGTTGCGCGCCAGGTTGGCCGCCAGCGGCCCGCCGCCCGCGCCCGAGCCGACGATGATGAACTCGAAGTCGTCGGGTCCGCCGAGCGCGTCGCACTTGCCGTCGACACAGACCTTGCCGGCATCGCTGGCCTCGCCGTCCTCATCGTCGCAGGCGGGTGTCGAGGTGACGAGGCCCAGCGCCGCGAGGACGCCGAGGCCGCGGTGGATGCGGGGAGCCGTGACGGCTTTCGTCGAGTGATCGTGCATGGTGTTCGGCTCCCGTCAGTTGGCGTCGCAGGCCGCGACCAGGGCGATATCGGCGTCGGCGCAGGGGTAGTCGCCGTCGGCGGCGCCCCACGCCGCGACGGCGTCGCAGTCGGCGAGCTCGCCGACGCACGCGAAGACCTCGGCCTGCGCCGCGGCGCACGCGGGGCCGTAGGCGTCGGCGGCCGCCAATGCGTCGGCGCAGCTGGTCGTGCAGATCTCGGCGCCGCCCTCGATGCAGCCGCCGGCGAGTGCACAGAAGTCGGTGCACACGCTCGCGGTGGGGGTCTCGGAGCATGCGGCCTGTGCGTCGTGGTCCTCCGCCTCGCAGGGGTGGCCGACATCGCCGGCCTGCCACGCTGCGGCGCCGTCGCAATCCAGCGCGGCGACGCAGTTCAGCGCGGCATCGAACGCGCTCGCACAGGCCTCGCCGAGCTCGACCGCGTCCGCGCGGGTGGCCGCGCACTGCAGCAGGCAGTCGTCCTCGCCGACACCGAGGCAGCTCGACACCACGGCGCAGCGCGCATCACAGGTTGCCGAGGGCGAAACCCCGAGGTCGGCGCGCGGCGGTGGCAGGTCGAGCTTGCCGAGCGGGCCGCCGTCGTCGAGGCCCTCGACATCGTCACACTTCGCGCCGACGCACGTGGGGCCACTGGCGGCGTCGTCGGGGGCGGTGGAGTGACAGGCGGGCAGCAGCAGCGCGCCGAGCAGCGCGTGAGGTCGCATTCGTCGAAGTGCCATCATCTCGGATCGTTCCAGCCCAGGGTGGTTGCGAGGGTTGCTGCGACGCGGTCGATGTCGGTGGTCGGGTCGCCACACATCGCGCGGAGGATCAGGCCGCACAGCACCAGCAAGACGTGGTCGCGGAGGCCTTCGTTGCCGGTGCCGATGATCTCGCCGATGGCACGGGCGTAGCGCTCGCGAAGCGCGGCGACCGTGGCCGTCCACGCCGCTGCGGTGGCGTCGTCGTCGATCTGCCCGGCGTACTCGACGAGTACGCGATAGTGGGTCGCGAACAGCTGCACGCGCTGCTGCAGCGTCCGCAGCAACAGCTCGAGCCGCGCGCGAGGCTCGCTCGATGCGCTCATGAGGAGGCGCGTGCCGACGTCGACGTCGGTCTCGACCGTGGTGTGTGCAACGGCCTCGAAGAGTGCCGCCTTGCTCGGGAAGTAGTGGTAGAGGACGCCGGTGGAGACCGAGAGCTCGCTCGCGATCTGCCGCATGTTGATCGCCGCGTAGCCGGCGCGAGCGAACAGCGGCGCACAGCGCAGCGCGAGCGAGCGTCGTTGCTCATCGTGGTCGAGTGCACGCGCCATCGGTTCGGGTGCGGATACATAACGAACGTTCGGTATGTATGCAAGTGCGCGATCCGAATATGCTTTCCCGCCCGATCAGAACGACGTTCGAGGCGCGAGTGCGCGCGTCGGTGGGCACGGGGACACGCCCGCGAGGCGGGCCGTCAGTCGTTGCAGAAGGCGCCCTGGGGCCGCGCCGCGATGCGGCGTGCGAGGGCATCGCGTGCGGGTTGTCCACCCCGCGTCACCGCTTCGAGCTCTTCGGATCGCAGGGTCGTGATCGCGACCATGCGCGCGCGCCCTTCCGGGAGCGTCAGCCACCGCGGCACGGTGTCGTCGTCGGCGCCGAGCAGCAGGCCGACGCGGCCGCTGGCGGTGCGTGCTGCGGGTGCGAAGGCGCGGCCATCGATCTCGATCGACAGCGGGCCCAGCGTGTCGATCATCGTGCGGACCGTGCCGTGGCTCGCGACCGTGACGCTCACGGCCTGGATTGCGGCCTCCGCCCAGCTGCCGATCACCAGTGGCAGCGGCGATGTGCTGCCGATCCAAAGCTCGAGGCCGAGGCCCACGCCGTGCTCGTCGTCCCACGGATCGGACAGGCCGTCGCTCACGAGGATGGTGCCGCGCGGCGCACGGATCACGCGCCAACGCGGCGTGGAGGGCCAGCGCGCCGAGACCCGCGCCAGTGGTCCCGGCAGCATCGTGAGCGGCTCCGGCTCGACGCGTCCGAGCGACGCCCACACGCTCGCGCGTGCCTGCGTGGCCGCGGCGACGCGATCGGCGTGGGCAGCGTTCATCGACGGCAAGGGTAGCGGACTCCAGGACGCAGCGAGGGGCCGCCGCGGACCGCGGCGACCGAGCGGCGCGGCCACGGGGCACGGCGCCGCGGCGCGACGCTGGCGATTAAACCGTTGCCGCCGACGTGGAACACCCACGCGCGAACCCCCCGCGCCCCGTCAGGACCTTCCATGCCGTCAGCCCCTCCGCGCCGCGCCGCTGCGTCGTCACCCACCACCCACACCGGCGTCGCGTTCGGACTGCTCGCCACACTGGTGGGCTGCGGCGAGCCGCCGACCACCTTCGTCGGCGCGCCGAGCAACCCCGAGGTCACCACCACCGCAGGTAGCTCGTCGAGCACCACGTCGCCCGCGGTCGACAGCGGCGAGGTCGATACATCCACCGCGGGCGACGACGGTCGCGAGAGCAGCAGCGGCCCCGACCCGGGCGAGGACGGCTCCAGCGGTGGCGAGCCGCCCGAGTGCGACGACGACCGCGATTGCGGTGGCGATCGTCACTGCGACGTCGACAACGGCACCTGTCACGCGTGCATCACCGACGCACACTGCGAGGCGGGCGAGGTGTGTCGAGCCGGCGGCTGCACGCCCGGCTGCAGCGCGACCCAGCCCTGTCCCGCCGCGCTCGCGTGTTGTGACGATGCGTGCGTCGATCTGCTGGGCGACACGGCGAACTGCGGCGGCTGTGCGGTTGCGTGCGCGCCGAGCCACGCGCAGGGCCTCTGCGATGGCGGGGTCTGCATGATCGCGTCGTGCGACGACGGCTACGACGACTGCAATGACGCCGCCAACGACGGCTGCGAGATCGCCGGTACCTGCATGTGCACGCCGGGCCAAGCCTACGCCTGCTACACCGGCGCGCTCGCGACCCAGGGCGTCGGCGTGTGCGCGGACGGTCAGCAGACCTGCAACGCCGAGGGCACCGCGCTGGGTCCTTGCGTCGGCCAGGTGTTGCCCGCACTCGAGGTCTGTGGCAACGCCGCCGATGACGATTGCGACGGTAGCGTCGACGAAGATCCCGATCTCGATGGCGACGGCTGGACGGCGTGCGGCGGTGACTGCTGCGACGAGGTCGGCGTCGGTTGCTTCGCGCCGACGTTGGTCAACCCCGGTGCCTTCGAGTTCGCCGGCAACGCGGTCGACGATGACTGCGATGGCGTCGTCGACAACGCGCTCGCGGCCTGTGATGGCGGGCTGGCCAGCGACTCCGCGAGCGCGGGCGACTTCGCCAAGGCCATCGACCTCTGCCGCGTCACGACGCTGGCGCCGGCCGAGCCCACCGATCGGACCTGGGGCTTGATCTCGGCCGAGTTGCTGCGCGCCGATGGCAGTCCGAATCCCGCCGCGGCGTCGCGAGCGATCCGTCCGGGGTTCGGCACTGCGATCACACCCCATGCTGGCAGCGCGCTGGCGATGTTGTCGACCGGCCACGCCGCCGATCCCAGCGACGTGAGTCCCGGCTACGCCGCCTTCGAGCCGGGCACCGCAATGGGCACGTCGAGCGGCATGCCGGCCGACTGGCTGGCGGCCCACGGCAACGTCGCGCCCAACGCCCCTGGTTGCCCAGGTGCGTTCGTCGATACCGCGTACAACCCCACGATGCTGCAGCTGGTCGTCCGCGCGCCGACCAATGCGAGCTCGTTCTCCGTGCGGTTCTTCTTCCTGTCGTCCGAGTACCCCGAGTACGTGTGCTCGATGTACAACGACACGTTCGTCGCACTGATCGACTCGAGCAGCGGCGCCAATCCCAGCGACGGCAACATCGCCACCTACGACGACGGCACCGACGTCTGGCCCATCGGCGTCAACATTCTCGACGCCGCAGACGGCCTCTTCACCGCGTGCAGCAACGACGACGCGTCGCAGTGCATGCCGCCGGGCAGCACCCACTACGCCGGCTGCGAGTCGACCGCCGAGCTCGCGGGCACCGGCTTCGACACCGTCTTGTGGGGCAGCAGCTGTGCGTACGGGGGCCAGATCGGCGGGGGTACCGGGTGGCTGCGCATGCGTGGCAACGTCGTGCCGGGTGAGCTCGTCACGCTCCGCTTCGCGATCTGGGACACCGGCGACGAGATCCTGGACTCGCTGGTGTTGCTCGACGACTTCGAGTGGTCGGTCGACGCCTCGCCACCGGGCGTGGTGCCCGGCTGACGAACCGGGGCTGACCCGATCCACGTGCGGCGGTACGCTCGTGCCGAATGAGCGACTCGCGCGTCGTGCTGGTGACGGGGGCTTCGTCGGGGATCGGCCGGGCCATCGCGGTGCGGCTGGCTGCGCGAGGCGACACGGTATTCGGCGGCAGTCGTGCGGGCCGCGAGTGCGGGCCGGGCGTCACGCCGGTCGCGATCGACGTCGACGACGAGCGCCAGGTGGCGGCGGCGATCTCGAGCATCGTCGCGCAGGCGGGGCGCATCGACGCGGTCGTGAACAACGCCGGCTTCGGGCTCGCCGGTGCGGTCGAGGACACCACCGTCGACGAGGCGCGCGCGCAGTTCGAGACCAACCTGTTCGGCGTGATGCGGGTGTGTCGTGCAGTGCTGCCCCTCATGCGCGCGCAGGGGCGCGGTCGCATCGTCAACGTCTCGTCGATTGCCGGTCGCATCGCGATCCCGTTCCAGGGCCTGTACAGCGCCAGCAAGGCCGCGCTCGACAGCCTGAGCGAGGCGCTGCGCCACGAGCTGGTCGCCCACGGCGTCCACGTGAGCGTCGTTGCACCCGGCGACTTCCGCACCGGCTTCACGACCGCGCGCCGGATGACCGCGGCCAGCACTGCGGACTCGGCCTACCACGGGCGCTGCAGCGCCGCGGTCGCGGTGATGGCCCGCGACGAGCGCAACGCCGCCACGCCCGAGGCCGTCGGCGAGTGCGTGCTCGCGATCCTCGACGCGAGCGCACCGCGGTTCCACTACACCGTCGGCCCCTTCATCCAGCGCGCGGCGGTGTGGCTGCGACCCTGGCTGCCCGCGGCATTGTTCGAGTGGATCATCCGTCGTCTCTACGCGGCGTGACGGGCTGCTACGGGCAACCCGGGTAGCTGGGGTCTGCGTTCTCGCAGCGCGCCGCGGCGGTGAACAGCGGCGCGACGCAGCTGGCGAGGATCGGGGTGTCGGTGCTGTGCTCGAGCGCCCGCACCGCGCGACCGCCACAGCCGACCCAGTGGCCCATCTCGTCGTCCTCGCCGTACGCGATCGCGCGCGCGCTCGGATCGCCCTCGAAGGCATAGGTTGCGAGCGCATCGATGCGGCGCCACACCGCCCAACGATCGACCGCATTCAACACCGCCTGGTCGTTCATCGCCGGGCCCGTGCCGGTCATCGGCACGCCGTGCGGCGCCGACAGACCGCAGCCATCGCAGACGTCGGTTCGCACCATCAGCCACGCCTTCTCCATGCCGGCCGGCAACCGGTTCCAGATGTCGTCGACTGCGATCTGGTGATCGTTGGCCTCGTCGTCCGCGTAGACCTGGACGACGGTGCGCACGTCGTCGGGCAGCGTGTCGTAATCTTCGCCCCACGAGTACCAGGGCGCCATGATGAACATGAAGCGCCCCTGCGCACCCCAGCCCTGCTCGACGAACGCACGCCGGGCCATCTCGGGCGTCGCGCCGCCACCGAACGAGTGGCCCACGAAGCCGACACGCGTGAGATCGAGGCTGTCGGCGAATGCGGTCGCGGCGGTCGCGAAGCCGGTCCACAGGCACTCGTAGCGATCGAGATTGTCGTCGTCGACGTCGGGCACCAGCGGATACGGCACGTACACCACAGCGAGGCCGCGCCCGGCGAGGTGGCGCAGCGTCTCGTCGTAGTACGGGACGGGGGTGGTGGCTCCGAACGCATGCGAGAAGAACAGCACCGGGGGGTCGTCGACGCCCGTCGGGCGATAGATGCGGATCGGGCCCGGCGCGGTCGGGTGGGGGTTGTCGATGGCCTGGACATCGATCGCGATCTCGACCTCGTTGCCGTAGCCGTCGTCGGGGCCGAGCGCGGCCGCGTCGTCGCACGGCATCGGTAGTGGATCCGGTCCGCACATCGGCGCGTCGTCCCCGGTGGTGCCGTCGCCGCTCGAGCCGTCGTCACCGGCGGTGGCCGTGGCGTCGCCGCTGGTGCCGTCGACGTGTCCGGTGCTCGCACCGTCGGTCGTGGACGTCAGCGTGTCGACGGAGGTGGCCGGCGTGCCCGCCGAGGTCGACGAATCGGTGGCGCTGCTGCTCCCGCTGCTGCCGGCGGCGATCTGGCCCGGCTCCGATCCGCAAGCGAGCACTCCCGCCAGGACGAGGGCGAACACCGTGGGGTCGTGGAGGACTGCGGCCAGGCCGCGCGGCGAAGGGGACAGAACGCGCACGGGCGTCGACGGTGCAACTGCCTCGCCAGCCGCCTGTCGAAGCGTCGAGCGGCGCAGCGCGATGGCACCACCGCGCGCCCTGGCCTCGGCACCATGGACGACTGTCGAGGCCGTCGCGAGGATCGCCTATCCTCGGGCAACGAGGCGAAGACATGACGTACGACCCGATGCTTGCCGATCGCATCCGCGCCGCGCTGGCGCAGCTGGTCGACGCGACCGAGATCTTCGAGCGCCGCATGTTCGGCGGCATCGCGTTCATGGTCCGCGGACACATGACGTGCGGGATCGTGGGGGACGACTTGATGCTGCGCGCCGGCCCGGAGGTCGCGCCTGCGGCTCTGCGGCGCCCGCATGCGCGGCCGATGGACTTCACCGGGCGCCCCTCCGCGGGGATGCTCTACGTCGGGCCCGGCGGCGTGCGCTCGCCGGCGGCGCTGCGGGAGTGGATCTCGATCGGGCTCGACTACGTGGCGACGCTGCCGGCTCGCGTGCCGACCCAGCTCGCGTCGCGCACCCCGAAGCGGGCCGGGGCAGCGAAGAAGCCGGCGACCGCGAAGAAGCCGGCCGCGAAGAAGCCGGTCGCGAAGAAACCGGCCGCGAAGAAGCCGGCCGCGAAGAAGCCGGCCGCGAAGAAGCCGGCCGCGAAGAAGCCGGCCGCGAAGAAGCCGGCCGCGAAGCGATCGCGCCGCGGCCCGGCCGCTACGGGCTCGTGACGTTCAGGTTCCAGTTTCCGGTCGCGCCGTTGTAGCCGTCGACGAGCACGAGCACCGTCTCGCCTGCGACCATGTTGCGCTGCACCTGCGACTGCAGGCCGTTGGTGTCGTCGTTGCACACCAGCTGCGTGGCGCAGTCCGACCACAGCGACAGCACCGTATCGTAGGCCGAGCCGACGGTCGTGAAGGTGTACGACGCGGTCGCCGTGGCGGTGAAACGAACCACCTGATCGTTGGCGTTGCCCAACCCGCAGCTCGGATCGAGGTCGTTGTCTGCGGCCGTGGTGTTGCCGGTGAGCGCCGGGCTGCCGAGCGCGCTGCCGCCATCCTGGTCCTCGCACGCAAACGGGGGGGTCACGTTGAGCACCCAGCTGCCCGCGTTGGCGTTGAACCCATCGACCGTGATCAGCACCTGTTGGCCGCCCGCCATCGCGAGCGAGAGCCGCGACTGGAACACCGTGCCGGCGTCGTCGTTGCACGCCAGCTCGGTGGCGCAGTCCGATGACAACGCCAGCTTGGTGTCGTAGCCGGATCCGAAGGTGTTGAACGAGTAGGTGCCAGCCACCCCGGCGGTGAACAGCATCACGTGGTCGTTGCCATTGGCACCGCCGCACGACGGCGCGATGCCGTCGTCGTCGGTGGTCGTGTCGCCGGTGGCGACCGCCACCCCGGTGGCCGCGCCGAGGTCTTGCTCGGCGCACGCGGGGCCGTTGAAGCAGCCGCCGCCGTCGAACGACACGCACAGATCGTCGCACAGCAGCGTCCCGGCGGAGAATCCGAGGTCCGCGCAGGTGCCGGTGCCCACGTCGGTGCCGTCGCACGGCTCGGGGAACTGCACGAAGCCATCGCCACAGACCGCCGGTTGGAACACGTTGAGCACCCAGTTGCCGGCGGCACCGTTGAAGCCGTCGATCACGACCAGCACGGATTGCCCAGCCAGCAGATCGACGGTGACCAGCGACTGAAGCTCGCCGCCGGCGTCGTCGCTGCATGACAACTCGGTGGCGCAGTCACCGTAGACCGCGAGCTTGGTGTCGAACGCCGAGCCCGAGGTGTCGAATGCGAACTGACCCGCGAACGGGGCGGTGAAGCGCACCACGTGGTCGTTGCCGCTGGCACCACCGCACGACGGCGCGAGGCCGTCGTCGTCGAAGGTGGTGTTGCCGGTGGTCACGGCGCTGCCCATGCTGCCGCCGATGTCCTCCTCGGCGCAGTCGCAGCCGTCGGTGTCGTAGCCGGCACAGTTGCCCAGGCACGCCAGCGTGCCGCCGGCGAAGCCCTGGCCGACGCAGGTCTCGCCGTCGAGGTCGGCGCCATCGCAGACTTCACCCATCTCGGTGATCCCGTTGCCGCACTCGGGGTTGCTGCAGGCGTCGGTGTCGAAGGTGCAAGTCGGGCTGCACGCCAGGGTTCCCATCGAGAAGCCCTGGGTCGCGCAGGTGGCACCACCGAGGGTGCTGCCGTCGCAGTCCTCGGCGCCTTCGAGGATGCCGTTGCCGCAGAGCATCGAGACGCACGCGGTGGTGTCGATGCTGCAGTCCTTGGCGCACATCAGCGTGCCGCCGGGGAAGCCATGATCGGTGCAGTCCGCCCCCGCCACATCGTCGCCGTCGCAGGCTTCGCCGGCGTCGAGGATGCCGTCGCCGCACACGGGGCCGCCGTCGCTGCCCGACGAGCTGTCGCCTGCGCCCGTGAGCGTCGAGGTACCGACGTCGGTGGTGGAGGTGCCGACGTCGGTGGTCGTGCCGACCTCGGTCGTCGTGCCCGGCTCGGTCGTCGAGGTGTCGCCGTTGGTGGTGTCGTCGTCGCCCGAGTCTGCCGCGGAGGTGGCGGAGCTCAGCGTCGAGCTGCCGAACGTGCCGGTGAGCCGAGGGCCGTCTTCGCCGCCGCACCCCATGCCGGCGAGCGCGACGCCCACGACCACGCCGCCCGCGGCCGCACGCAGGACATTCCTCGACCGGTCAGAGCAGCGCTCGTCCATGACAACAGGCTACCGGAGCCCTGCGTCGGCCGATAGATGGGTCGACGACGCCGGAGCCTCCCCCTCGCGGGACCGCTCCTGCTGCTTGCCTTGGTCGCGGATGAACGCTTCGCGTTCTCATCCCCAGTTCAGAGGAACGGCAGCATCTCGTGTGCCGCAGCGAGCACGCCCGCGGAGTGCTGCGCGTAGTCGGGGTCGACGTGCATCGGCCCGTAACCACCGTACGACGTCTCTTCGTAGTCCTCGGGCGAGAGGCCCATCGCCTGCAGCAGGGTCCCGTAGTATTGCGGCAGCATCAGGCCGAACCAGCTGTACTCGGGCGTGGTGTCGTTGGGGTACATCGGGTAGGGGCCTGGGTACGCTTGGCCATACTGGTTGCCGGACACCGCGGTGTTGCGATAGTCGCAGAAGCTGCCGGTTGCGATGTTGCCAGCGGCGCCACCGGCCAACACCACGCCCCAGTCGATCGCGTCGTGGGTGTAGATGCCCGACTCCTGCGTCCACGCCACCAGCGACGAGTCGAGCAGCGTGCCGCCGGTGCCATCGTCGATGGCGTCGAGCTTGGCCACGAAGTCGAGGTAGACCTGCTCGAAGAAGCGCTGGTGGCCATCGCGCACGAGATCCTGCGCCCACACCTGCGAGAGCGGATCCTCGGGTGGCTCGGTGGGCGCGTCGCGATCGGCTCGATGGGCGACGTCCTGGTGGTAGTCCGGGCCGGAGTAGTCGCGCAGCGCATCGGCGGCGAAGGTTGCGATGCGGCAGGTGTCGCAGCTGAATGCGATCGCCACCACCTCGTTGAAGAGCTGCCAGTAGAGCGCTTGCGCGGACGGGTCGGTGCCCCAGTTCGGCGCGCCGTTGATGACGCCCTCCGCCTCCTGCGTCGGCGGCTGCACATCCTCGCAGCTCTGCACTGCGGCGAGCTTGGCCTGGAAGTCGTCGAGTCGCGCGATGTGGGCGTCGAGGCGGGTGCGGTCCTGCGCCGAGATGCGGGCGCCGTCGCGGACGCGCTTGTAGTCGGCGAGGACGCGATCGACCACCGGGGGGCGCTGCACGTGGTCCGGATCCGGCGCCATGTAGATCTGTCCGAACAGGTCGAGCGAGCGCCGCATGGTTGGGATGTCCTGCAGCGGGCTTGCCGGATCGAAGGGGTTCTCGCGCCCGACCGAGATCGAGTACTCGGGCCCGAGGTTGATCGACCGCACGGCCGGCACCTGCGGATAGAACTTGTCGGAGTAGGCCAGCACCTGGTCGATGGTCGGGCGGCGCTCGCTCACGGGCGCGAGTGATTCGTCGTGACCGGCCAGGTTGCCCAGGTGGATGCCGCGGGTGTGCGCGACGTAGAACCCGGCGTCGAGGCCACGCAGCACATTGAGCTTGCCCGCGAGCGCGGCCGTCAACACCGACGAACTCGCGCTGAGCACTGGCGACAGCCTCGCGACGCCGCCGTCCACCGATAGCGTCAGCGCGCCGCGACGAATGGTGTGACCGGCATACTGCTGCGAACTCGTCAGCGTCGCGCCGTCGGGGAACATGTTGGCACCCCGGATGCCGCCGTGGCCGGTCGAGAATGCCGCGAAGCGACGCGGCACCCCGGCGGTGCCGGCCCGCGCACCCCGGGGGAGCAGCGACTCGAGCAGCGGGATTGCGAGCAGGGCCCCGCCGGTGCCTCGCAGGAACATGCGGCGCGTGCTGCCGGGTTGGATTCGCGTGGACATGTTCACTCGCCCCCTTCGATGAGCTTGGTGCGGAACTCCGGTCGCAGCGCGATCTCGCGTACGACCACGCCGAGGTCCTCGCCGTCGAGCAATGCCTTGTGGAGCGTCGCCAGCGTACAGCCGTCGGCGACGTCGTCCTCCGCGCGTCCGAACGTGAAACGGAAGTAGCGGCGCGCGAAGCAGGCCTGCGGCTTCTCGCTCTCGAGCATGATCGCGTTCAGCTCGGCCGCGCTGGAGACCTCGCGCTCGTCGCTGGTGTCTGCCACTCGCGGCACCGCGGTGGTGTCGACCGGGACCTCCGCCACCACGGCGCCGGTCTGCTTGTCGAACACCCGCTCGGAGCTGCGGTGGCGGCCGAGCCCGTCGAAGTCCTCGGTGACGAAGCCCATCGGATTCACGACGTTCTTGTGGCAGCCGGCGCAGTCGCCCCGCGCCTCGCTGATGGCGACCGCGCGGGCACGCGCACCCAAGGCGGTGTCGTCGATGCCCATCGCGACCGCGTTCGCATCGGGTGGCGGAGGCGGCACCGCGTCGCACAGCAGGGTCTTGCGCGCGTACACGCCCTTCAGCACCGGGTGGGTCATCGCGCTGCCGCTCGCGAGCATCAGCGCGCGGGTGATGAGGCCCTCGCGCCCGTCGCCCAGCAGCGGCGGCTCGCCGCCGCTCCACACCGGCACGCCGTAGATCGCGGCGACGTCCTCGGTCTGCGCGAACGAGCGATCCGAGCGGAACCACTCCTCGAACGACGCCGCGGTGTCGCGCGTGTGGTGGATGCCCATCTGCTGCACCTCGGCGGCCATGTTGCTGCGGGTGTCGGGCGTGGGCACGAAGCCGTCGAGGAAGGCGTCGTAGTCGGCCATCCCCACGCTGGCGTCGAGCTCCTCGGCGTGGGGCGGGTCGAGCCACTCGCCGTAGAACTCTGCGATCGCGGTGGCCGAGCGCGGGTCGAGGAACATGCGCTCGACCTGCGCGGCATAGCCGTCCTCGTCGAGCAGATCGCCGGCCTCGGCCGCCGCGACCAGCTCGTCGTCCGGGATGGTCTGCCAGAAGTGGAACGACAGCCGCGCGGCGATCTCGTACGCAGTCAGCTGCGCGCGGGTGCCGGGCTCGCCCTCGCCGCCGGTCTCGATGAAGTAGAGGAAGCCCGGCGCCGCGAGCAGCACGGCCACGATGTCGCCGTAGTCCTCGCGCTCGAGGGTGTCGCCGGCGACGTCGACGTAGAACGCGACGTCCTCGTCGGTCAGCGGTCGACGCAGCGCCCGCGGTGCGAAGCGACGCACGAAGTCTTCGACGCACGCGGCGTCGTTGGTGGTGTCCGCATCGGTCGCGCAGGTGCCGGCGGCGGCGGTCAGGCGAGCATCGTCGCCGACGATCGCGGTGCCGATGGTGGCGCCGACGTGGTAGGAGCCCTCGACGGTCTCCTGGAAGATGGACTGATCGAGCCGCGAGAAGCCGCCGTAGAGCGGATCAGGGCCGGAGCGCGCGTCGACGGGGATGAGCCCCATGCGTTGGCGCGCCACCTCGAGCACCGCGTCGGCGTCGCTCGGGACCAATGACGCGACGAGATCTCGCACCGCGTTCTCGTACTGCACCCGCGAGAGACGGCGCAGCGGGAGGTCGGTCGGCACCTGCGTCGGATCGCAGGTGAACTTGGTGGTCTCGAACGGTTCGTCGCCGCCGGTCGACCCACCCCCGTCGTCGCTGCCCCCGGCGTCGCTGCCCCCCGGTCCGCCGGCCTCGGCGGCGTCCCCATCGGCGCCGCCGCGGAGACCTTCGTAGCACCCTGAAATCAGCGCGATCGAGGTCACGCACGCGGCAAGGACGGGGGCTCTCGCGGTCGTCGGCATGGCTCCCCTCCGGGACACATGCGTGCCTGGCTGCGGGTGAAGTTTCTTTTTCGACGGCGTGCGGGTTCGGGCGATGACGCGCGTCCGCCCGGGGGAACGGCGCGCGGGCTTGCCGTGCAGCAGTTCGCCCAGCCGTTGCGCGATTCGCCCGGGGCCGACGAATGCCCCGATCCGATGTGCCCGGGGTTCCATGCCGCACTCGCGCATGGCACGGAGCGTGCTCTCGCGCGGCCGACATGCGGTGTTGCGTGCTCGTGGCGGTGGGGGTGCTGATGGGTTCGGGCTGCGGGCAGGCGCGCGAGGCTGGGCCGTGGGCGGGCATGACGACGGCGCTCGGCGACGACGGTGGTGTCGACACCGACGGGCCGTCCCTCGACGAGGGCGGTACCGTGCAGGCGACCAACGCCGACGACGACGCGGGCGATGAGGGGACCAGCGAAGCGCCCACCAGCGGTGGGGGCAACGACACGGGGCACGGCACCGGCCCCGCCGACGACGGCGGCGACGCGGGCACCGGTGGGGTCGACTGCCCCGCGAACTGCTACTGCGAACCGCTCGATCCCGCGGCCGATCTCGGGGATCTCGAGGGCAGCTACAGCCCGCAGGCCTACCTCGACACCATCCTCGAGGTGCTCGGTCGACGCTGGCCCGCGGGACGCGACCTGCTGACCGACAAGCTCGGCGACCCCTACTTCGGCTCGTTCAGCGATCCGTCGAGCTTCGCGTCGCTGATGGACGGGCTCATGACGGAGGCCCACGAGGGCACGCATGGGTGGGAGTACGGCAACGCCAGCGTGGACGAGTTCGCCTACTTCTTGCGCGACGATCTGCAGTTCTTCCCGCCCAAGCTGCACGGCTTCGATCGCAGCGAGATCTACGACATGGTCGAGGGCAGCTCGACCGACATCTACAAAGACCTCTACCTCGTCGGCGACCAGGGCACGTATGGGTTCTACGAGCTGCTCGACGAGATGAACTGCTACATCAATGGCATGGCCGCGATCGGCGTGACCGGCGAGTACATTCCGTATGGGGTCTCGGGTCGCGATGGCGCCGTCGCGTTCATGTATTACCTCGAGCTCTACCTCAAGCGCGCTCGCACGCAGCATCCCGATGTGTACGAGGCCATCAAGTCGGACCCCGACTACAACGAGATGATCAAGCTGCAGTGGCTACGGCTGCACTTCCTGTTGCACGACGCCGCCGATCTCCACGACAACATCGGGTTGTACGACGACGAGATCCGCGAGCTCATGTACGCGCAAGAGAACCAGTCGGAGATCGAGATGCTCATCGACCACGAGCTCGACGCCTCCAACTGCCTGCCGCAGTGAGGCGTGGTCGGCCCCCGCGCCGACGCACGTCGACGCGGGGCCGCATGCGCGCGAACTCAGCTGGGCTCGTGGGCGTGGAAGCCGGCGGCCAGGTCCCACGCGGTCGCGCGGCGCCACGCCGCGAGCGCCATGCGCGTGTAGCCCTGTGCGAGCTCTTGGCCGATCGCGAGGCTGGCCTTGGCCCACCGCGCGCCCTCGTCGACCGCCGCCTCGAGACGCTCGGTTTGCTTCGCCGGGTTACCGACGCCCTGCTGCGCCTGCTCCGCGAGGGTCTGGCAGCGGGCGACGGTGTCGTGGACGATCCGGCTGAGATCGGCCGAGAATTGCTGCATCTGCGTAAAGATGGGTTCCATGGTCTTCGTTCCCCTGTGGGGGCACCAGGGCCCGGCCACGGCTGCGAAGCTAGGACCGCCGGGGTCCGGCGTCAAGCCCAGATTGTTGCAGTGCACAAAAAAGCTGCCTAGGCCCGGCGGCGACCCTTGACCTCGCGCTTGAGCGCCTCGAGCTCGCGACGGAGCTCGGCCACGTCGTCGTCGTTGGTCGTCGTGGCGGGGGAGGTGGCCGCAGGCGGCGGTGGCGTGGGTGGCGGTGCACTCGCGCCGCCGAAGCCACCGCCGGTGAACATGCGCAGCAACGCGTTGGTCGCCTGCATCGGCATCTGCGCGAACGGGAAGATCGGCGCCGCCTGCTGCAGGCCGAACTTCGCCGCCAGGTACCATTCCATCGCCATGCCCATGTACTTGCCGAAGAACTCCGCTGCAGCGTCGTCGCCCATGCGGATCAGCTGGACCAGCAACGGCACGGGCAGCAGGCGCGAGGCGTCGCCCTCGAGGATGATCTGGACCAGCGTCGCCTGGGTCAGATCCGCGTTCGTCTTGGCGTCGAGGACCCGGACGTCGGCGCCGTCGCGGATGCGAAGCGCGAGCTCCTCGAGCGTGATGTACTTGCTCTGCTCGGTGTCGTAGAGCCGACGGTTGCTGTACTTCTTGACGATCATCATGGCGAGGACAGGCGGCGCGTCCCTCGTGGAGGTCGCGGCCGAGGCTCAGGCTGTTTGGTTGCGCCGCAGCATGATACTCGGGACCGCCCGCGATGGGGCGTGCGGGCCGAGAACCGCCCGATGTGAGATGCCTGCGGCACAACGGCGCTTGACGGGCCCGGTCGACCTGGCTAGGGTGGCGCCGCGCATTGCTGCACTGCAATATGGACCGCTCGAAGCCAGGAACCCGCACCGCCCCGGCCACCGTGGTGTCGATGCCCGACAGCCAAGGCGGCACCGAACCCCGCTCGCAGGCCGCCAACGGGCGCACCGCGCCGCCCCCGTGGCGGCAGTGGTTCGACCGTTGGGACGCCGGCGCGACCGCGGCGTTCGAGCAGCTGCTGCGCACGCAGCCGCTGCTCGAGCTCGGCGGCAGCGCGCTCACGGCCTCGATGAAGCTGTGGTCGATGGGCCAGCGCACCCGCGACGCGTGGTGGTCGGCTTGGGGATTGCCGACCCAGCGCGAGCAGCAGCGCCTGCTGCACGAGCTCCATCGCCTGCAGTCGCGCCTCCTGGATCTGACCGAGCAGCTGCAGGCCCGCGACGCCGAGGACGACCATGGCCGTTGATCGCAGTCTCGCCTTCGAGCCCATCTCCGCGCCGCAGATGTTGTTCGCGCGCGCCGCCCAGCTCGGCGCGCGGCCGCGCTTCATGCTGCCGCAGGGCGAGAGCTGGCGCGCAGTCACGTGGAACGAGTTCGCGGACTCGGTGGCGCGTGCCGGCGCCTTCCTGCACGGCGACGTGCTCGCGGCCGGGCAGCGCGCCGCGGTGCTCGGCACGAACTCGGTGGAGTGGCTGGTCGCTGCGCTGGCGATCCAGACCGCCGGCGGCGTGATGGTGCCGATCTACCCCGCTTCCACGGAGGACCAGATCGCCTACGTGATCGGTCACAGCGCCGCGCGGGTGTTGTTCGTCGGCGGCGATGCGCTGGTCGATCGGGTGCTGCGGTGCTGGTCGCAGCTGTCGGGGGTCGAGTGGTTCGTGGTGCTCGACGACACCGACGTGGTCGCTCGCGCCCGCGTGTTGGCGCGCGAGGGTGTCGCGGTGCCCGAGGCCGCGGAGCTCCAGCGTCGCGTCATCGGCTTCGCGCGGGTGCTCGAACACGGCGGCGACCGCATCGATCGCACGCCCGGGTTCCTCGCCCAACGCCTGGCGGCGATCGATCCCGATGCAAGCGCCCTGATGCTCTACACCTCGGGCACCACCGGGCGGCCCAAGGGCGTGCCGCTCAGTCATCGCAACCTCGCGGTGAACCAGGCCGACTGGGTCCGCGCCTGTTCGCCGCTCATCCCCGACGGCGCGGTCGATCTGCTGTGGCTGCCGTTCAGCCACATCTTCGGCTTCGGCGAGGCCTGCATCGGCACGGCGCTGGGCTTCACGACCTACTTCGCGGAGCCCTCGAACGTGCTCGAGCGCATGCCCGCGGTGCGGCCCGACGTGTTCATGAGCGTGCCCGCGTACTGGGAGAAGATCGCCGCCCGCGCGATGGTCGAGACCGATCCGGCACGAGCCCGCGCCGTGCTGCAGGCCAGCACCGGCGGACGCCTGCGGTTCTGTCTGTCGGGCGGCGCCGGGCTGGCGCGCGCGGTGAAGGAGTCGCTCTACGCCGCGGGCGTGCTGGTGATCGAGGGCTACGGCCTGACCGAGACCTCGCCGACGCTGACGCTGAATCGCCCCGACGCGTTTCGCTTCGACTCGGTCGGCCGTCCATTACCGTCGGTCGAGCTCCAGCTCGCCGACGACGGCGAGATCCTGGCGCGCGGGCCGAGCGTGTTCAGGGGCTACCACGACGATCCCGAGGCGACCGCCGCCGCATTCACCGACGATGGCTGGTTCAAGACCGGCGACGTCGGTCGCTGGACCGAGGACGGCTTCCTGCAGATCATCGATCGCAAGAAAGAGATCCTGGTGACCGCGGGCGGCAAGAACGTTCCGCCCGCGAACATCGAGCGCCTGTTCGCCGACGATCCGGTGTTCCGCCACGTGCTGGTCTACGGCGACGGCAAGAAGTACCTGGTCGCGGGCGTGTGGCTCGACGACGAGGTGCTGGACGCACGCGTCGGCGCGGTCACGGACCGCGCACAGCGAGCGGCGGCCGCGGCCGCGGTGGTGCAGGCGGCGGTCGATCGGGTCAACACGCAGCTGGCGAGCTTCGAGCAGATCAAGCGATTCCGCGTGTTCGAGGCCCCGCTGACGGTCGCTGGTGGCCTGCTCACCACCACGCTCAAGGTCCGTCGCAAGCAGGTCTACGCGTCGTTCCGCGACGGCTTCGAGGAGCTCTACGCGTGAGTCTGTTGCGCCGCATCGCCGGTGCGATGTCGGGTGCCTCGATGGCGCCCGAGGTGGGCTGTACGCCCGCCGAGGTCGTGCACGAGGAGAACAAGTGGCGGCTGCTGCACTACCTGCCGACCGCGCCGCAGCGCTGCCGTACGCCGGTCTTGATGGTGCCGTCGCTCATCAACCGCCACTACGTGCTCGACCTGATGCGCGGCAAGAGCTTCGTCGAGGCGATGGTCGCGGCCGGCCACGAGGTCTACCTCATCGACTGGGGCACGCCCGGCCCCGAGGATCGCTGGCTGTCGTTCGACGACATCTGTGACGGCTACCTCGGACGCGCGATCCGCCTGGCGGCGCGCCACGGCGGCGGTCGCACCCACGTGCTCGGCTACTGCCTGGGCGGCACGCTGGCGGCGATCCATGCCGCGGTGCGGCCACGGCACGTCGCTTCGCTGGTGGCCCTCGCGGCGCCGGTCGACTTCAGCGACGACGGGCTGCTCTCGGTGTGGTCGCGGACCCGTAGCTTCGATCCCGAGGCACTGGTCGCGGCGCTCGGCAACGTGCCATGGCAGCTGCTGCAGGCGACGTTCCACCTGTTGCGACCGACGCTACCGCTGCGCAAGGCCGTGAGCCTGGTCGAGCGCGCATGGGACGACGAGTTCCTCGATGGCTTCTTCGCCACCGAGCGTTGGGGCAGCGACAACGTCGCGTTTCCCGGGGCCTGCTTCGCGCGGTACATCGAGCAGCTGTACCGGCGCAACGCGTTGGTCACCGGCGGCTTCACGTTGTCGGGGCGCCCGGTGGAGCTGGGTCGCATCCAGTGTCCGACCCTCGCGGTGACCTTCACCGACGATCACATCGTGCCGTGGCGCAGCGCCGCGGTCCTGCTCGAGCACATCGGGGCCGACGTCCGCGAGCACATCAGCCTGCCGGGCGGCCACGTCGGCGCGGTGGTCTCTCGCAAGGCCGCCAGCACCCTGTGGCCGCGACTGTCGGCGTTCTGGCGTCGCCACGACGATGCCCGCATGTCGGCGGCCTGACACCACCCAACCGCCCCAACCCTGGCCCCCAACGCAGCCGAACCCCATGAGCATTGCACGCATCGTGTCGACCGGCCGCTCGATTCCCGAGCGGTGCATCACCAACGCCGAGATCGAGCACATCCTCGAGCAACCGGTCGCCGAGTGGCTCGAGGCCAACGTCGGCATCCGCGAGCGTCACGTGATGGCGCCGGGCGAGACCACCTCGGACCTCGTCACGCAGGCCGCCAAGCAGGCGCTCGACCGCGCCGGTCTGACGCCCCGCGATCTCGATCTCATCATCGTCGCGACCGACACGCCAGACCAGCCCAGCCCGGCCACCGCATCGGTGGTGCAGCACAAGCTCGGTGCCCACGGCTGCGGCGTGTTCGATGTCAACGCCGCCTGCGCTGGCTGGGTCACCGCGCTCGACATCGGCGCACGCATGATCGCCACCGACGACGATCTGCGACACGTGCTGGTCTGTGGCGGCTACGGCATGTCGCGCTTCATCGACTGGAAGGACAAGCACACCGCCACGCTGTTTGCCGACGGCGCCGGCGCGGTGGTGCTCGCGGCCGGCGACAAGCCGGGGTTCTTGTCTGGCAAGCTGGTCGCCGACGGCCAGTACCACGACGCGCTCGGCATCTATCAAGGTGGTGCGAGTCGCCCGGTGACGGCCGCTTCGATCGCAGCCGAGGGCGCGCCGCGGGTGCAGTTCGTGCGCAAGTTCCCGGCCACCTTCAACGCCGAGCGCTGGCCGCCGCTCATCCGGCAGTGCCTCGCGAAGGCCAACGTCTCGCTGTCCGAGGTCGAGCTGTTGGTCTTCACCCAGCTCAACGCCCGCACCATCGAGGCGGTGATGGACGTGCTCGAGCTGCCGCGCGCCAAGACCCACATGATCATGGATCGCTTCGGCTACCTGGGCTCGGCGTGCATCCCGGTGGCGTTCGATGACGCGCTGCTGCAGCGTGACCTGCCCGATGGCGCGCCGATCGTCTTCTGTGCCACCGGTGGCGGGCTCGCGATGGCGTGCTCGGTGTGGCGACACGTGCGGAGCGCTTGATGCAGGGCGGCCGCTCCGGCAGCGCGAGCTCGGCGTGGTCGTGGCCATGGTCGTGGCCGTGGTCGTGGTCGTGGAACAGCGTGCGTCCCGGTCGGTCGTTCGCATCGCTCGACTACGGCCTCCCGCTCGAGCTCGTGGGGCTCGACCAGGTCGAGCTGGCGGTCCACACCTGCGGTGAGGGCGATCCGCCGATCGTGCTGTTGCACGGCCTGGGTAGCGACATGCGTGTGTGGTCGCGCAACCTCGCCGCGCTGTCGGGGCGTGCACGGGTGCTCGCGGTCGATCTGCCGGGCTTCGGCAAGAGCAGCAAGCCCGATGTCAGCTACTCGCTGCCGTGGATGGCGGCGCGGGTGGTCGAGCTGCTCGATCGCTGCGGGCTCGATCGCGTGGTGCTGTGCGGCCACTCGATGGGCGGACAGATCGCGATGGAGCTCGCGTTGTCCCAGCCCGAGCGCGTCGCGGCACTGCTGCTGGCGGCGCCCGCGGGGCTCGAGCGCTTCAGCGAGGCCGAGGGCAGGTGGATCCGCGCGGCCGTCGACGACGACTACACCGCGCGTGCCTCGGCCGCGACGGTCGTCGCTCGCTACCTGCCGACCTTCCATCGCATGCCCACGGCAGCCTGGCCGCTGCTGCGCGATCGCCTGGCGATCATCGGTGGACCCGACGTGCGGGCCTACGCCCGCGCGGTGACGCGATCGGTCGCGGCGATGCTCGAGCGCCCGGTCATCGACCGACTCGGTGCGCTGCGAATGCCGGTGCTCGTGAGCTTCGGCAGTGAGGACGCGCTGGTGCCCAATCGCATGCTGCACGGCCGCGACACCGCTACGCTCGCGCGTTGCGGTGTGCAGCGGATGCCGAACGCGACGCTCGCGATGGTTCGCGGTGCGGGCCACATGGTGCAGCTCGAACGACCCGACGAGTGGAACGCAGCGGCGCTGACGTTTCTTGCGCGGCACGTTCCGCGGTCGTGAGTGCGCGCGTCCTCGGGGTGCCCTGACGACGGTCCGGAATCGAGGTATCGCCCCGTGCGGCCGCCTTGACAGGGTCCTGCGCCCGGGGTATGAGACATGAATCAGTCGTCATGTTGCGGTGCACAAAAGAGACCGGAGTCGCCATGCGAGCCCTTCACGTCCTGACGTTCGTTGCGCTCACCGCCTGCAGCGGTGCCGGCGTCTCCACCACGGCCCGCACCGGCGGCGACACCGACGACTCCGCGGGTGACGCGAGCGCGTCCGCGAGCGCGTCCGCGAGCGCGAGCGCGTCCGCCACGAACGCGACCACCGATCCGACCGCAGGGTCTGCCTCGGCGAGCGACGACACCGGCGTGGACTCCGACGCCGACACCAGCGGTGATCCCAGCACGGCGTCGGCGTCGGGCAACGACACCGCCATGGGCTCGGACTCGGGCGGCTCCGACACTGCGACCGGCGATGTCACCCTCGAGGGCACGTGGCTGAGCGAGGGCGACGACGTCGCGCCGCTGCTGGTCGACCTGACCCACGCGGTCTCGATCACGGCGACCTTCGGCCCCCAGGCCTTCACCGTCGTCACCATCGACGATCAGGGACAGATGGTGCAGCAGGTCGGGGTCTACACCGCGACGCCATCGGGCGTCGGCGAGATCTTCGACATCACGCTGGAGCAGACCATGCCGCAGGCGGTCACCGTCGAGGGCATCTTCGAGATCGACAACAGTGTCAGCCCGCCGATCATGCGCTACGAGGTCGTGCAGACCGAGCCCAGCGTCGGTGCGATCCCGCCGACCGCCGAGGGCGGCTTCGGTTCCACCAGCTTCGGCGACGACCTCACGCAGCTGTTCGTCCGCCAGTGACGTCAGGGGATCTTGGGAACCGATGCTGTCCTGGTCGATGCTGTCGTTGATGCTCGCCGCGGCACCTTCGCCGCCGCCCGAGCCTGATCCCTACGTCGAGCAGGCGCCGGAGCAGATCCAGCGCAGCAAGCGAGACTTCCGCGCGTTCCAGCTGTACGGCTACTTCCTGACCCGCGCCGAGATCACCAACGTCGCGCCGGCGAACGATCTCTTCAAGGGCCAGGTGGTCGGCCGGCTGTTCGGGCCCAACACCACCACGACCTCGCGCGAGCGGGCGGTGTTCCTCGAGCAGCGGTTGATTCCGTTCCTGGTCGTGGAGCCGGCGCTGCTCAACCGCCGGGCTCGCCTGCGCGCGTCGTTCGAGCTCGACTGGACCTTCGGCGACACCTCGAACTCGGCGGGCGGCAACTTCGGCTCGTCGATCACGGCCGACCAGGTCAACCTGCAGACCCAGAACGTCGCGGTCGAGATCGATCTGTGGAAGGGTTGGTCGGTCGACGTCGGTCTGCAGCGGCTCTACGACAGCGCCTACGATCCCTACCGCACGCCGGTCTCGACGATGCAGCTCACGGGCACGCGCCTGGCGATGTGGGGCACCGATGCCGTCGGCGCGGTGCTGCACGGCACGCAGTGGGGGCAGCGTTTCAAGCTCGGCGCCTACCAGCTGTACGAGAACCTGATCCAGAAGGACGACGACGTCTCGCTGTTCGAGTTCGCGACCGACCGTCACCTCGGCAAGACGCTCCACGCCGGCGCGAGTTTCCGCTACCTGCGAGACACCTCGACCGGGCAGGGTGGCGTCGGCATCCTCGGCCAGGGCCCCGACAGCACGCTGGTGGACTACGCCGGTGGCTATCGCTTCACGATTCCCGACAACGTCGAGACCTGGCGCGGTCGCTTCGCGTGGCTGGCCGGCGACGTCTCCTACAATCCCGAGCTGACCGCCGGTCGCTTCGGCGGCTCGGCGTTCGCGGTCGGCAACTTCGGGCAGATCGTCACGGCGATCCCGAACCAGCCCGGCGACTTCCAGAAGCTCACCAACGTGCTCGGCCTGGCGGCCAACGTGCGCGCCGCGTTCCGCTTCGGCCGGACCCCGCGCGACGCCATCGTCGCCGACCTCCTCTACACCTCGGGCGACAAGAATGGCCTCGAGGACGGCACCTACAGCGGCGTGGTCACTGGCAACACCTGGGGCGCTCCCGCGGCGCCGTTCACCACGTTCGGCACCTACTTGTTGCTGCCGCACGGCAACGTCGTCAACCGCTTCTACGCCGCCGCGACCGACATCTCGAACGCCGGCTACGGCATGATGGCGGCCTCGCTCGGGGTCTCCTACGACTTCCTGCGCAATCGCTTGACGGGTCGCATCGGCACCGCGTTCGCGCGATCGAACGTGCAGCCGATCGACGGCGCATACTTCATGGGCGCCGAGGTCAACGGTAGCCTCTCGTGGCGAATCCGGCCGTTGCTCAGCGTCGAGGCCCATGCGGCGTACCTGCGCTTGGGCGACTTCTTCGCCAGCTCGGAGATCGTCAGCACCGCGGCCAGCGGCGGTGGCAGCGGGCGACCGCGCGATCCCTGGACCGGCTTTCTCACCCTCAAGTGGCTGATGATCTGAGGCCCGCGACGATGAACCGTTCACGCACATCATCCTTCGCGCGCGCCGGTGCGCTCGCTGCGACGCTGCTGCTCGGGCTCGGTGCCAGCGGCTGCACCAAGCGCCAGGGCGTCGCGTTCGCCCAGATCAAGTACCCCGTCGACACCACCACCGTCGCCGTGGGTACCGCGAAGATTGCGGTGCACGACACCGGCAAGGGCGAGCGCACGCTGGTGCTGATCCATGGCCTGGGCAGCTCGATGCCGGCGTGGCAGCGCAACATCGACGCGCTCGCGCAGCGCTACCGCGTGGTCGCGATCGACCTGCCCGGCTACGGCAAGAGCACCAAGGGCAACTACGCCTACTCGATGGCGTTCTTCGCCCAAGCGGTGCGAGGCGTCGTGCGCGAGCTGCAGCTCGGCCGCGTGACCCTGGTCGGTCACTCGATGGGCGGGCAGATCGCGATGACCTACGCGCTCGACTACCCCGAGGATGTCGAGGCGCTCGTGCTGACCTCGCCCGCCGGACTCGAGGCCTTCGAGGATGGCGAGGCGCGATGGCTGGCGGGCACGGTCACGCCCGAGTTCACCTGTGCCGCGGATGCCGAGGCGGTGTGGCTGCGTCACACGCAGAACTTCCACCGCACCCCGAAGGCGGCGGAGTTCATGGTGCGCGACCGCCTCGCGGTGGTCGGTGGGCCGGACTTCCAGGCCTACTGCATGGCGGTGTCGCGCTCGGTCGCGGGCATGATCGATGGCCCGGTGCTGCATCGGCTGCACGACCTCGACCTCCCGACGTTGGTGTTGTTCGGCAACGACGACGGCCTCATCCCCAATCCCTTCCTCCACGGCGGCAGCACCGAGCGCCTGGCCAAGAAGGCGGTCGCGCAGATGCCCGACGCCGAGCTGGTGATGCTCGAGAAGGCCGGTCACATGGCGCAGTTCGAAGCCGCCGAGCAGTGGAACCAGGCGGTGTTGCGTTTCCTCGCCGACACCAAGGAGCCCGGTGCGCCACGCCAGCGTCGTGGCGGCGGCGCGCCGGTCGGCACCACGATCGAGCCGCTGTACACCCCGGGCACCGATCCGGACGCGCGCGATGACGAGGCCGCGGCGCCGGTCGAGCCTGTGCCTGCGCCCGCACCTGCGCCCGCGCCGGTGCCGGGCGACGCCGCGCCGCCCGCGGAGGATCCCACGCCCGCGACCGACGACGACGTCACCATCGCCCCGGTCGCGGCTCGCAGCCCGACCCGCCCAGGTGGCCGATGATCCTCGCGGTCAAGCTCGGCGTGCTCGCGGTCTATCTCGCCGCGGTGTACTGGCTGTCGTGGCTCGGCATGCGCAAGACCACCTCGCTCGTGGGCTTCGCGATCGGCAACCGCGACATGGGGCCGGTGCTGGTCGGTGTCGTGATGGCGTCGTCGATCGCTTCGACCGCGACCTTCGTCATCAACCCGGGATTCGTCTACAACCACGGCCTGTCGGCCCTGCTCCACTACGGGGTCGCGGCGCAGGCAGGGGTCGCGTGCGGGCTGTTGGCGGTCTGCAAGGGCTTCCGCCGCGTCGGCGACACCCACGGTTGCCTCACGGTGCCCGACTGGATCCGCGCGCGCTACGGCAGCGAGACGCTCGCGCGCGCCTTCGCGGTGCTGAACCTGCTGTCGATCGCCTTCGTGGTGTTGATCATGGTCGGCTGCGCGCTGTTGGTGGTGGCGCTGTTCGGCGTCTCGTACGAGCTGGCGCTGGCGGGCACCCTGGTGGTCGTGTTCAGCTACGTGCTGTTGGGGGGCACCTACGCCCACGCCTACACCAACGTCGTGCAGGCCGCGATGATGGCGGTGGTGGCGGTGATGCTGTTCGCCTCGGGCGCCCACCACCTCGGCAACGGCGTGGTGGATGCCTTCGCGCAGGTATCGACCTCGTTCGCGTCCGTGCTCAACCCCGAGAGCAACCTGTACGGCTCGGTGTTCTCCGTGTTCGTGAGCGCGTTCGTGGTGACCTTCGCGCTGATGCTGCAGCCCCACATCCTCACCAAGGTGCTGTACCTTCGCAGCGAACGCGACGTGAACCGCTTCATCCTCACGTCGGTCGCGCTCGGCGTGGTGTTCTCGCTGTGCCTGTTCGCGGGGCTCTACGCCCGGCTCGACGGCATGGTGTTCCCGCCCGAACAGCAGGACCGCGTGGTCACCGAGTATGTGGTGCAGGCGTTCGGCGGCGGTGGGGCTGGCGAGGTGGTCTCGGCGATCACGCTCGTCACGATGCTCGCCGCGGGCATGTCGACCCTCGACGGCATCCTGGTCGCGCTCTCGACCATGGTCACGCATGACCTCGTGCTCCGCGGGCGGCGCGACGGTGACGCCCGAGCGGGCCTCACCGCGTCGCGGCTGGCGCTGGTGGCGGTGGGCGTGATCGCGTTCCTGCTGGCGCTCGAGCCTCCGGCCCTGGTGGGGCTGTTCGCGCAGCGCGGTGTCTACGGACTCGCCGCCGCGTCGTTCGTGCCGGTGCTCTTCGGGGTGATGGTGCGCACCGCGATCCCCGCGTGGGTCGTGGCGAGCGCTGCGGCGGTCGCCTTGCTGGTACACGTCGGGCTGCAGTGGTTCGGTGGGGTTGCGAACCCCGCGGTGTCGTCGTGCATCGCCATTGCGATCAGCGTTGGCGTCGGCGTCGTGGGTTTGCTGGTGCACCAGCGCAGTGGCGCCCCCGCACGGGCGCTCGAGGAGCAGCAGGTCTGATGGCGAGTTCCCCCAGCGAAGGCGTGCAAGAGCCGGTGACGGCGCGCGGTCAACGGACGCGTCAGCGCATCCTCGACGCCGCCGAGACCGTCTTCGGCGAGCGCGGCTACGAGGCCGCGTCGATCGTCGACATCACCCGCGCCGCAGGTGTCGCGCAAGGCACGTTCTATCTCTACTTCAACAGCAAGAAGGCGGTCTTCGCCGAGCTGGTCGGTGAGCTCGGCGCGACCCTGCGCCGAACACTGGCGGCCGCCATCGAGGGCCACGGCGAGCGGCTCGAGGTCGAGCGCGCCGGCTTCGTGGCGTTCCTGCGGTTCGTGCAGGAGCACAAGAACCTCTACCGCATCATTCGTCAGGCAGAATTCGTCGACGAAGCGCTGTATCGCGACTACTACCAACGTCTGGCCCAGGGCTACCGCGACGGCCTCGCGAAGGCCATGAAGCAAGGCGAGATCCGCAAGCTCGATCCGGAGGCGGTGGCCTTCGCGCTGATGGGCATCTTCGACTTCCTCGGCATGCGCTGGGTGTTGTGGGAGAATCGCCTGCCGCCGAAGAAGACCATCGACGACGTGTTCACGCTGATTCGCGATGGACTCGGGCTCGGCGGCGGCGCAGACGGAGACGCGACATGACCCGGCCACGCACGCTGCGATCGATTCCTCGGGTACTGACGGCGAGCGTCGTGCTCGCAGCGTGTGGCGCGGCCGACGACGATGGCGATCCCGGCAGTGTCAGCGGCAAGGCCGACGACCCCGACGGCATGATCGAGCAAGGCGTCGCGCTCAGCTCCAGCTCGGTGCAGGCCCTCGGCGGGGACCTCAGCAGCGTACGGCCCGAGATCGACGCGTTCGTGGTCGGCGACCCGCTGCCACTATCGACGTACCTGAAGCCGATGAGCGCGCTCGGCTACTACGGTCCGCTCGGTCCCTACGGTCCGCTCGGTGTGCTCGGTCCGGTCGGCGACGGCAGCTGGACCGCGTCGTCGTGGATCGGACTGTCGGCGCCGTGGGACTCGTTCGCCACGCTGCTCACCGATGCCGGCGGTCCGCTGTCGACGTCGGGCCCGCTGGGACCGGACGGCCCGCTCGGTGACGCCTACTGGGACGACCTCGCGGCCCGCGAGTCCTCGCTCACGCCGGCGTTCCTGCGGCAGCTCGAGCCCGGCGGCTTGTTCGCGCCGCTCGGCCCGATCGGTCCGCTCGGTGCGCTGGGTGCGACCGGACCGCTCGGTCCAGTCGGCGCGCACGGCCACGATGCCGACGAGAACGGCAACTGGACCGGTACCTGCCACGGCAAGGATCCGCGCAACGCCGACGGAGTGTGCCGCGTGGTGACGGTCAAGTGGGCACGCAACGACACCCGCGTGTTCGAGCTGTTCGAGAACTACCCAGAGTCGTTCGCGCAGGCGATGCCCGACAACGACACCTCGTTCATGGTGCAGGGGCGCATCGACGGCGACGAGGTCGACAGCTACCCGATGCATGCGGACGAGCTGCAGATGGTGACGGTGGTGGCGTTCGGGGCGTGGACGAAGTGGCCGTTCGCGACCGCGATGCTGCTGCTGGGCGAGTCGGCGACGCTGGGCTTCGCGATCCCGCCGTTCGTGCCCGGCGCCGTGTTCCCGTTCAACCTCTACCAGCACGCGGCCAGCTTCGACGACGTCGATCTCGTGCTCGACATCGAGGTCGACGGCAAGCTCCAGAGCATCACCGCCGACAGCGCGGACGTCGTCGATTGGATCAGCGTGCAGGTGCCCGCCGGCGCGATCGTCACGGCACACGTGAGTGTCGCTTCGCGGTGGCGCGCACCGTGGCGGGTGGTCGATGCCGACTACCGCCTCTTCGTGGTCGGCTCGCCACCGTGGCTGACCAGCACCAACGTCGGTGGTGCACACCAGTTCCTCGTCGACTATCAGCAGTGAACTCGCATCGTGCTCGCGCCTGCTCTCGCGGGTGAAAACCAAGGAGCGTCGTCATGTCGCCACTTCGTATCGCCGGGCTGGTCGCCGCGGCCATGTCGATTTCGTCCGTCGCCCACGCCGCGTGGGAGACCAAGCAGATCGCGGGGATGAGCGTCGAGGTCTACACGCCAGCGGGCGTGAGCCCGATCGGCAGCGGCCGTGCGCTGATGATCGCGCTGCACGGCTGCGCACAGACCGGCAGCCAGCTGCAGCAGTACGGCAACTTCGAGTCGGCCGCCGAGGACTTCGGCATGGTCGTCGCGCTGCCGACCGTGCCGGGCGGCGGCGTGATCGCCGGCTGCTGGAACTACTACGGTGCCACGCACACGCGCACGAGCGGGCACAACAAGCCCATCATCGAGCTCGCCGAGAGCCTGCGGGATGACGCCGGCTACGGTGTCGATCCGGCGCAGATCTACTTGGTCGGCTTCTCCTCCGGCGGCGGCCAGGCGCTCATCGTGGGCTGCCTCGCACCCGAGATCTTCGCCGGCGTCGGCGTCTCGGCGGGGCCATCGCTCGGCACCAGCGTCAGTCAGATCGCGCAGGTCGGCACCAACGTGGGGCAGACCGTCACGCTGTGCCAGCAGTACGCCGGCGCGAATGCGGCGTCGTTCGACACCCAGCTGGCCATCACGTTCACCGACAGCAACGACTTCACGGTCGCGCAGGGCTACGCGCAGATCAACGCCGAGATGTACGCGACCATCTACGGCGGCGGGACATTGCTCGGGAGCGCACCCTTCGATGTCGCTTCGCTGCCCGGCACCAATCCCGCGGGCTCGGCGTTGGCCTACGACGACGCCGAGGGCGAGCGCGTGGCGTCGATCAGCTCGATGGGCGTCGGTCACAACTGGCCCTCGGGTTCGGGCACCGCAGGGCCGCCGACCTCGTACGTCGCGGGCACCGGGCTCAACCTCTCGTACTTCGCCGCCGAGACCTTCACCGCAAATGCGCGACGCGCCGACGGCGAATGGAACCCGGGCGGTGAGGACTCGGGCAGCGACGGTGGTAGCGGTGCAGACTCCGGCAGCGAAGGCGGTGAGGCCGGTGGTGGCAGCGGTGGCGAGGCCGGTGGCGGATCGAACGACGACGCTGCGGGCACCGAGGGCGGCAGCACCGGGGGCAACGGCGGTGGCGAGGGCGGCAGTGGCATCAGCACGGTGACTGCCGGTGCCGACGACGGCTACGTGCAGCCGAGCGGATGTCAGTGCAACAGCATCGGCGACACGCGGGACGCCGCGGTGCCGTGGTTCACGGCTGCGTGCGTCGCGTTGCGGCGGCGTCGTCGTCGCGCGGTCTGAGACGATCGCCCACGCGGGCTTTGGCCAGGGACCCGAGCTCGCGTCACCAGCGGTACACCACGAGGCTGCCGTCCTGCGCGGCGCTCGCGAGCATTTGACCGCTGCGATCGAACTCGAGATCTTCGATCAGCTTGGTCTGCTCGTGCCGTGACCGGCGCTCGCGACCGTCGACGAGCGACCACAGCCGCACCGTGCCGCTGGTGTGACCGCTGGCGATCAGGGCCTGGCCGGGTGCGGCCGCGAGCGCCCAGATCGCGTCGGTGGTGCCCTGGGGCGCATCGCCGTCGCCTTCCCAGAGCTTCGTGCGCGTGGTGCAGCGGCTCGCGTCGAGCAGCTCGAGGCCATCGCTCTGCGAGACCAGCACGAGCTCGCTCGCGTCGCGCCCGAACACGATCTCGGCGTTGAGCCGCGGTTCCTTCACGGCGCACACGTGCTCACCGGTGGCGCTCCATACATGCGGGCGATCGTCGCCGTCGAGCGAGACCCAGCGGCTACCGTCGGGTGCCGCGGCGAAGCCACGCAGGCCGACGTGATCGTCTGCGCGCCAGCTCGCGACGATGACCTCCCCGCGGTACAATGCGAAGTTGGTCGCCGCATCGCGCTGGCCGCCCTCGTGCACAGCGATGCCGAGCACGTCGCCCGCGAACGCGACGTCGATTTCGGTGCCGACGAAGGCGTGCCATGGGCCAAGGCGGTCGGTGCCGACCTCGTTCCACGCCCATGCGCTGCGCTCGGTGTCGGCCACGAGGCCCTGCGCACCACCAGGCGCGATCGCGATCGGAAGCACCTCCGGCGCGGCGAGCTGCTGGCCCGAGGCGTCCGCGAGCGACCAGCGCAGCGGCTGGGGGCGCGCGTAGGTGACCAGCGACGTGGCCGCGGCATCGAAGCCCATCGCACGCGGCGCGGACACATTGCGGGCGCCCGCGAGCAGCTCGCGCTTGCCAGCGACGTCGAACGCCGACACGACACCGCCGGCACTGCCGGTGACGAGCCGGGTGCCGTCGACGACCATCGCGTCGTAGGGGCCGTCGTCGGCGGGGAGCATCGCGACGTGGCCGCTGGGATCGTGGACCTGCAGGTACCAGCCCTGGGTCGAGGTCGACACCACCACGTCGCCGCTCGGCATCATCGCGAGCGCGCGCACCGGCCAGCCGTTGCTGCCGGCGATCGATCGCGTGGCCTCACCGATGCGCCCGACGAAGATCTCGCCTTCCATGTCGCCGGCCGCGAAGCCGCGCCCGTCGGCCGCGATCGCGATCGCCGTGATGGCGCGCCCCGCCGTCGCGTGGTGGCGCAGCGCGGCAGCCGGGGTGTCGAGGTCGAGCGCGACCACGCTGCCGTCCTTGCCACCGATCACCACCCGCGTGGCACCGATCGCCGCCGACGTGATCTCGCGCCCGAGCGCACCGACGACCTGCGGTGCCGCGTTCGGGGCCAGCTCGACCAGGGCGATCTGTCCGTCGCCACGCACGACCGCCAGTCGCTCGCGCGCTGCGATCCAGCCCAGCGCCACGACGCGCGCGCCACCGCCGAGCTCGATCGGGTTGCCGCCGTCGAGCGTCGCCACGCGCACGCGGCCGTTCACGTCCGCCGTCGCCACGCGATCGTTCGGCACCGGGGCGATCGCGACCACGTGGGTGTCGCCGAACTGCGCAAGCAGGCGGCCGTCGGCACGCCACACGCGCACGCCGGGATCGACCGCGCCGATCGTGCGCCCCTCGATCACCAGCGGGGCCTCGGTCGCTGCGATCACGGCGTCGTCCTGCACGGCGATCGCAACGATGCCGTCGGGGTGCGTGGGCACGCGTGCGCCGAGCCACAACGCCTCGACCTCGCCGCGATCCGGTGCGTCGCGGGAGGGCGGCGAGGTCGGCTTCGTGTCCTCGCTCGGGCGGCAGGCGAGCAGCGCGAACGCGAGCCATGGAGGGCGGCGTGGCATGCGGCCAAGGTAGCCTCGCCTTGGTCGCGTGACGAGGCGGTCGCGCTCGGCGACATCCCCATGGGTCCCTTCGACGCGGCCGCTCGCCTGCGCAACGACGCTAGAGCAGCCCACGAGGATCGACGCTGCCTGCGGCCGCGCGACGCCGTCGCAGGGCGAGCGCGGCGATCGGCACGGAACCGAGGGGTGCCGGCCACCAAGGCCGGAACATGGCCCGCACTGTCCTGGCTCCGAGCCTCTGCACCCTCGCGTGCGCGATCGCGTGCACCTCGACGTCCCCCGCCGACGCCGACGCGAGCGACACGAACGACCCGTCGCTCGCGGCGAGCGACGGCGACGACGGCCGACCGAACCCGACGAGCGAGTCGCCGGCGACCAGCTCGGGCGGGGCATCGTCCGATTCCGCCGCAGCGACCGACGGCGCAGATCCGACCACCGGCGGCGACGATCCACCCGTGCCCCCCTCCGATTGCGACGTCGCGCTCCCGCTCGCCCCGACCTTCCACGTCGCGCCGACCGGAGACGACGACACCGGCGACGGCTCGGAAGCCGCGCCGTGGAAGACACTCGCGCACGGCATCGCCCAGCTCGCGCCCGGCGACGTGCTGCTCGTCGACGACGGCGAGTACGCGGGACCGCAGAACGCCATCGTCGACGTGCCGGCCGGCACCGACGGCTTCACCACGATCGCGGCCCGGCACCCGCTGGCGGTGCGCATCGTCGGTGGCAGCGATCTGTTGTTCATCGGCGATCGCGTGCACGTCGACGGGTTCGTGTTCGATGCCGGTGATGGCGACGAGTTCGTCGGGACCATCGCCGGCGATCACAGCCGCCTGACGCGGAGCATCTTCCGCCGCGCCGGTGAGTCCGGCGAGCAGGGCGGACTGCTGCAGCTGTGGGGCAACGACAACCTCGTCGAGGACGTCGCCGGCGTCGGATCGTGCCGGGCATGCTTCGTCCAGGGCGGGCCCGACGCCTCGACCCAGCGAAACATCTGGCGCCGGGTGGTCGGGCGCATGGACTACACCAGCTCGCCGCTGCCGAAATCCACCTTCAACACCTATGGCAACAACGCCGACGACTCCGTCCGCGATCACCTCTACCAGAACGTGATCGCGATCGACGGCCACGCGCCACAGACCGGCGGCGAGGGCAAGTACGGCGGCTTCTACATCGCGAAGGTGGGGAGCAACATCCGGTTCCAGGGCGTGATGGTGATCGGCGAGGCCGTCGATCACGCCGGGATCTTCGGGGTCGAGTGGGGCCAGGGCAACGTCGTCGATCACGCGGTGGTGTGGGGCGTCTCCGACGGTGCGACCGGCGTTCGCGCCAACACGGCGTCGCACGTCACGGTCGGCGGCTTCGCGGGCGAGCCGTTCCTGCTCGACGATGGCGACGCGCCGCAATCGGTGATCGATCCCACCGGACCCGATGTCGTGTCGAACACACCGGGCGCCGACCTGCGCACGCGGTGGGGGATCTCCGGCACGCACTGGGGCGAGGCCGGGTTCGATCAGCCCACCGACGAGCCGCTGTGGCCGTGGCCGTGCGAGCGTCGGATCGCCGAGGTCTTCGCCGAGCCCAACGATCCGCCGCCGGGCAACTCACCCGCCGTCAACGAGACCAGCCGCGGCTTCGCGGCCGGCGGCACCGGCCTGTACGGCGGACCGGTGACGCTGACGTCGTACGTGTGGGAGCTGCTGGGGACCCCATGCCCCGACGATGTCTGCGGCGCGTGATCACGCCGCGGTGGTTCCCCTCGCTCGCGAGAGCAAACAGCGTTTCGGACCTCGTCATGCCGCCGTCGTCGCTGCGACCGCGCGCGCCGTGAACCCCTCGCGTGCCCGCGGCATCTAGTCGCCATGCGACGCGCGTTTGTCTTCCACGCTGGTCCCGACTTCAAGGGCTCGTGCGACGCTGTGGTTCGTTACCTCCAGGCCGAGAAGTTCAGTTGCCAGACCTTCGACGTCGGCGATGCGCGCAAGGATCCGCAGCCATGGATCGACGCCTACCCCAACTTGATGACGCGGGTCGACGTCATCGTCTGCCTCGCGCACGGCGGCTGGGATGGACCGTTGGTGTTCGGCGGGGCGCCATTGCAGGCTCGGAACCTCAGTCCGCAGATCGCCCGCGGCTACAGCAACATGGCCTGGCCGGCCGTCTGCGCGTGGTTCCGCAACATGCTCACCGCCGGCGGCGTCGCGGTGATCCACGCCTGCCACTCGGCGGGATCGAACCAATACGAAACGGCGCAGTACGACCACGCGGACCGCTGGGTGCAGGAACTCTCCGAGGACGCGCGGATCACCACGGTGGGCGTCGAGGGCACGACGTCGTCGGGGATCGGCAGCCAGAGCGTCGCGCTGCTGAAGCACGTGTTGCGGGGCACGTCCCCACCGCAGGCCACCCGCGTGTACCTGCCCGGCGGCCAGCGGGTGGCGCGATGGAGCGGTTGGCTGAACCAGGGCAAGCGGTAGGGCGGTTGCCTGGCACGATGTGGAGCGCGTCGACACCGACTGCCGCGACGCGGCGGGCCGCGGGCTCGCGTCGCGACGTCGGTGCGATCACAGCGGTCGGCGAGCGCGGGCGAGGCGGCGGGAGCGTTGCTTCAGCTCGACGGTGCAGGTCTGCACGCGGCGGTGGAACACCGGACCCGCGTCGTCGCCCGCGTCGTCGATGAAGATGCGACCGGTGACGGCGGCGTCGAGGCGATGCAGCAGCGGGCCGAAGGTGTCCGCGGGGCACGGCTCGCACGCGCCGCCGGAGCGCGTGATCGTGCCAGCCACGGGGCCGGTCGCGACGCCGCGATCGAGCGGGCGCTTGCGTAGCGCGAGCTCGCTGCAGCCCTCGCAGGCCACCGGCTCGCAACCAGGCCGTTCGATCCTCGCGCTGCCGCACGCGACCTCGGTGGCGAAGTGCGTGCCGGTGTAGCGCAGGGCGTCGTCGGTCGCGCGCAGGTGCAGCCCGAACGACTGCAAGCCGCCGATCGCCTCCGCGCCGTCGCCGTCGGGGCCGGACGTGGTGCGGCCCGGACCGAGCACGTCCACGCCGTCGTGCAGGCGCAGCGTGTAGAACCACGCGTTCTTCGCTCCGGGTTTGGTGCCGAGCACCTCGGGGATCTCGCCGACCAGCGCGCCGTCGATCCACGCGAGATCGATCGGCACGCAGCGGGCCTTGTTCGACCAGATCAGCTGCCGGGCGTCGACGAACACCCGCACCGTGCCGCTTGCCGGGATCCACGGCACGTTCGCGAGGGCTCCTGCCTCGCGCAGGGACGAAAGCTCGGGGGCGACGCTGGTCGCCCATGACCACATCTGCGCGGTGTCCCACCGCTCGCACGTGCCGGCCTCACAGACCGCGAAGATCCGTGGATCCTCGGGGAGGCCGCACTCGGGGTCGATCCGACAGCCGGCCTGGGGGTCGGCGGTGTGCTCGGGCGTGCTCGCCGACGCCGATGCGTCGTCGTCGTCGAGGGCGGGCGCGGGCTCGGGCTGACCGTTCGCGACGTAGCGCGGCCCGCAGGCGATCGACAGCGAAGCGAGGACCTCGAGCGCGATGCCGTACGCGCGTCGGCGGGCGCATGCCATTGCGCGAGGCTATCACGGTGGACTTGGGGCCGCGTCGCGGCCGCAGCGGCGATCGATGCGGCATCGGGTCGAGCCGTGGCGACCCGATGCGGGCCGTGGGCCCACACCCGCGCGCCCGCGGGATCACAGGATCGCGAGCGACTCGCCGACAAGTGACGGGTCATGTCGCGCCATCGCTCCGCAATCCTGGTGTCGTTGTCCTGCTCGCTCGCCTGCCAGGGGCAGGCCATCGAGGCGAGTGACGAATCCGGTAGCAGCGGCATCGTCGTCGGCCGCGACGACTCGGGTAGCGGCACCGGACGCGACGACGGCGGCGACGACGGGGCCGACGGCAGCGAGGACGACGGCCACACCATCGTGTTCGATGTCGGCAGCCCCACGGGCACCGTCGATTGCGGCGACGGCGAGGTCGGCAACAGCTTCAGCATCATCTGGATCGCCAACAGCTCGCAGGGCACGGTCTCGAAGATCGACACCGCGACCGCGACCGAGCTGGCCCGCTACCGCACCGGCCCCGACGGCAGCGATCCCTCGCGCACGGCGGTGAGCCTGAGCGGCGACGTCGCGGTGAGCAATCGCCGCGGCACGGTGACGAAGCTCGCCGGCACCATCGAGCGCTGCGTCGATGGCGACGGCGACGGTGAGATCCGCACCTCGCGTGCGTGGGACGACGTGCTGCCGTGGGGCGAGGACGAGTGCGTGCTGTGGCACCACGACACCGGCTTCGATCCCGGCGTCGCGGGCAGCCAGGGCGGCCCGCGGGCGACCGCGTGGACCCGCGGCAGCATCGACCCTGCGACCTGCGACACCGTCGGCGAGCAGCTGTGGATCAGCTGGCGCAACCAGCCCGCGAGCTCGGCGACGATCCGCAAGCTCGATGGCGATCTCGGCACGACGCTCGGCGAGGTCGTGATCGAGGACTGGCCCGACAACTGGGGGCACGGGCCCTACGGCGGCGCCGCGGATGTCGACGGCAACCTCTGGGCGCTCGGCACCAGCGGCAGCATGTTCCGCGTCGACGCCGAGACGCTCGCGGTCGATCGCTGGGACAACCCCGTCGATCACGTGATGTATGGCATCGCGCTCGACGGCGACGGCACGCCGTGGGTGGCGGGCTGGTCGGGCAAGCTGTGGAAGTTCGACCGCGAGGCCGGCAGCTGGATCGACGAGGGCGACACCGAAGGTGGACCGACGCGGCTGCGCGGCCTGGCGATCGATCGGGATGGCTCCGCGTGGGTCGCCGGCAACAACCCCTGCGGCCTGATGCGCTACGACACCGTCGCGGATGTGCTCGTCGACGGTGCCATCGCGCTGCCCGACTGCCAGGAGCCGGTCGGCGTCAGCGTCGACGCGGCCGGCATGGTGTGGGTGGTCGATCGCGGCGCCGCGCGGGCCTACCGGGTCGACCCCAGCGACGGCAGCAGCGTGGTCGTGGAGGGGCTCGTCGATCCGTACACCTACTCGGACATGACCGGTAGCGGGCTGGGGCTGGTCGCCAACCCGCCCGGCTAGCGCAGCCCGATGGGCGGGGTGCGGCGGCGCTGGGAGTCCGGCAGACTCCCGAGCTGCCATGGACGAGCCCGTCATCCACATCCAGCACCGCGAGACGCTCGCTCACCTGCTCGGCGAAGCCGCCGAGATCGAGCACGGCTTGATGTGTTGCTACCTGTACGCCGCGTTCAGCATCGGCGCACCGGCGCGTGGGCGCGTGTCCGAGTCCCACGCTGCGGTGCTGTCGCGTTGGCGTGAGCAGATCGTCGACGTCGCGCGGGAGGAGATGGTCCATCTCGTCAACGTGTCCAACGTCGCGAGCGCGGTCGGGGTCGCGCCCCACCTGCTGCGCCCCAACTTTCCGGTGTCGCCCGGCTACCACCCCGCGGGCGTGGTGGTGTCGCTGGCTCCGTTCTCACGCGCGACCCTCGATCACTTCGTGTTCCTCGAGCGACCCGAGGGTGTGGCGTTGCCCGACGGCGAGGGCTTCGCGTCGCCACGGCAGTACCGACGCGGCATGACGCCGGGGCGACTGACACCGAGCGCGGAGGACTACGCGACCGTCGGTCACCTCTATCGCGGGATCCGGGCGGGGCTCGATCAGCTCGCCGAGCAGATGGGCGAGGCGGTGCTGTTCTGCGGCAACCCAGCGCTGCAGCTCGGCGCGCCACCGGTGACCCTCCCCGGCACCTCTTCGGTGCGCGACCTCGATAGCGCCCATGCGGCCATCGACGTGATCGTCGCGCAGGGCGAAGGCGCCGATGATGCCGGCCACGAGTCGCACTACTGTCGCTTCGTCCGCATGCGCGACGAGCTGGCGGCGATGCAAGCCGAGGATCCGAGCTTCGATCCCGCCGCTCGCGTCGCGCGCAATCCCGTCATGCGTCGCCCACCGCTGCCCGATGGCCTGGTGTGGATCGACGCCGAGCCGGCGGCCTCGGTGCTCGATGTCGGCAACGCGATGTACATGCTCATGCTGCGTGCGCTCGAGGTGCTCTTGTCACCCGTGGGGGCCACGCCGGGCCTGCGTGGGCCGCTGTACAGCCTCGCGGTGGCGTCGATGTCGGCGCTGACCCCGATCGGTGAGCTGCTGACGTCGCTGCCCGCATCCGCGAACCACCCGGGCACCTTCGCGGGCCTGAGCTTCGCGACGTCGCGCACGCTCGCGGTGCAGCCCGATCCCCGCGGTGCGGTGCAGTCGTTGGTCGAGCTGTCGCGTTCGATCGCCCGCGGGCTCGACCAGCACGTGCTGCCGCTGGCCGCCGATGCACGACCGGTCGCCGAGCGCATCGGTACGATCGGCGATCGTCTCGCCACGCTCGCGACCACGCTGACCTCGAGCCACGCGCCCGCACCGGTCGTGGTCGCCCCGGCCTCGCCCGCACCGACGCAGCCGGTCGATCCCGTGGTCGACGTCGACCGAGCGCGCGGCAAGCACCTCGAGATCCGCTTCGACACCAAGCGCTGCATCCACTCGCGGCACTGCGTGCTCGGGGCGCCGCGGGTCTTCCTCGCCAACGTGCAGGGCCCGTGGCTGCACCCGGACGAGGCTTCGGTCGAGGCGCTGGTCGGCATCGCCCACACGTGTCCGTCGGGCGCGATCACCTACGAGCGCCTGGACGGAGGTCCGCCGGAGCCGGTGCCCGAGGTCAACGTCATGCGCCTGCGCGAGAACGGGCCGTATGCCCTGCACGCCGACGTGCGGCTGGCCGGTCGCGGCAGCTTGCGACGCGCGACGCTGTGCCGCTGCGGCGCGTCGCAGAACAAGCCCTTCTGCGACGGTTCGCACAATGGCGCGGCGTTCCACGCGACTGGCGAGCCCGCGACGATCGACACGGCACCGCTGGCCCAGCGTGGCGGCGCACTCGAGGTCACGCCGTTGCCCGATGGCCCGCTCGAGATCGCCGGCCCCGTGGAGATCTGTGCCGGCACCGGCCGCACCATCGCGCGCGTCGAGTCGGCCCGGCTGTGCCGCTGCGGTGGCTCGGCCAACAAGCCCTTCTGCGATGGCACGCATGCGCGCATTGGCTTCCGCGCCGGCGGTTGATCGGCGAGCGGGCCGGTTTCGTCGCACGTGTCCGCCGACGGCGCGTCGCTCACACCGCGAGCGTCGTCGCGTCGGTGAGACCGAACGCGCCGCCCTGGGGATCGTCGCACGCGGCCATGCGCGCGCCGCTGGGCAGCGTCGTGGGACCGAGCGCGAGTCCGCCGCGTTCGCGGACCTTCGCGACCACGCGGTCGAGATCGGGGACCGCAAACACGTACAACCACTGCGCGTGCACGCCCGCCACCGCCGCGACATCGGCGACCGCACCCACGCTCGGTCCACCCGGTGTCCACGCAAACCCGCGGTGGATGCCGAAACCGTTGGTGTCGACCTGCGTCGTCGCCTGCCAACCGAACAGCTCGACGTGATCCGCGAGCGACTCCACCGGCGAGTGACTCCACGTCAGGTGCCACGCGAGGTCGCTGCGGGCGGTCGCATCGCCCGGTCCGCCAATCGCGATCACGGCGCCACCGCGCTCCCGCAGCGCCTGCGCGGTGGCGCCGCGGGTCGTGAACGCAGGGCCCAGCAGCTGTGCCCCGCGGTCGACCAGCGCGGCGATCATCGCGGCGGGATCGTCGACGGCGATGTGCCCGAGCCAGTGCGGCTTGGCGCCGCGCGCCCGTGCAGCTGCGGGTAGCTCGACGACATCGGGGCAGCCCCCCACGAGGATCTCGTCGTAGAAGCCACGCGCCGCGGCGAGATCGGTGGTGCGAAGCAGCAGATGCGAGATGCGCGTCATGAGCGGTCTATGCGTGGGTGACGACGAGCTCCGAGATCACGACCTCGCCGTAGGCGTCGGGCTCGTCACCGTGCTCGGGGTTCGACTGGGTGTACACGCCGGCCTTGAAGTAGCAGCCATCGACGTCGCGCTCGATGGACACCACCGGCGTCGAGAGGTCTTCGTAGTAGATGTCGATCGCGCCCTCGGAAGCCCGCAGCATCACCGTGAAGGTGGTGCCGAGTACGTAGTCGGTCGCGAGGTCGCCGAGCTCGTCGCCGCCGCCCTCGACGAAGAGATGGCTCCCTTCGAGCCGGATCATCACGACATCGTCGGAGGCGTCGTGGATCTGCCCCGCCACCACGTGGGGCTTGGCGTCCGGCAGGTGGGTGATCGCCTGTGTGATCGTCATCGAGTGGACGCCATCGCTGGTCGACCAGCTGGCGGGATCGAGGCCGTCATTGGCCATCTCGCGCAGCTCGGCACGGGGATAGCCGGAGTTGTTGGTGGTCACGCCGCCGGCGTTGGCGCGAAAGACCACCGCCGTGGCGGCGTCGTCGAGGTGGAACCACGGCTCGATCGCGTAGGTGCCAAGCTCTGGTTGGAGGATCTCGAGCGGTTGATCGGGCTCGTCGCGGGCGATCGGCAGCGTCAGCTTCCACGCCGCGAGATCCAACAGGTCGGCGGGCGCGATCGCGGGCGCGCCGGTGCTGCTGCCGCCGTCGTCCTCACCGCTACCGGAGTCCGCGGCGGTGGTGGCATCGGCGGCGGTGGTGTCCGCGGCGGTGGTGGCTGTAGCGGTGGTCGATGAGGCGCCCGTGGTCGCGGTGGTGCCATCGTCGCCGACCTGGCCCGAGCTGCTGCCCGCGGTGGTGCCCGAGTCCTCGTCGGTCGCCGGCGAGTTGGCGCACGCGAGCGAGAACATCACGCACAGCGAGGTCCGGCGATCCATCACGGGATCATGCCATGTCGCCGTCGTCGAGCGGCATCGCGGCGGCGTGCGTGGTCGAGGTTCTTCCGCGAGCTGGTGTTCGACGCGTTCTGTCCGCCTGCGGCGACGACTCGCCGATGCGCGTCGCGCTCGCGTGGGAGCTCAGCGCAGATCGTCGAGCCGGACCGCGAGCGCCTCGGAGACCCGCCGCGCGTCGCGGCTCGCCGGTCGCGACAGTAGCTCCGGCATCAGCTTGCGTGCGCGCGCGATCGAGTCGGCGTCGCCGAGCTCGAGCAGCACCGCGACGAGGTCTTGCTCGAGCAGGCCGCGCTCGGCGAGATCCGCGAAGCCGGGGCCGCGCGGTGCGTCCTCGTCGAGCGCGGCGAACAGCGCGTCGCGGGCCTCGGTCGTGCGTCCGAGGGCCCGCAGCGCCCGCGCGACCGCGAGATGGGCCGCGACGTCGTTGGGCGCGAGCTGCCGCAGCAGGCGTGCATGATGCAGCGCGAGCGTGGGGTTGCCAGCCTGCAGCGCGAGGTCGTGACGCACGCGCAGCGGCTCGGGGTCGTCGGGCAGGGCCCGCGCGCGTGCGGCCGCCACCGCGTCGGCGTGCTGCGGCGCGACGGTGGCGAGCGCGTCGACCAGTGCGCGCCACGGCGCGGGCTCGGTCGGGCACAGCGTCGCCCAGGTCGCGGGGTCGGGGTACTCGCCGAGCAGCCACGCGAGCAACGCCTCGTCGGGCCGCTCGTGCAGCCGCGCGAGGCCCTCGGCGATCGAGCGGTCGCCTTCGTCGACGCGACCGAGTCGTCGCAGCGCGACCCCGCGGATGAGCCACGGGTCGACATTGCCGGGGCGCAGTCGCACCGCCACGTCGGCGCGCTCGACCGCGGTCGCGTAGTCGCGGGCCTTGGCTGCGCGTCGTGCCAGCAGCCCGTGCAGACGACCGTCGAGCGGCCGCGCGCGCAGGGCCGCGAGCTCGAGTGCCTCGTCGCCGGCGAGGATGCGGCTGTTGACGTCCTCGCGCAGCAGCTGCGAGTGACCGCGGCTGACGATCGCGAGTGTCAGTCCGGCCGCGAGCGCGAGCCCACCCACCACGGCGCTGCGGCGCGAGCCGAACACGCGAATCGGGCCAGTCGACAGCGCGCCCGCCAGTGCGACCGCGGGCGCGGCGACGCCGAGGAACTCGAACGAGAAGTCGACGGTGTTCTGCAGCGCCAGCGCCAGCAGGCCCAGCAGCACCACGCGCCGCGCGTTGCGATCGGAGCGGGGCCCGCCGCGCACGAACGCCACCAGCCACCACAGCGTCAGCCCGCCGAGCACGGTGCCGCCGAACCATGGGCCCCACTCGAGCAGCATCGCCGCCGGTGCACACTCGAGGTGGGTTGCGAGCACGTACGAGCCGTCGGCGCGCACCGAGGGGAAGAGATCGACGAAGGCCCCGCGGCCGACACCCAGCACCGGCGACAGGCTGAGCATGCGCAGTGCCTGCACCGCTTGGCCGAGCTTGTGATCGGTCTCGCCCACCGAGTCGTGCAGCGACGACAGCGTTGCGAGCTCTCGCCACGCACCGTGCTGCGCGACCAGCAAGAACAGCCCCACCGCGCCGGCTACGACCATGATGCGGGCCGGCGAAAGCCGCTCGGTACGTCGCCGGCGTGCACGCCGACCCGCCGACTGCCGCCGCAGCGCGAGCCAGCCTGCGACCGGCGCCAACAGCAAGAACGCCACCAACGCGCCGCGCGACAGCGACAGCACCAGCGCCGGGATCTGGATCGTCACGCCGGCCATGGCCGCGAGGAATCGATCGCCATAGCGATCGACGCGGCCGGGATCCGCGGTGACCAGGCCGTGCGCGTGTTGGTCGGCCGCAACCGCGATGCCACTGAAGATGCCCAGCAGTAGTAGGCCCGATTGATGGTTGGGGTTGACGAAGGTCCCCAGCAGCGCCGGTACGCCCGCGCGATCGATGTCGAGCGGCATGTACCAGCCGTAGATCGTGTGCAGGCCGGCGGCCTGGTGCGCGAACCCGACCAACGCGACCGCGGTGCCGAGCAGTGTCACGAACGCCGCGCTCACGCGCCACGACAGCTGTGCCGCGGCCACGAACAACGCGGTGAGGGCCAGCAGTCGCGCGGCCTCGAGGCCGGTGTCGGCGGGCGTCGGCGAGAGGCCTTCGCGTGCCTGCACGCCGGTGCCGTGCAGGGCCTCGCGCACCATCGCATCGAGGCCGGGGGCCAGCGACTCCCGCACGCCGGCCAGCGGCAAGCACTGCAGCGTGGTCGCGAGCACGGCCAGCAGCCCAACGGCGGTCCATGCCGGGATCTGCAGGCCCGAGCGCGCACGCAGGCACAGCCGCAGCCACAGCGCCAGCACCAGCGCGCAAAAAGCAATCACGGTGGCCGGATGAACCCCGCCGAAGGCCATCGCGGGCATGCCGATCGCGGCGCCCAGCAGCAGCCGCGACCACGGCGTGGTCGGGCGTCCGCGGCGATGGGTCCCGCGCTCCGGCGAGGGCTCGTCGTCGGGTCCGGTGGCGACCTCGGGTTCGTCCATGTGCTCTCGCGCGGCGCGACGACGCGGCAGCGCCGGGCTACGCCGGCTCGTTCTCGGCTTCGTTGGCGCGGTACGTGTAGTACGCGGAGTTGTACGCGTAACGCTCCTGTCGCGCGTCGACCTCGTTGAGCACGACACCGAGGATGTTGGTGTCGCTCTTGGCCAGCTGCGCGAGCGTGCGCTGCAGCTCGCCGCGGGTGGTCGACTCGCAACGCGTCACCACGACCACGCCATCGACCTCGCGCGAGATGATGAGCGGGTCGGTGACGGGGAGCACCGGCGGGGTGTCGACGATCACGACGTCGAAGCGGTCGCGCAGCTCGGCGAGCGCGCGGCGGAATACCGGCGTGTCGAGCAGCTCGGCAGGGTTCGCCGGCAGGCCGCCGCACGGCACGATCTTGAGCTGCGCGGGTGCGTCGTCGGGTGCGTCGAGGATCACCTCGTCGATCGTCGAGACGCCGGTGAGGTACGCCGACAACCCGGTGCCCTCCTTTTCACGCGGCGACGCGAAGACCTGGTGGATTCGCGGGCGTCGCATGTCGGCGTCGATCAGCACCACGCGCTTGCTGGCCTGGCAGAACGACAGCGCGAGGTTCATCGCGGTCGAGCTCTTGCCCTCCGAGGAGCTCGGCGAGGTCACCATGATGGTGCGCAGCGCGTCGGGGCCCTGCGAGAACGCCAGCGAGGTACGGATGCCGCGGCAGCGCTCGGCCATCAGCGACTGGGGATAGAGGTGCGCGTAGAGATCGCGTTGCCGCCGCTGCGCGCGGGCGTTCGCGACGCCCAGGCGCGTGTCGGGCGGGAGCAGCGGCAGCTGGCCGAGCACCGGCACCCCGAAGCTCGCGAGTGCGCGCTCGAGGTCGAGCAGGCCACGGATGCGATGGTCGCGGAAGTCGACCGCCACCGCCAGCAACGAGCCCATCGACAGCCCTGCGACCACCGCGAGCGCGAACATCAGGCCCTTGCGCGGGAACACCGGCACGTTGGGTGCCACCGCCCAGTCGAGCACCTCGATGCCCTCGTCCTCGACGCGGTTGCTGACCGCGATCTCGGTGTCGCGACGCGCGATCAGCAGGTAGTCCTCCTCGGCCTTCTTGGCCGCGCGTTCGAGCTCACGGTACTCGCGCTCGAGCCCACCGAGCTTGAGTGCGCGGGAGTTCTCACCGCCGAGCTTGCGCTCGAGGTCGTGCTCGGTCGCGGCCGCAGCAGCGACCTCGGCCTCGAGTGACTCGATCAGGCTCTTGGCCTCACGCTCGATCTTGCGCTGCGCGAGCTCTAGCCTCCGCTTGGCCTTGGCGTGCTCGACGTGCTTGGGGCCGTAGACCTCGTCGGCGGTGGCGAACTCGGCCTCGGCCTCCAGCTCCTGCTGGCGCATGGTCTCGAACAACGCGCGGCGGCTCTCCGGCAGCAGCGTGGCGCCCGCGAGGTTGCCAGCCTCGTGCAGGCGCTTGGCCTGCTCGAGCATGCGCTCGTGGGTGATCCGCTCGGCCTCGGCCTCCTTCGCACGCGACGACCAGATCATCACGTCCTGGTTGATGACATCCTGACGGTCGGACAGCGTGGCGGCCGCGATGCCGTGCTTGTCCTTGAAATCCTGCAGGGCGTGCTCGGCCTCGTTCATCGAGCTCTCGGCGCGCGTGCGCTCGGCTGCGATGTCGTCCTTGGCGACGCTGCCCAGATCGGTACGGCTCGACTGCACGTACTCGAGGTAGGCCTCGGCGACGCGGTCGGCGATGTCGCGCGCGACCTCGGGGTCGGGGTATTCGGCCGAGATCTCGAGCACCCGCGAGTTGCGGACCTCTTCGACCGACACGAGGTCCCGCAGGCGCTCGATGGGGTCGATGGTCGCAGCGACCGCCACCCGCTCGGCCTCGGACTCGATGCCGTCGATGCCGAGGAACGTCGGATCCGAGGCCAGGCCCAGCTTCGCGAGCGCCAGCTTCGCGACCGCGCGGCTGTGGATGATGGTCCGCTGGGTCTGGTAGTACTCTTTGTAGCCGACCACGCGCGCGTCGGCGTCCTCGGCGATGCCCTTCACCTTGTCGAGGACCTGCGGACCCGACATGTGCAGCACCACCGAGGTGCTCGCGCGCCAGCGCGGTCGCAGCATCGTGACCGCGAGCGCCGCGGCCGCGACGGCGAGCACCACCGTCACCGCGACGACGAGCCATCGCCGACGCAGGATCGAGAGCACGCGGAGCACCTGCGCGATCGCATCGGTGTGCGGCGCTTCCTCTTCGATGACGCGTGACGGTGAGGGTTGCAGGGGAGGGTTCACTGCCGAGGGATCCAAGCTTAGGTGGGGTCCACGCACGGGGCCAAGCTGCGGACCGAAACACCGACCCCCTTTCGGTACCTGCGCGTCCGCTCAGGTCCAGGGGGGCGAGCGGGGCCCGCACATCGATCGCGATGGCCTGCGCCGCACGAATCCGTGACATTCGGCCCGGCCTGGCCCGGGCCGGACCGGCACCAAGCCGGCTTCCGCGCTTGACGAGCGCGGTCGCCCGCGGGTTGTCTCCCCCCATGCAAAAGCCCCGTACGGTCGCGTTCGCGCTGTCGTTGCTCGCCCTGTCGGCTTGTCCCGGACCGACCCGTCCGGAGACCACCGCGCCGACGACGGACGGCCCTGCCGGCGCCGCCGCGGGTGAGACGCAGGGCGACGCCGCGCCCGCCGACGACTTCAAGGTGCTCGCCGAGCAGTTCGCCGACGTTCGGATCCTGCGCTACCGCGTACCCGGCTTCGAGGCGCTGCCGCTGCAGCAGAAGCAGCTGGTCTACTACCTCTACCGCGCCGCACTCGCGGGCCGCGACATCATCTGGGATCAGAACTACCGCCACAACCTGCTGGTGCGACGCACCCTCGAGGCCGTGGTGGGCAACGAGGCCAGCCACGCGTTGCCGGGCTACGCCGCGCTGCTCGATTACACCAAGCGCGTGTGGTTCAGCAACGGCATCCATCATCACTACTCGATGAAGAAGCTGACCCCCGGCTTCGACGCCGAGCAGCTGGCCGCGATGGTGAAGGCGGTCGATCCAGGCAAGCTGCCGCTGCGCAGTGGTCAGAGCATCGATCAGCTGCTCGCGACCCTGGCGCCTGTCGTGTTCGACCCCAGCGTCGCGCCCAAGCGGGTCAACCTCGATCCCAAGCAGGATCTGATCAAGTCCTCTGCGACCAACTACTACGACGGCGTGAGCCAGAAGGACGTCGAACGCTTCTATGCGCGCAAGGTCGACAAGAAGGACCCAACGCCGGTGTCGTGGGGCCTGAACTCGCAGCTCGCCAAGCGCAGGGGCAAGGTCGTCGAGCGCACGTGGAAGGTCGGTGGCATGTACGACGCCGCCATCAGCGACATCGTGAAGTGGCTCGAGTTGGCGGTCGGCGTGGCCGAGAACGACAAGCAGAAGCTCGCGCTACAGAAGCTGATCGAGTTCTACCGCACCGGTGATCTGAAGCGCTTCGACGAGTACTCGATCGCGTGGGTGGCCGACACCGAGTCGCGGGTCGACGTCGTCAACGGCTTCATCGAGGTCTACGGCGACCCGCTGGGCTATCGCGGGGCCTGGGAGTCGGTGGTGTCGATCAAGGACATGGAGGCGAGCAAGCGCATCGCCGCGATCGGTGCTCAGGCGCAGTGGTTCGAGGATCACTCCCCGATCGCCAAGAACCATCGCAAGCCCAGCGTGACCGGCATCTCGGCGAAGGTCATCCTCGCCGTGGTCGAGGCCGGCGACTCGGCCCCGTCGACGCCGATCGGGATCAACCTGCCCAACGCCAACTGGGTGCGGGCGGAGCACGGCAGCAAGTCGGTCAACCTGGGCAACATCGTGTACGCCTACGACGCCTCGAAGCGGCAGTCGGGCGTGCTCGAGGAGTTCGCGGCGAGCAAGGAGGAGGTCGCGCGCGCCAAGGCCCACGCCGATCTCGCCGACGCGTTGCACACCGACATGCACGAGGTCATCGGTCACGCGTCGGGGCAGCTCGAGCCGGACGTGGCGCAGCCCAACGAGACCCTCAAGAACTACTCGAACACCCTCGAGGAGGCGCGTGCGGACCTGGTCGCGCTCTACTACATGCCCGATCCGAAGCTGGTGGAGATCGGCGTCGCCAAGACCACCGACGTCGGCAAGGCCGCGTACGACAACTACATCCGCAACGGCCTGATGGTGCAGCTCGCCAGGCTCGAAGAGGGCGAGGACCTCGAGGAGGCCCACATGCGCAACCGCCAGATGGTCGCCGCGTGGGTGTTCGAGAAGGGCAAGGCCGACAAGGTCGTCGAGCGGGTCGAGCGCGACGGCAAGAGCTACTTCGTGATCCGCGACTACGCCAAGCTGCGCGACCTTTTCGGTCAGCTGCTCGCCGAGGTCCAGCGCATCAAGAGCACCGGCGACTACGAGGCCGGCAAGGCGCTGGTCGAGACCTACGGCGTGAAGGTGGATCGCGAGCTGCACGCGCAGGTGCGCAAGCGCTACGCCGCGCTGGGCATCGCGCCTTACGCCGGCTTCATCCAGCCGCGCCTGGTGCCCGTGATGGACGGCGAGACGATCAAGGACGTCCGTATCGAGTACCCCGAGGACTTCACGCAGCAGATGTTGGAGTACGCCAAGGACGCATCGCTGCTGCCGACCGAAAACTGAGGCCGACGCGGGCAGCGGCCGAGCGGTGGGCGGCTCGCTCGGCCCGCCGGCCAACGCCGCGCGCGCCGACGCCGTCGCCTCCCCACCGCGGCGGCGCGGAGCCGTACGGCGCGACGGCCGTGGTAAGCTGTCGCCGTGGCCGACGATGCAGCGTTGCTTGGAGCGTGGCGCGGGGGCGATCGCAGCGCCGGCGACGAGCTGCTGCGTCGGCACTTTGCGACCATCGGCCGGTTCTTCCGTAGCAAGCTCGGCGACGACGTCGAGGACCTCGTGCAGCAGACCTTCGCCGATGCCGTCCGCGCCCGCGACAGCGTGCCGTCGGCGGGCTTCCGCGCCTACCTGCTCGGCATTGCCTGCAACCGCCTGTTCGATCACCTGCGTCGGCGTGTGCGCGACGATGGTGTCTTCGACCCGACCACGATGTCGGTGGTCGACCTCGGGACCTCGGTCAGCCAGCGGATCGCGCGGCAACAGGACGAGGTGTTGATGCTCACCGCGCTGCGTCAGCTGCCGGTCGACTTCCAGATCGTGCTCGAGCTCGCCTACTGGGAGGAGCTCCCGGGCGCCGAGATCGCGACCATCTTGGGTATCTCGCCGCACACGGTCCGCAGTCGACTGGCGCGCGCCCGCGTGGCGCTGCGCGAGCGGTTGCTGAACTCGTCGGCGGACCCCGAGCTCGTGCGCCAGAGCGTGGCGAAGCTCGAGCGCAACGCCCTGGCCGAGGACGACGAGCCGGCGCAAGGTCGATGAGCGGCGTGGCGACGTCGCGGATTCCGACGCCGTCGCGACGCCCACCGTGGGACAGCACCGCCCCTGCTAGCGACCGGTCACCGTGCGGACCTGGTTCGCCGTCATCATCGCCTCGCGCAGCTGCGACGAGAGATCCGACAGCGCACCCGGCGAGTGCGGGATGAGGATGGTGTTGGTCGCCGAGCTCTGGCCCAGCTCCTTGAGGGTGTCGAAGTACTGCGTCATCAACACCAGCTGCATCACGTCCTGCGGCGTCGCGCCCGGCACGGAGCGCTGGAACTCGTCGACCGACTCGCGCAGGCCGTCGACGATGGCGCGACGTTGGTCGGCGATGCCGCGGCCGGCTAGCGCCTTGCTCTGTGCGTCGGCCTCGGCGGCCTTGACCCGCAGGATCTTGTCGGCCTCACCGCGCTCGGCAGCGGCCTGTCGCATCCGCTGCGCAGCGTTGATCTCGTTCATCGCGGCCTTCACATGGGGGTCGGGGTCGATGTCGGTCACCAGCGTCTTCACGATTCCGTAGCCGAACCCGCCCATGACCTCCGACAGCTCGGCCTTCACCGCGTCGGCGATGTCGTCCTTGCGCTGGAACACGTCGTCGATGGGGATGTTGGGCACGCGCGCCCGCACGACGTCGAACACGAAGCTGCGGATCTGCCCCGCGGGGTCGCTGAGGCGGTAGAACGCGTTGAAGACCGCCTCGGGGATGACGAAGAACTGCACCGAGACCACCACCCGCACGAACACGTCGTCGCGGGTCTTGGTCTCGACGTTCACGTCGAGCTGCTGCACGCGCAGGTTCGCGCGCCCAGCGACGCGCTCGAACCACGGGATCTTGAGGTTGAGGCCCGGTCGCGCCAGCCGCGAGAAGCGACCGAAGCGCTCGACCACGTGCACGCTCTGCTGATGCACGACGAAGAAGGTCGAGCGCAGCAGCGCCATCACACCCAGCAGCAGCAGCGGTACGGGTAGCCACGCGAGCACGGAAACGACCTCGGGATCCATGCCCAGCCGACCGGGCCGCCGATGGCGCCATTCCCCAGGCCGCGCGTGACCGTACGCAGCTTGCTTCGTCGGTCGACGCCGGTGTATCTGGGGAACCGATGGAGCCCGCACGGCACCTCTTCGGGCACCGGCAATACTGGGCCCACCGCTTCGGGGTCGCACCGTTCCTGCCGACCTCGCGCGCGCAGATGGACGAGCTCGGCTGGGACAGCTGCGACGTCGTCATCGTCAGCGGCGACGCCTACGTCGATCATCCGAGCTTCGGCATGGCGCTGGTCGGACGGCTGCTCGAGGCGCAGGGCTTCCGCGTCGGTATCCTCGCGCAGCCGCAGTGGCACGACGCGTCCGCGTTCGCGTCGCTCGGCCGGCCGAACCTCTGCTTCGGCGTCACCGGCGGCAACATGGACTCGATGGTGAACCGCTACACCAGCGATCGCCGGATCCGCAGCGACGACGCCTACTCGCCCGGCGGTGCCGCCGGACTGCGGCCGGATCGCTCGGTGATCGTCTATGCCCAGCGCTGCCGCGAGGCCTTCGCCGACGTGCCGCTCGTCATCGGTGGCATCGAGGCCAGCCTGCGTCGCATCGCCCACTACGACTACTGGTCCGACGCGGTGCGTCGCTCGATCCTGCTCGACGCCAAGGCCGATCTGCTGCTGTACGGCAACGCCGAGCGGGCGCTGGTCGAGGTCGTGCACCGGCTCGGCGCTGGCCAGCACATCCGCGACATCCGCGACGTGCGGGGCACCGCGTTCGTGTGCCGCGAGTTCCCGCCGGGCACGTGGCACGAGATCGACTCGCGCGACCTCGACGAACCGGGACCCGTGGGGCCGCTGCCCGATCCCTACGCGAGCACGCCGACGCCGGCTGCGAACACAGCCGGCGAGGTCGTCACGCTGCGTCGCCGCAACCTCGCGGCGCTGCGGGCCGATCGCGGGCAGCAGGTGGTGCGGCTGCCGGCGTTCGATCTGGTTGCGCGGGACCCGGTGCTCTACGCCCACGCGTCGCGGCTGCTGCACCTCGAGGCCAACCCCGGCAATGCGCGGGCCTTGGTGCAGGCCCACGGCGACCGCGACGTGTGGCTGAACCCGCCGCCCATCCCGCTGACCACCGCCGAGATGGATCGGGTCTACGAGCTGCCCTACGCCCGCGTCCCGCACCCGGAGTACGGCGGCGCCAAGATCCCCGCCTACGAGATGATCCGCTTCTCGGTGACGATCCAGCGCGGGTGCTTCGGTGGCTGCTCGTTCTGCTCGATCACCGAGCACGAAGGGCGCGTGATCCAGAGCCGCTCGGAGGACTCCATCATCGGTGAAATCGAGCGCATCCGCGACACCGCGCCGGGCTTCACCGGCGTGATCTCGGATCTCGGCGGACCGACGGCGAACATGTATCGCCTGGCCTGCAAGAGCCGCGAGATCGAGGCCTCGTGCCGCAAGCCGTCGTGCGTGTACCCGGACGTCTGCAGCAACCTCGGCACTGATCACGGGCCGCTCATCCAGCTGTACCGCCGCGCGCGGGCGCTGCCCGGCATCAAGAAGGTGTTGGTGGCCTCGGGGGTGCGCTACGACCTCGCGGTGCGCTCACCCGAGTACGTGCGCGAGCTGGCGGCCCATCACACCGGCGGGTATCTCAAGATCGCCCCCGAGCACATCGCCCAGGGCCCGCTCTCGGCGATGATGAAGCCCGGCATCGGCACCTACGACCGCTTCAAGGCGCTGTTCGATCGCTTCACGCGTGAGGCCGGCAAGGAGCAGTACCTCATCCCGTACTTCATCGCCGCGCACCCGGGTACGAGCGACGAGGACATGCTCGAGCTGGCGCTGTGGCTCAAGCGCAACGGCTTCCGACCCGACGCCGTGCAGGCGTTCCTGCCGTCGCCGATGGCGAGTGCGACGGCGATGTACCACAGCGGCAAGAGCCCGCTGGCGCGCGTGCGTCGGCGCGGTGGCGATGTCGTGGTGCCGAAGGCGATGCGCACGCGTCGACTCCACAAGGCCTTCCTGCGCTACCACGATCCCAACAACTGGCCGATGCTGCGCGCGGCGTTGCATCGCATGGGTCGCGGCGATCTGATCGGCGATGGTCGTCACCAGTTGGTGCCATCGTGGCAGCCCGCGGGGACCGGTGCAGCGCCCGAGGGGCGGCGACGCAAGCTGGGCCCGCGGCCGGGCACCGCCCTGACACAGCACACCGGGCTGCCGCCGTCGCCGGCCCTGGCCGGACGCGGTGAGGCCGCCGGCCGGCCCCGCCCCGCCACCCGCGCCCGCGGCACCGGCCCCAAGCCCCGCTAGCCGGGTCCCCGTGGAGTTCGGCGCGTAGTCCCCCCCTTGACGGCCCGGGGGGCGCCTCTCATAGTTGACCAGTCAGTCAAGAATGACCGGATCGGAACATGGGCCGCTGCAGTGATGCCAAGGAGCGCCTCGTCGCGACTGCGGCGAGCCTGTTTCATCAGCGCGGCTACACGGCCGTGTCGGTCGCGGACATCTGCGACGCCGCTGACCTGAAGAAGGGCAGCTTCTATCACTTCTACGCCTCGAAGCTCGACCTCGCCCTCGACGCGATCGAGCAGTATGCCCGCGGCTACGAGGCGCTGCTCATCGGGTGCCTGCGGCCGGGCGCGACCGCGATGGATCAGATCCGGACCATGTTCGAGGCCTTGGGCAAGACCCTGCAGCAGGGCCACAACCGCGACGGCTGCATGCGCGGCTGTCCGATCGGCAACCTCGCGCTCGAGATGGCGGATCGTGAAGAGGCCATCCGCCGCAAGATCGCGAAGGTCTTCGAGGCACTCACCGCCGGTGTCGAAGGTCTCATCCGGGGAGGCGTCGCGCGGGGAGAGTTCGCGGTCGCGAATCCGCGGGACGCCGCCGAGGGTCTCGTGGCGACCATCCAAGGCGCCATCGTGTTGAGCAAGACCGCCAACGATCCCGCGGTTTTTTCCCGGGTCGCCGGCGCCGCCCTCGATGCGTTCCAGGGACGCGTCGGTGTGGGCGCGAGCCCGGCCGCTGCGCCCGCCTGAAGCGACCGCTTCGAACCGACGCGCAAAATCGTCGGCTCGTCCCGTCAGATTAGACGACCAGTCAACTATTGTCTCCGAGAGTCCAACTCCGCCCGCTGCACGAGGTGCCCGCCATGACCGCCGCCATCCAACCCGAGATCCCCGCAGCGACGCCCGCCACGAGGCGCGTGCCCGCCGGCACCGCGCTGCATGCTCTGATGGTCCGCTACATCGATGGCGACCCCGAGGTCTTCCCCAAGCTGCACGCACTGCTGGCGCCGAAGATCCGCTCCCGGCTCTCGCGGCTGGTCCACGACCCGGTGCTGGTCGAAGACCTGCTGCAGCTGACGTTCCTGCGCGCCCACGCGGCGCGCGAGCGCTTCGAGTCCGTGTCGGCCGCCGCCGACCGTGCGGTCGAGGGCTGGTACCTCTCGATCGCCCGCAACGTCGCGCTCGATCACCTCCGCGAGCACTACCGCCGCGAGCGTCGACACCAGCACGTGCTGGCCCGCGGCGACGGTGCCTCGATCGGTGCGCCCGAGCCGGGCGGCAGCCCGGAGGACGTCGGCCTCGAGGTCGAGGCCGCGCAGGAGGCCGCGCGCGTGCTCGATGCGGCGCTCGAGCTGCTGCCGCAGACGCAGGCCGATGTCGTGCGGCTGCACAAGCTCGGCGGCCTCAGCATGGCCGAGGTCGCCGATCGCCTGCGCGTGAAGCAGGGGGCGGTTCGCGTGCGCGCGCACCGGGCCTACAAGGCGCTGGCCGAGATCCTCGGCGCGCCCGCGTGGTCCATGCAGCCGGCGTGAGCCCGCGTCGGGTGATCGATCACGCGGGCTTTGTCAGCCCTCGGAGTAGGTCCAGTCGCGCTTGGCGTTGCCGTCGCAGTTCATCGAACGACTCACCGCGCGCTTGGGGCAGCTGCGAGACTTGCGACCGCCCTTGGCGTAGGCGCCCGCCGCCCACCGCGTCCCGCGGAGGTCCGCGTGGGCGAAGTGGCACGGGTTGCCGGCGCCGTCGTAGTACTCGATCACGCAGGTGAAGCCGGCCTCGCGCAGGCGCTGGCCGGTGGCGCGGGTGTCGAGCCCGCAGATCACCGCGTCGATGCCGAGCGCCTGGTTGTGCATGCTGGCGTCCGGATCGCCGTCGCGCTTGCCCGAGTTGATCCACAGCACCGGCTCGTCGACCTCGGGTGCCGGCAGTGACTCGACGACGTCGCGGACACGGCGAAGCACCTCGGCGTGCAGGCCATCGGCCTTCGGGCCGACGCGCAGCTGCTCGCAGCGTTCGCAGCCTGGCATCGCGCTGTTCAGGGACGGGCGCTCGCTGCCCGCCGAAGGTGGCGTGCCGAACTCGCGCTCCCAGCAGCCCACCGCTCGCGGCGGCGGCGTGGGCTCGACCGGCGGCGCGACCACGGGGGCGACCGGCGTCGGTGCCGTGGCGGGCTCGACCGGTGGGCTCGACGCCGTGGTGCCGTGGGCGGTGGTCGCCGCGCTACCCGAGCAGGCCGCGACGCACGCGAGGCTCGGCATCGCCACGGTCCGGGCCCATCGCCATGCGGCTCGAGCTGCGGATGCCGAAGGAACGTCGACGCGCGTCGCGGTGGGCACGGCCCGCAGCATAGCGGTTGTGCGGCGGGGTGGCGCGGCGGCCCATGGGGGCGACCTCGGTCAGGCCGCGTTGGCGCGCACGAAGGCGGCCTCGAAGCCGCGCAGCATGTCGAGCACGCGCGCCGCTTCGCCGCGCGGGGGCGGAACCATCGTCGCGGTCGGGGCCTCGGGCTTCTGACACAGTGCGACGCCACTCTCGGTGCACGCGAGCACGTCGAACCCACAGCGTCGCAGCACGAACTCGAGCGTGGTGGCGGTGAAGTGATAGTTGTGCGCGTTCTGAAGGTACGAGAGCAGATCGCTGCGGTAGTGGGTGCCGATGGTTGCGATCCCCGGCACCTCGACCAGCAGCACGCCGCCGGGGTCGAGCAGGGTCGCGAGCTCCGCCGCGCTCGCGTGCAGGTCGTGGTAGTGCTCGAACACGTGCATGAGCAGCACGAGGTCCGCAGTGCGGCCCTGCGCGGCCAACAGCGCCGACGCGTCGCCCTGCACCAGCGCGAGCCCATGGCCGCGGCCGACCTCGAGGTACTCGCCGCCGAGGTCGACGCCCGCGACCTGCTTGCCGAGCTCGGCGAAGGGGGCGAGTAGGCCACCGGCGCCGCAGCCGACCTCGTACACGCGCTCGATCTGCGGCAGCAGCTTCGCGAGCAGCTGGGTGAGCCCGCGCCCACGTGCGACCTGGCTGCGGTAGAGCGCCTCGCCGTTGCCGGGCCCGGTGTAGAGATCGCGGTAGTGTTCGTCGTAGAAGCGTGCGGCCGCGGCCGCGGTCATGCGTGGATCGCTGCGCATGAGGCCGCAGTGCTCGCACAACACCGTGCGGACCGGCAGCCCGTAGCGATCGCGCAGCGAGATCTCGAGATCGCGGGGCGGTCCGCCGCAGAAGCACGGCGTCGCCTCGAGCTCGTACGTGCCGTCGTGCAGCTTCGCCAGCACGCGCGAGCGCGCCTCGTTCTGCCCCGGGGACAGCCGCAGCCACGCGCGATCGTGGGCGGCGAAGCGGTGACCGAGGGTCATGTTGGCTTCGTAGTGTGGCGACGCCGACGCGGCCACTGCGAGAGCGCGGACCGCTCCGCCGGCCACCATGGCGCGCACGTGCGGTCACGCCGACCCATGCGCGGCCGCCGGCCGCATCACCGCCCGCCGGTGTGCTATGGCATCCCGCGAGATCACCCGTGCACTGCCTCGTCGTTGGAATCGCCGGTGCGACCGGCTCGGGTAAGACCACCGTCGCTTCGCGCCTGGCCGCCGCGGTCGAGGGGCGGGTCGCGCTGCTGCAGCACGACAGCTACTACCGGGACCGTCCCGAGCTGACCTACGAGCAGCGCTGCGAGCTCAACTTCGACCACCCGCAATCGCTCGAGACCGAGCTACTGGTCGAGCACCTCGGCGCACTGCGTCGCGGTGAGACGGTCGCGGTGCCGGTCTACGACTTCACCACCCACCGCCGCAGCCAAGAGACCCTCCACGTGGTCCCGTCGCCGGTGATCGTGGTCGAGGGCATCCTCGTGCTCGCCGATGCGCGCCTGCGCGAGATGTTCGACATCAAGCTGTTCGTCGACACCGACGCCGACATCCGGGTGTTCCGCCGTATCCGACGCGACATCGAGCAGCGCGGCCGCTCGTTCGACTCGGTGCGCCAGCAGTACTACAGCTCGGTGCGCCCGATGACGCTGGAGTTCGTCGAGCCCTCGAAGCGCTTCGCCGACATGATCATCCCCGAGGGCGGTCGCAACGACGTCGCGCTCGACGTGCTCGGCACCAAGCTGCGGACCTTCGCCCATGGCACATGACGAACCCAGCGCGACGCCGCCGACGGGGTTCGGTCGGGTGACCGCATGGCTGCGGCGCCAGAAGCAGCAGCTGAGCGATCACTTTGCCGAGTACGGCGGCATCGCGATCGTCACCTACTTCGTGATCTTCGCGCTGACCTGGCTGGGCTTCGTGATCGCGATTCGAGCGGGCATCTCGCTCGACGGCGCCGCCGGCGAGACCGGCACGGTGTTGACGGCCTACCTCGCGACCAAGGCCACGCAGCCCCTGCGCATCATCGTGACGCTGGCGGTGACGCCGTTGGTCGCCGCGCTGTGGTGGCGCATTCGTGGTCGCAAGCCCGGCGACGAGGCCGTTGCGCCTGCGTCGAGCAGTGAAGCACCTCGCGCCGACGAGCCCTGACCTCGCGCCCGCCGAGCGGGGTTCGCTTCGCAGCTCAGCGCGCGCGCACGCACACGGAGGCGGCCGGCTCGTCCTTCAGCCACGCCGTCAGGGCGCCGGTGCTCGGGTGCAGCACCCACGCCGACGCCTTGTCGTCGTCGGGCACGGTGCGCGACCAGTGGGGCTCGTCGGGCAGTAGCCCGATGGCGTCGAGCAGCTGGAGCTCGCGGCGGTGCGGTAGCCGGAAGCCACTGACGCCGTCGTACTCGAGCGCGGCACAGCGCTTGCGGGCCTCGGCCCACGTGCGCGGGGCTGCCGAGGTCGCGGTGACCCACAGCGTGTCGGTCTCGCGCAGGCGATGGGCTGCGACGGCGGCGACCAACGCCGGGATCGCGGGGGACGTGTGCGTCGAGCCGGTGTCCGCGGGTTCGCGATCGCCGTCGGCATCGACGGGTTCGTCGGTGGCACTGGCTGCGGGCGCGGCCGCGGCGACGGGTGGCACCGATGGAGCATCCGCGACCGCGGTCGGAGCATCCGCAACTGGGGACGGAGCATTCGCAACTGGGGACGGAGCATCCGCGACCGCAGTCGGAGCATCCGCGACCGCGGTCGGAGCATCCGCGACCGCAGTCGGAGCATCCGCAAGCGCGGTCGCTGCATCGACGTGCGGTGCGTCCGCGACGGCGGGCGGTGTGTCCACGGCGGCGTCGCGGGCGGCAGCGAGGGTTGCCGGCTCGGGCGCGGACGCCCCGCCCGACGGCGGCACCGGGGCCGCCGCGCTGGCCTGCACGCCGCCACGGCCATCGTCACGACCGAGTCGATCGATCGCACCGGTCGACCACAGCGCCACCGCTGCGATCGCCACGCCCGCGATCGCAGCACCGGTCCACAGCCCGGCCCGACCGCGACCGCGTGGTGCCACGACGGCCGCATCATCGACGCTCGCGGCGGCGGGCGACACCACGGGCACCGCGGGCGTGTGTCCGGCGTCGACACGCTGCGGCGCGCCGCTGACGACGGTGTCGCCCGTGCGTGCGGGCGTGATGATGGTCCCGCGCGCCAGCGTCGTCGCGCTCTCGGCGTCGTCGCTGCTGGTGGTGATGGTGGTGGGATCGGAGGCGCCGGAGGCCTCGCCGCGGGCCCGCGGGTGCGGCGTGCTACGTCGCGCGCGGGGGTTCGCGACGGCCTTCACGCGGACCTTCGGCGCGTGGCCCTTGCGACGCTTGCGGGCGCCGCTGCCATCGTGGGTGCCCGACGACTCGGCGTCGACGCTCGGCAGGGCACCGGTCACCGCGCGAAACTTGTCGGTGACGCCGATGCGGGCCGGCGAGATGTGGCCGATGATCGCCTGCGGCCCGCTGCGACGCGTGCTGACCTGGGTGTCCGCCGGCCCCTCGGTGCCCTTCAGCTCGATCGCGCGGTACGAGCGTGTCGCGACCCGCTCGGTGTGGGGGCCGAGCTGCTCGCGCCACTGCCGACGCTCGCCGAGTGCGTCGCGTCGTCGGCCCGTGAGCGGTCGCTCGAGCGCCTCGGCGAAGCGACGGATCTGGCCGACCATCGCCAGCGGCAACGCGAGGTCGAGTACCGCGACGAAGAGGTGTTGGTTCGGCCCACCATGGGTCGCCAACGCCTGGCGCAGCGGCTTGAGCACCTGCTCCTTGAGCGTGCCCTGCACGCACACCACGTAGATCGTCGGCTCGTCGCGATCGCGACCCTGGCCGAGCAACACCGTGCGCGCCTCGGCGCCGCAGATCACCTGCACCTCGAAGCCGAGCCCACGCAGGTTGCGGGCGACCTCTTCGACGAGCTCGACGACGCTCTGCGCACAGCACAGCACGACGGTGTGCTGTCGCCTGACCACGCCGGTCAGCGACTGCGACTCATCGTCGCGAGGTACTGCGTTGCCCTCGAGCATCACGACCGCGGCCGGGTCCGAAGGTAACACGGGCGGCGCGGCACGGCGCGGCGCGGCGCCTCGAGGCGCGCGAGGACGGCGCACGTGCGTGAGGCGACGCGCGTCCGCGCGACCCCGCCCGCAGTCGATCGGCCTTGTCTCTACTGCGGCGCGAGCGTCCAGTCGGTGAAGCCGAGGTTCTTCCCTGGCGACGACGGCACATCGGCCGGGAACGAGGTGCCGGCAAAGGCGTTGACCACGTGTGGGATCCAGGTGTCGTCGGCAGCCGCCGGGTAGTTGGCCTGCTCGTGCAGCCACAGCAGTGCGCGTTCCAGCGCGGCGTCCTGCCAAGCGAAGGCGTCGTACCCATGGCGCTCGAGCATCACCGCCTGCGCGACCGCGCCCTGCAGTGCTTCCCAGACGTAGTTCTCCTGGGGGGGCGGCCACGCGAAAGCACCTGCGCGTCGCTGATCGTCGGGCAAGACGCCGTCGACGTCGTGTCCCTCGATCGACGCTCCGACGGGATTGATGCCGACCGGGGCATCTGCATCAGCCTGCCAGTCGAGCTCGCCGTACTCGAAGCCCGCGTAGGTCTCGCGATCGCCGAGCCAGCCGCGGAACACCGTCGCGCAGCGCTCGACCTGCGTGTCATCGCCGAGGTAGAGCGCCGCTGCGAGTCGGCTTGCGCCGGCATGCGTACCCCAGTTGTTGGGCCTCGTCTCGTGGGTGCTGACGAGCGTCTGGCCATCGAGGTCCTCGTCGAGGACATCCGAGAGCCAGGCGCGGAAAACTTCGTCGTCGGCCTCCGACAACGGCACGAGATCCGCTGCGATGACGTAGGCAGCGAGCTCGCGGCCGAGCGCCAACGTGCGGCCTCCGTCCTCGGTACCGATGGCGGCCATGACCGCCGTTCGCACGGCGTCGCACATCGCCGCGTCGTCGAGCCGGACGCAGACGTAGGCCTTGGCAAGCACTCGCACATTGTTGGCTTGATCCTGGTTGGAGAGATCGGGCGTGCCCGCGTCGGCCTGCGCCGCAGCCAGCACCGCATCCCAAGCCGGACCCTCGATGGGCAGCGCCAGCAACTCCTCGGCCGAGATCCAGATGCCATCGACCGATCCCGATGGTCCCCCGCTCGACTCGTCCTCGCCGGCAGTGGAGTTCCCACCCGCTGTGGTCGTGGCGTCGTCGGTGGCGCCGGAGACGTCGCTGTCGTTCCCGGACGATGGGCCACCGCCGGTGGCCCCCGAGCTGGGTTCGCCGAAACTCGCCGATGCAGTGCCCGAGCTCGGGTCGATGCCCGCGCCGTCACCGACGTTCGGCCCGGCACATGCGACCGTCGTGCAGAGAATCGCCAACGCACCCCGCGACGTCGATCGTGCCGTCCCCATGACGCGGTTCTAGCAGCGCAGCTCGCTACGCGGCATCCACCGAACTGCGTAGCGCGCTGCCTTCGATTCCGTCGCACCGCCGCAAGCGACGCCTTCTTGGTAGTCCGCGATGCGACGCGGGCTTCGCGTTGGCGGCACGATCGATCGGCGACCGGCGCAAACGCCCGCGACGTTGTCCGCACCGTCGTCGAATCGTGATGCCTCGATCGACGCGGTGCGACGAAACACGTAGTCGGTTCGGCGGATGTTTCGTGCGATGCCTGCTTGCTAGCGTCGCTCCATGGCGGCAAGAGACACGGTGTGGTGGTTGCTCCTCGGTTCGGCGTGCTACTCCGGCCTCGCCGAGGGTGGACGTGGGTCGGGCGTCGTGACGGGGTCGAGCTCCGACGGCGGCGGTGGATCGGGGCAAGGCGGTAGCTCGGGTCCGGGGGCCGAGGCGAGCACGGAGCCCGCGTCCGCCGGATCCACCGAATCCGCCGGATCCGACGGGATTGACGAGGGCGAGACATCGGCCGGCCCGGGCGCCGAAGAAGCGCCGCTCGCCGAGCACGTCACCGTCACGACGATCGAAGTGAACCAGGGAGTCGCTCGTGCGGTGCTCTACAACGGCGAGTTCATCGACGACGGCGAGCTCGTCGCGGGACGCCCCGCGCTCGTGCGGGGGCTGTGGACGGTCGAGCCCGGGTTCGTGCCGCGCGAACTCGAGGGGCGCCTGCTCGTGCGACGCGGCACCGAAGTGTCGATCTACTCCAACGTGGTGTCGGTCGATGGTGACGCGGATGCCACGACGATCCAGGGCGGCTTCTTGTGGGAGGTGTCGACCGCCGACATCGACGCGGGCGCCGAGATCGCCGTCGAGATCCGCGAGGTCGACGTCGCGCTGCCGGGGCCGGACGTGGGGCCAGCCGCACGGATGCCGGCACAGGGCTATCAGCCACTCGCGATCGCGGACACGTTCGCGCGACTCGAGGTCATGCTGGTGCCGCTCACGTACGCCGCCGGTGGCAACAGCACCGTCGATCTCGCACAGGCCGACCTCGACGAGATCGGGCGTGCGCTGTACGACGAACATCCGGTCCGCGAGTTGGTGCTGAGCCTGCGCGAGCCGGTCGTGTACAGCGGTGCGATCGGCACCACCGCACAACTGAACGACACGCTCGCGTTTCTGGTCGATCTGCGCAACGCCGACGGCGCTTCACCGCAGGTCTACTACGCCGGGTTGGTCGACATCGGCTGCCCGGTGGTGGGCTGCGGCAGCGCCGGCACCAACGGTATCGGTGTGACCTTGGGCGACGACGATCTCGCCAACGCGCAGCTGCGGGTCTCGACCTCGTTGTGGACCGACGCGATCACGACCGCAGACGTGCTCGTGCACGAGGTCGGGCACAATCAGGGCCTGCGTCACGTGCCGTGCCCGAATACGTCGCCGGCCAATGCAACTCCCGACTATCCCTACGCCGACGGCATCATCACCGGCTGGGGCTGGGCGCCGTACCACCAGAGCTTGTACGGCGGCAACAGCTTCGACTACATGACGTACTGCGATCCATCGTGGGTCAGCAACTGGACCTGGGCGCGCACGCTGGCGCGAATCGACGCGGTCGGGATGCTGGCCGACGACGCCGAACCCGGTCACTTCGCACTGGTCGGCAACCCACGACCCGATGGCCCGACCCGGTGGGTTCGCGTGGCGGCGGGTCGCCCGGCGCAGTCCGGTCGCATCGGCGGTGACGTGACGTTCTGGGCCGACGGCGTCGCGATCGCGGTATCGACAGCCGTGCGCTACGAGATCGCCGACGGCGACGGCGAGCTGATCTGGATCGACCTGCCCGCCGGCGCCGAGGGCTTCGACGCCATGCGTTGGGCCCACGATGGACGGGTCGACGACGTGTCGGCGAGCGTGCTGCGCACCACGGACACCGGCGCGCGTACCGATGGTGGTGCTCCCGTGCAACGGCGCGTCGTCCATCGCGGGCCCACCGGTCGCCGCTGATCGGCGTACCACGCGCTGCCCGTCGACGCCGCGCGCGGACCTTCGCCGTCGTCGATAGCCCGCGTGCGGTGCAGCGCAGAACGTTCGAGGGGAAGCCCGCTTGCCCTCGATCGCCGCGGGGACGCATGCTGCCACCATGGACGCCGCACGATTCGTCGCGCTCCTGGGGATCGCGTCGTGTGCGGTGTGGGGAGCATCGTGTGCGGGCGCCACGGAGCTCGGGCAATGCCACGCGCGTCTGATCTCGCAGCTCGGTTGTTGTCCGTACTGCGACGAGCAATGCGCGGCCTCCGTCACGGAGAGTGAAGCCTGCGTGCAACAGCACGAGGACGCCGGCATCGGGCTGGTGGACGAGTTCGACGACGCGGACGACGAGCCACCCGCGGACGACGAACCCGTACCACGGCTGGACTGACTCGACCGTCGCCGACGGACTGGCTGGTGAAGTGAGCCGCGCGCACGCCAGCCCCGCGGCCGGCACGATCGACCGCGATCCACCGCCTCGACACGTGCGCCGGCCGGCGCGCTCCGACCTACTCGAACTTCTCCGCCAAAGCGGCGACCGCCCGCGCCTGCGAGCGCTTGCGCGACTCCACGATTTGGGCCGGGAGTCGCTCCGCCTTGCTCATCAGCTTCGCGAAGCCGCACTTGTGCTTCGCCACCGTGGCGACCTTGCTTGCCAGGGTCTCGCCGGTGCGGAGGTTCACCAGGTCGTAGTTCTTGTCGTAGGTCGGGTCGTGTTCCTTGCGATAGTCCTGCACGCACCCGTAGATCTCGTCTCGCTCGCGCTCGTACGCGGCGAGCAACGCGGACTCGCCAGGACCCGCGACCTTCGCGAGGTCCCCGCGCGCGTAGTACCAGTTGACCTTCGCAGGGGCGCTGGGCGCCTGCAGCTTCGGGATGACGACGGATTTCGGGACCGTCGTCGTGAGATCCGGCGTGCGGAGCTTTCGATGCCCACCCGCGAGCGTGACCACGACGGACTCCTTCGCAGCGTGATCGAGCAAGAGTAGCGGCTCACCGGCTGCGATCCCTTGGGTGGCCCGCGTCGAGAACACGAACAGCTGCTTGGGCGCGGCGGCGAACAGGGCTTCGATCGGCAAGCCGTCCCGCTCGCCGTAGTACGCGAAGTAGCGGCCATACTCCCGTTCGGCGAGCGACGGGTTCGCTGGCACCGGGCGTGCCGTGGCCAACGGGTCGACGCGTTGCGGGTCGCCCACGAGCACGACCGCGTCGGTCCCCTCGGGCGCGTCCACCCATACCGCGTACGTTCCCGGTCCGAGCAGCTGCCCTTGGCAGTGGATTCCGTCCGGCTCGAACTGCCGCTCGAGCGGGCCGACGAACGACAGCTTCGCCGGCTCGCTGCTGTGAAGCAGCGAGACCGTCGGCGCTGCCTTGGCGTCGTGCACGAAGTAGAAGCTCGGAGCGCGCTGCCCCTGGCCGCACGCCGGTCCGCCCCTCATCTGCAGCTTGCCTGTGGTCGTCAGGACGGTCACTGGCTCGGCGCCGAGCGTGTGCCTGGGCGCATCACCGAAGCTCAGCGGCGCTTCGGCGTCGGTCGCCGCGACCTCCCAGGCCTCGGGCAGCTTCGTGCTCTGCGGGACGGCGATCCACAGCTCGTGCGTACCAGCGGGGAGCTCCACGCCTTTGCGCGTACCGTGCTCGACACAGCCGCCGCCTTCCTTGGCAACGAACAACTTGGGCGCCATCGCGGGCTCGATGTCGAGCAGAAACCTCGACGCCTCGTTCACGACGAGCTTCGAGACCGCAGCGACAGGCGTCGCCGCGCCGGCGCACTCGCCCACGCCAACGTCGCCGGCGCGCAGCAGCGTCCCCTTGGGGGCGGCCGCGGTTGCATAGGCCGGATTGGCGCTCGCTCCGGGCCGAAGCTCACCGGCGAGCTGCGCCCCGGCGTCCGCGTGCGCGCGCATGGGCGCGGTGAAGATGAACTGGGGCGTTCCGGGCTCTCCGCTGGGTTCCTTGATCGGGTGCAGCGCGTAGCTGCCCTCGGGCCAACGTCCGAGGTTCGCGGGCGTCTCGGCCTCGAGGCACGTGACGTTGCCCGCGGGATCGACCAACGCCGCCCGGCGGACGTTGGCGCTGCCGACCAGGCGCACCTCGAGATCCTCATGGGTCGCGCTCAAGCGGAAGGTGTGTGCCGGCGTGGGCGTCGTCACTCCGCTCTTTCCGCACTGACCGAACCCGTAGGGCTCGAGCCCTTGGTGGAGGTCGAACTGATCGCGTCGCAGACCCACGTCGACCACCGTGGGATTGGGCACGAAGTCCGGCGAGAGCTCGAACACACCCTCTGCACCGTGCCCGCTCCCCGACTGCACCGATCGCTTCATTCCCCCGCAACCCACCACGAGCCCCACCACCACGAGCGCTGTCAGCAGAGCGCTGCCCCTGCAGTCGACAGCGGCGGCCAGTGCGATGGAGTGGGGTTGGCGCATCACGCCCGACCCTTTGCCCGGAAGCCCGCGGCGGATGACGAGCGGAGGACGAAACTTCGCGACGGGCGGCCGGGCTCACGCGCGGGAGCCTACTGCCGCGTCGGTGCCCGTGCTGGCACGCCGAACCCGATCACCAGCGCCGCGCCGGGCCAGACGCGCCACGGATCGAAGAGGATGCGCCCGCTCGGGCGCGCGACGACGCGCGTGTCGACGAGGTCCAGATCGGCGTGGCCCACGAGGCCGAGGCTCCAGCGGGGGGCGAGCTGCAGCGACAGTCCTGCGCGCCAGTGTGCGGTTGGGATCGCGGCCACGGTCGCGGGCCGGTCGTCGACTCGCACCGAGAGCACGGCGATGCCGAGGCCACCCGCGGTGAGCCACGAAAGGCGTCGGGTGAAGCGAACGCGCACGCCCAGCTGTGCGCGCGCCGAGGCGCCGGCGATCCGCACGCCGGCGGCTTCGCCCGGGCGGGCGGGCAGCAGCGCTCCGGCCCACGCCATGGCTTCGAACGCGACACGCGACGGACTCACGGTGCCGACACCGAGGTCGAGCGCGTGGAGCGGAGCGGCGGGCGCGAGTGCCTGCACCCGATAGGCGCCGGCGAGTGCGAGCGCCCAGCGGCGATGCACGTGGGCGACCGACCGATGCGCACGCGGTGCGGGCTCGGCCCGTGCCGATGCGAGCGGCGGCTTCGACGGGCTCACCACGGGGTCTTCGAGCTGCGACGGCCGGGCAATGCCGATCTGCGCCCCGTCGACGAGCGCCTCGACGGCAGCGGTCACGATCGCCGCGATCTCCTCGCGCGCAGCCTCGTCGAACTCGCCGGACCCGAGCCGGCGCACGAGGATTCGTGCGTAGGGCCCGTCGGCGATCAGCACCAGGCGTTCGGATCGGCGGAGATCGACGTAGACGAAAGCCAGCGCGTCGCGAGCGTCGGGGCGCCGCGCGACGATCTCGTCGAGATCGAGCTCCTCGCCCGGCACGAACTCCAGCACGAGGGCGGGCTCGACCCGCCCGAGCAGCTCGAGCAAGACTTCACGCGCGGCGTCGACGTGCGCGGCCGATCCGGCGACCACCAATCGCACGCGCAGCCCACGTTGGCTCGACGCGGCGGTGTCCGCCGGCGCGGGCGCAGCCGTCGCAATCGCTGGCAGCCCGAGCACCGACGCGAGCAGCGGCCCGCGCCAGGACGTCAGCAGTCTCGAACGCACCTGGCGCAGAATGCCAGATCACTCGGCGAGCGCGCGCCGAGCCCGATCGGCGTGGATCGAGTTCGGGTGTGCGCGCAGCAGGTCGCGCCAAGCCTCGCGCGCCTCATCGCGGCGTCCGGCGGCATCGAGCGCGCGAGCACGACCGACGCGCGCCTCCGCGGCAAGGTTGCCCGCCGGGTTCTCGGCGAGATATGTCGCGAATGCCACCGCCGCGGCGTCGGGGCGCCCGAGCTGGTCGAGCAAGAGGCGCCCGTGACTCACGCGACCGACGTTGGCCTCCCGTGAGCCCGGATGCTCGCGCTCGAGTTCAGCGTAGATTTCGTCGGCGCGGACGAACTCTGCTCGCCGCCGCGCTGCGTTCGCGCGCTCGAGCAGCTCGCTGGCGGAGGCGGGTACCACCGAAGCAGCTGGTCGAGTTCGCTCCGGCGATCGCTCGCGCGATCGCGACGACGCCCTCGCGCTGGCCGTGGGTCCGTCGGTCATCGCGCTCGTCGGCGTGTCGACGTTCACCGCAGCGGGTCGGGTCGCGCGAGCAGGTGCCTCGGCGAGCAGCGGCTCGTGCGGCGCCCGCGGGTCTTGCGGCGCCCGCGGGTCGTGATGGACGCGTGCGGGCGCAGCATCGAGCTGCGGCGCCGCGTCGTCGGCGGGTGCAGCATCGAGCTGCGGCGCCACGCGGGCGATGGGCGCGATGCTGCCCGTCGCGTGATGGCCGAGACCCCACGCCAGCGCACTGCCCAGGGCGACGCCGACGATCACGGGGCCGGCTCGCACGATCGCGCCAGCTTGCGCCGGCGGAGCTGTCGGCGCGAGCACGGCGGCGATCATCGCATCGAGGCGCGCGGCGTCGCCCGGCCGACGGGCGATGACCTCGTCGAACGCCTGCCGGCACGCGGCCTCCAGGGGTACGCGGGTCATCGCGGGGCCGCCGTCTCCCCGCGCGTGGGTGGGTTCGCGATCACTCATCGTCGACCTCTACGTCCTCGCGCAATGCGGGATGATCTGCGATGGCAGACCGCAGCGCGCTCCGGGCGAGCCGGATCCTGCTGCGGATCGTGTTCACCGGCGCCCCGCAGATCTCGGCGATCTCGGCCGGCGTATGGCCGAGCACGAACCGCAGGGCCAAGGCGTCGGCTTGCTCGCGCGGAAGCCGATCGAGCAGCGATGTGACGAGCAAGCGGAGCTCGGCGCTCGGGAGCGCCCCAGCCGGCACGTCGGCGGTCGGACGCTCGCCGGTGTGGGCGAGATCGAGGCGCCGCCGGAGGGCGCGTTGACGCATCGCGGTTCGCATCGCGATGCGAGTCGCGTACGTGGCGAGCGAACACTCGCCGCGAAACCCCCGCAGGGCCTTCGCGAGGGCGACCAGCGCCTCCTGAGCGGCATCTTCGGCGTCGGGTCCGTCGTGCAGAATGCCGCGGCAGACCCGCAGGACCAGCGGGCCGGTCGCGCGGAGCGTGTCGGCCACGGACGACGCGGCCACCGCGTCCGCGGCCGGCTCTGGGATCGACATCGACAACGACACGAGCGTAGCTCGACCGGGTTGGTGGAGATGCGAGGGCCCGATCGGTCATCGTCATCGTCGTGTGTTCGCTCATGGGGACGAGCGGCGGCACTCCGACCTGCTGGATCTGCACGCAACGAAGACCAGCGCGCGCACCTTGGTGGGTGCACGCGTGAGTCAACGCGAGCGAGGCGACGTGGTCGCGCGTGATCGATTCGCCCCCCGCGGCCCCACCAAGCCTGGGCGAATGACAGACCTTCTCGATCGACGCCTGGTGACGACCCTGGTGTTCTGCAGCGCGTGCTCCGGTGACATCGGCGTCGTCGCAGACACCAGCGGGGGCACGAGTGCGACCGATGCAACTGGCCTCACGACGACCACGGGCACGCCGGGCGACTCCAGCGACGCGGACTCCGGCACGACTGCGCCGAGCACCGCAGATTCGACCAGCACCGCCAGCGATGGCACGGCGTCGGGCAGCGAGTCGGGTTCGAGCTCGGGTGGCTCCGGGGTCACCGTGACGGTGGTGCCGACCGGCTGCGAAGGGACGATCTCTTCGGAGCCGATCGGCATCGCCTGCGGTGCCGAGTGCAGTGCGGTGTTCGAGCCCGGCACGGAGGTGACGCTCACCGCCGAGCCCGGTCAGCTCGAGGCTCGCGGGTGGTCGGGGCCGTGCGCAGGCTCCGACCAGAGCTGCATGTTCACGCCCTACGACGACGTCGAGGTGGAGGTCCAGCTGACCGACATGCGGTGGCTACGGGCGCTCGGCGGGGCCGCTGACGATGTCTACGGGCACCCGCGTGTGATCGCAGCCAACGACGCCGGCAGCGTCTTCGTCGGCGGCTACTACAGCGGAGGCGTGTTCCAGTTCGGCTCGCCTTCGGGCGCGCCATGTATCCCGGCGTTCACGGCGGGTTTCGTGACCAAGCTGACCGCGTCGTACGGCGTCGAGCAGTGGCATCACTGCCTCAGCACGGTCGACGAGCTCGCCAGCGCGCAGAACTCCGTGGTCGGCCTCGCGATCGAGCCCAGCAGCGGCGATGTCTTTGCCGCCGGCTACTTCAGCCACCAGCCCAACGTCCTCGGTGCGGTCGGGACGGTCGACTTCGGTGGCGGCGAAGTCAGTTGTCCGCCGCTCGATGATTCCTCGTCCGGTGGCGGCATCTTCGTCGCACGCTACGCAGACGCCAGCGGCGCTCACGTGTGGTCCCACGGGTTCTGCACCAACTCCTTCGTCACCGACTCGGGTACGGCCGCGGCGGACGCTGCCGGTGATGTCTACGTCGCGGCCGACATCGGTGGAACTCCCGTGTCCTTCGACCTCGGCGGTCCGAGCTTTCCTGCCGATGCCGACGGCCGCACGCTCGTCGCCAAGTACGACGGCAGCGACGGCACTCACCTGTGGTCGGTGGATAGCGGCGACTGGACGTGGAGCCATGGCGCCGCGATCGACGACGCCAACGGGTTCTACCTCGTCGGCTACTCGTGGAACGAGTTCACCAGTGTGGTCAGTCGGCGCGATGCTACCGATGGGTCCCTGGTGTGGACGAAGACGATCGGTGGCGAACCCGGAAGCGCACTCACCGACATCTACAGCGTCGACGTGACCGACGATGGCAACATCGTGGTGGCCGGGTTCGGCCTGGGAACGGTCGACTTCGGTGCGGGTCCGGTCGATTTCTCGGATCAAGTCCTCGACCTCTTCCTCGCAAAGTTCGACGCCGCGACCGGCGACGTGCTGTGGGTCCGGCAGCTGCCGTGCGACCAGCAAGGGACCGCGCTCACGTGGGCCGACACCCACATCGATGGCAACGGTGACATCTTGATGACCTCGGGCTTCTCGGGCAGCTGCGATCTCGGGGGCGGGGCGGTCGTCAGCGCCGGCACGAAGGATCTCTTCATCACCCGCTACAGCGCCGACGATGGCTCGTTGCTCGCACAGCGATCGCTTGCGAGCATGGCCGGATCGGATGCCGTCGGTGAGGCGATCGCCGTCGATTCGCAGGACAATATCGTGTTCGCCGGGCACCTCGCCGGCAAGGCCAGCTACTGCGGCGACGAGATCGACACGTCCGGCTTCGACGGCATCATGTTCGGCAGCATCAAACCCTAAAACCCGCCGCTACAGCTCGTCGGCCTTCTTCGAGATCGGCCCGCGGTAGTTGTTGACCAGGCTGATCTGCGCGACGTAGCGGCCGAAGCCCTTGTAGGTCTGCTTCACACGGGTCAACGCGTTGCTGCGCCAGTCGACGTAGGGGTTGTCGATCTGCACCGGGTCGAGACAGCCGGCCAGCACGACCTTCGAGGTCTCGCAGAAGCGGCTCATCAGGGTCTTGGCGAGGTGGCGGTCGCCGTTTTGCAGCTCGTCGACCAGGACCACCGAGCGCTCGATGTCGAGGCCGCGGAGCATCGCGGTCGAGAGCTTGTGCAGCTGCTCGCGCTGCTCGAGGTCGTGCACGAAATCATGCTCGTTGAGCGCCGACAGCGAGCGCATGTGCTGCAGCAACGGCTCGAGCCAGGGCGACAGCTTCTGATCGTGATCGCCGGGCAGGAAGCCGAGCTCGTAGTTCGACGACGGGTGCTCGGGTCGCAGCAGGAACAGGCCGTTGTCGAAGCGATTGGTGTGCGCCAGGCTCGAGCCGTTGGCGAAGCGTACGTTGGTGGGCTGGCCCAGCAGTAGGTACAGCGCGGCGGCGACCATCATGCGGGTCTTGCCCGAGCCGGCGGGGCCGTCGAGCACGACCAGCTGGACCTCGGGATCGAGCAGGAACTCCATCGCGAAACACTGGTAGGGATCACGCGGCGTCATGCCCAGCACCGGCCGCGGGCCGTAGGTGTGGCGCTTGCGATCCCAGTACTGCGCGTAGCGCAGGTCCTGCAGCTCGCCGACGTCGAGATCGGCGCGCGTGAGCACGGTGCGCTCACCACAACTCAGCACCACGCCGGTGTTCCACACGATGTCGTCGCCGATGCGCGCGCCCGCGACCGCCTCGACTGCGGCCAGCGACAGCCGCCGCTCACCGGCCTCGCCGCTGTCGAAGAAGGACTGCAGCGTGGCCTCGTCGACCTCGAGCGTCGCGTAGCCGCGGTAGACCTCGTCGAGCCCGCCGAGCTCGAGCTTGCCGTAGCGCAGGTTCTCGGCGTGCAGCCCCATCGCGTCGCACTTGAGCAGGACGTTGTTGTCCTCCGAGACGACGTTGACGGTGAACGCACCGGGCTTGGCGGCCTCGGCCAGCAGGGTCACGCGTCGTGCGCCCGCGACGATGAGGTTGTCGCCGCTCGCGGTGTCGTAGGGCGGCAACGTGGGCCCGGCCGGCTCCCACGCGATCACACCGCCCTGCGGCGTGCGCGGAATCTTCGCGGGATCGGGCGCGCGCAGGATGCCGTCGAGGTCGTGGCGGATGTGGCCCTGGCTGCGCAGCGTGAGCAGCTTGCGCGTGGCCGTGCGCGCCGCGGCGCGCACGCCGTCGGACTTGTTGCGACTGCCCTGCAGGCGGCCGAGCTCCTCGATGACCTGATGCAGCAACACCACGACGTTGCCGTCGGTGAGCAGCCGGTCGAGTGCGTCGGGGTTCTCGACCAGCGAGGACGTGTCGGGGATGTAGATCGTGCCGGAGAGGGCAGGGACGTCGCTCGTCACTGCCGCCTTCGTACCACGGTCGCGCGGCTCGGGCGCACGCGCGCGGCAAGCCTTGCGACGCCGTCTGCCCGCGCGCGAGGATCTGTGCGTTGGCTCCCACTGCAGCGCAGTGCCTGCGTGTGGCGGGCGGCGCCCGGCGATCGATGTCGTTTGATCCGCGGGGCCAAAGGCCATTAAGGTCGCCGCAGCTACGCCGGCGACGTCTTCGTCGGCCAGGAAACGAACATGACCATCCGAGTCGCAATCAACGGGTTCGGCCGCATCGGCCGTCTGGTGTACCGCATGGCCGCGCGCAGCGAGGACATCGAGGTCGTCGCCGTGAACGACCTCGTGCCCGCGGACAACCTCGCGTACTTGCTGCGCTACGACTCGACCCATGGTCGCTTCGGACAGCCGGTCGAGGTCGTCGAGGGTGGCTTCCGTGCGGCCGGCAAGACCACGCGCTGCCTGGCCGAGAAGGATCCGTCGAAGTTGCCGTGGAAGGATCTCGGCGTCGACTACGTCCTCGAGTCGACCGGGATCTTCCTCGACTACGAGGGCGCCCACAAGCACATCGACGCGGGTGCGAAGCGGGTCGTGCTCTCGGCCCCGACCAAGAGCCCCGAGCAGGTCCCGACCTTCGCGTACAAGGTCAACCACGAGCTGTACGATCCCAGCAAGCACACCATCATCTCGAACGCGTCGTGCACGACCAACTGCCTGGCGCCGGTCGCCAAGGTCATCCACGACACCTTCGGCCTCGCCGAGGGCCTGATGACGACGGTGCACGCCGCCACCGCGACGCAGCCGACCCAAGACGGCCCGTCGAAGAAGGACTGGCGGGGCGGTCGCAACGCGTACACCAACATCATCCCCGCCAGCACCGGCGCCGCGAAGGCCGTCACGCTGTGCATCCCGGCGCTCAAGGGTCGGCTCACCGGCATGTCGTTCCGCGTGCCCACCGCGGACGTGTCGGTGGTCGATCTGACCTTCCGCACCGAGAAGGCCACCAAGCTGGCCGACATCAACGCCGCGATGAAGGCCGCCGCCGAGGGGCCGATGAAGGGCGTGCTGGGGTACACCGAGGACGAGGTCGTCTCGAGCGACTTCATCGGCGACCCGCGCAGCAGCATCTTCGACGCCAAGGCCGGCATCGAGCTCAACGACCGCTTCTTCAAGGTCGTGGCCTGGTACGATAACGAGTGGGGCTACTCGGCGCGCTGCGTCGACATGCTGCGCCTGTTCGCCAGCAAGGAAGGCTAGGGCCCTCGGCCGTGGCACGCGACGATCACGGCTCCGATGGCGCGCGCGGCCGCCTCAAGGCCGCGCGGCAGCGCGTCGAGGCCGCGATCGCGCGCACGCTGGGCCGTCTGCCTGCGCCGGTGGTGCAGCGCATGCTCGCGCGCATGCCGGTCGAGCACGGTGGGCACCGGCTCGATCCGCAGGTGCAGTGGGCCGATCTGCTGCGCAAGGCGGCGCGACACCGACCCATCGAGCACGGCAGCGTCGCGCGGGCCCGTCGCGAGTACCGACGCATGCGCGTGCTCGAGCGCGACCCGCCACGCGTCACCACCCAGGAGCTGCGCATGGCGGGTGACGACGGCGCGATCGCGGCCCGCAGCTACCGCCCGCACACCGCCCACGGCGACGCGGCGCTGCTGTACTTCCACGGTGGGGGTGGCGTCATCGGTGACCTCGAGTCGCACGACACCATCTGCCGCACCTTCGCGGTCCGCGGCGGGATGACGGTCGTCGCGGTCGACTATCGACTCGCGCCCGAGGTGCCGTATGTGGCGGCGGCCGACGACGCGCTGGCGGCGATGCGATGGCTGCGGGCGAATGCACCGCGGCTCGGCATCGCGTCGCAGCGGATCGCGGTCGGTGGCGACAGCCGCGGTGGCAACCTCGCGGCGGTGCTGTGTCAGCAGCTGGCGCTGCACGGCGAGCCGCAGCCAGCGCTGCAGGTGCTCATCTATCCCAACACCGACGTCGCCGGCAGCTACGCCTCGCGGCGGGCCTTCGCCGACGGACCGTGGCTCACCGAGCCGCTGATGCAGTGGTTCGAGCGCCACGCGCTCGGCGAGCTCGACCGCGCCGACCCGCGGGTCTCACCGCTGCGCGCCGATGCGCTGCATGGACTCGCGCCCGCGTTGGTGACGATCGCGGGCTTCGATCCACTGCGCGACGAGGGCCTCGCGTACGCCGAGCGCCTGCGCGAGCACGGCGTCGCGGTGCAGCTGCTGCGGGAGCCGTCGCTGCCCCACGGGTACCTGCAGCTGACCGGCGTGTCGAAGGCGGCGGCCGAGGCGACGGATCGGCTGATCGACGCCCTGCGCGCAGCGCTCTCGGGCTGTTAGAACGACCACTGGCGGGGCGGCTCGCGACGGTCTGCACCGCGTCATCGCGGTTGCCATGCATCGGTGGCGGTCACGCCGTTGCGCGCGTAGTCGTAGTGGATCTGCTCGCCGATCGTGCGCGGCGGAATGCCGGGCTCGGCGCGGCTGAAGTTGTCGAGGTAGGAGCGGCGGATCGCCGCGTGGACCTGCTCGCGGCCCTCGCCGGGCTGCACGGACAGGTCGTAGACCATCGCCTCCAACACGAGCGCTGGGCCGGTGAAGGGCTCGACCCGGAGGCTGCTCCACACGCTGCGCAGACAGTCGTCGTAGGCCGGCTCGGGCGGCGGGCCGGGGTAGCGCAGCGAGAGCGAGCCGCTCGGCTCGGCGATCACGTACACCAGCAGGTTCACCCCCGAGCGACCGCCGAGCTGCTTGCCGACGTGGCAGGTGTCGAAGGCGAGCTGGCTGCCCTTCACGCCGATCGCGAGGAACTCGTCCTTGGTCAGCGAGGGCTGCAGCGGCGTGAGGTCGATCTGGATCGGCGCGCGGCAGCCCTCACGCGGTGCCGCGGCGTCGCCGGCCTCGTCGGCGCAGCGCTGCAGCTCGCCGTCGGCGGCGAGCACCTGGTGCTCGGATCCGTGCGAGATCCCGCCGCCGGCGTTGCCGACCGTGACCTTCGCGTCCGCGTCGAGCTTGCGGCCGCTCGAGAACTCGAACGCCCCGACGTCGACCGCAGAGATGAAGTGCGTCGCGCCGGTGCACTGGCCGACCAGTTGGTTCTCCGCCAGCGCGAGCGTGGGGAGTGCGAAGCGACCGACGGTGGTCTTGTCGACCTGCAGCTCGGAGCCGGCGGCGATGGTCGCCTCGAGTGAGACCGCGGTGGTCGGAATGCGGGCGAAGAGCGCGTTGCGATCGGCGATGTGCTCGGCCTCGCGTCGCACCGAGCTGGGCTGATAGGCGTAGCTCGCCGGCAGCTGGCACTGCCACAGTGGCTCGATCTCGCAGTCGCTCACGCGCACCGGCACGACCGGCCCGCTGCGCACCGCGGCCTCGAGTCGGCTGCGCGCCTGCGAGCTCCAGTCGACGATGAGCGGCGCGGCCTGCTTCGCGGCCATGTCACAGCGATCACCGAGGATCTCGGGCCGCTTGGTGCCCACGCCTGGCTTGCTCCCGCCGGCGCAGGAGAGCAACACCAGCCACAGCAGCGAGACCCTCCGACGTCGTGCCATCGGCGGGGGATGGTACACCGCGCCGTCACGCCCGCGGCGGATGTCGAGCGTCGACGGCCAGTGGCAAGACGATCACTGCGGGGCGGCCCCGTTGCCGCGGATTCGTTCGAGATCGACGCCCGCCAGCTCGGCCTCGCGGCTACCCGGTCCGAGCACGGCGTCGTAGCAGTCGATGGCGGACTGCAGCGGCGCCACGGCGTCGGCCTCGCGGGTCAGCCCCATCAACGCCAGCGCACGTTGCTCTCGCAGCACGCACGTGACTGGGCGCCGCTCCGGGGCGCGCGCGAGCGTGGCGTCGACGAGCCGGAGCGCATCGTCGAAGGCGCGGGTGCGGAGCATCAAGCTGGCGAGGTTGGAGTCGAGCGCGACGATGTCGTCGTGGGCCTCGCCGAATTCGCGGATCATCGAGCTGCGCGCCCGCTCGAGCCGCACGCGTGCGGCCTCGAACTCGCCGTGCTCGGCCTCGAGGAACGCGAGGTTGGCCTCGGTCTCGGCGACCTCGACGGATTGCGGACCGCTGACGATCGAGGCCAGTGCGATCGACTCGGCGAAGTGACGACGAGCGGACGCGCCGTCGCCCATGCGCGCCTCCATCTGCGCGAGCCGAGAGAGCGTGACCGCGCGCTCGCCGTCGAGCCGGGGTGCCGCGGCGGCGAGCAGCTCGATCGCGCGTCGTAGCCGGACCCTCGCGCCTTCGAGGTCGTGCGCCGACTCGGCCACGCGCGCCCTGGCGACCTCGACACCCGCGACGCTGTGGGTGTCGGGTTGATCGATGCGGGCCAGCGTGGCCTCGGCGCGGCGGAGCCACTGGTCGGCCTCGTCGGCGCGGCCGAGGTCGACCAGCAAGCTCACCGCGGCGGCAGCCGCGTCGACCGCGATGTCATCGCGCGGGATCGTGGTGGCCAGCTCGAACGCGCGCGCGTGCTCGTCGTAGGCGGCCTGCAGACGACCGAACTTGGCCAGCGCCTCGGCCCGCGCGAGGCGTGACAGGGCGATGCCGGCGGCGTCGCCGTGCGAGAGCGCGACCGCCATCGCGGCCTCGATCTCGATCATGATCGTGGGCTCTGCGCCGGCGAGATCCCGCGCGACCGCGCGATCGATCCGCGCGCGCACCTCGGTGTCGATCGGAGCAGCCGCGGGCGGCGGTGCTTCGGCGGCGTCGGCCCGCTCGGGGGACCCACTGCGCGGGATCACGGTCGCACCGATCACCGCCGCGACCCCGACGGTGGCGACGGCGCCCAGACGTGCGGCCCGGCGCAGGCGCGAGCCACCGCGACGCTCGAGGGTGGCGAGCACCGCGGCCATGTCGGGGTATCGCGCGGCGGGGTCGATGGCGGTGCATCGCGCGACGAGCTCGAGCAGCCAACTCGGCAACGACGGCCCTCGCAGTGCGTCTCCGAGTGCGACGCCGAAGGCGAACTGATCGACCCGCGCATCACCGCCGCCGTCGCGTTGCTCGGGGGCCATGTAATGCGGCGTGCCGCCGTGGGCCTCGGTGCTCTCGCGGAGCTCGGCGCTCAGTCCGAAGTCCGACACCTGCGCGGTGCCGTGGGCGTCGAGCAGCACGTTGCTGGGCTTGAAGTCGCGGTGGATGACGCCGACGCGGTGCACCGCCAGCAGTCCGCGCGCTGCCTCGGTGAAGCGCTGCAGGATCGCCGCGCGCGGACGCGACTGGTCGAGCCACTGCGCCAGCGTGCCGCCCTCGAGCAGTGCCATCGCGAGGAACCACCGCCCGTCGATAACGCCGACGTCGAGCACCGCGCACACGTTGGGATGCGAGAGCTTCGCCATCGCACGGGCCTCGGCGAGCAGGCGTGCGGCGTCGTTGCGCGACCTCGGTGCGTAGCACCTTGAGCGCCACGGTGCGGCGAAGCCGTGGATCGGCAGCGGCGTACACGACCCCGAGCCCGCCGCTGCCGAGTACCCGCAGCACGCGGTAGCGACCGACCTCGGTGCCCGGCGGCAGGTGTTCACCGAGGCTGGGTCCCGCCGCATCGTCGTCGCTGACCGCGACCGCGGGCAGGCCCAGTGAGGTGCGTGCGAGCTCCGCGAACCATCGGCGGCACAGCGTGCAGCGATCGACGTGGGCCTCGAGTGCGAGCGCCTCCACGCCCGCCTCGCCCGCGAGGTAGCGCAGCACCGCGGCTTCGTCGGGGCAGGGGTCGAGCATCGTGCGGGGAGGCCTGCGTGGGTCCGCGGGCGCCTAGGGCTCGTCGTCGTCGCGTCGCGGGTCGGGTAGGTCGCGCACGTCGGGCAGCTTGCCCGCGGCATCGTCATGGGTCGGGGGATCGTCGCTGCCGCCGGGCGCCGCATCGTCGTCGGGCGGCGCACCGCCGTCGTTCGCGGGTGCACCGTCGTCGTTCGCGGGTGCACCGTCGCCGCCGTCGGGCGCGGGGCCGTCGGTGTCGGTGTCCGCGGGCTCGACCGGCGTCGCCGGCTGGCACGGGCGACATGCCTTGGGCTCGCGCACCGCCAGGGCGCCGCCCTTCACCAACATCTCGATGCCGCTCGGGGCGAGCAGCCACAGGTCGCTCGACAGCCCGGCACCACGGCTGCCCTCGAGCACCACGCCGACGCCCGCGATCACCGTGAACTCCGCGCCGTCCCCATCCCCGTCGCCTGCGAGGTTCTGCGCGACGATCTCGTTGCCCGCGCCGACCACCGCGGCGTACCAGCGCGCGCCGCAGGCCGCACCGTCGGTGCCGACCACGGCGCGCTCCGAGGTGCCGATCGCACACACGCTGGCGTCTGCGGCACGGAGGTTCTCGAGCCCGAGCGCGGTGGCGACCTGCTGCACCAGTGCCTCTTCCTTCACGCCGCTCACGCAGCCGGCGATCGCATCGCCCGGCTTGGCCGCGCCGCGGCGCTCGGCGACGCCGGTGAAGCCGAGCCGCGCGGCGAACTGCGCGTCGGTCTCGCCCTTCTTGGTTCGCGGCACGTGTCGCACGAGCGCGTCGTTCTCGTAGACCAGGGCACGCGTGTGCTCCGGCGCGCCTTCGCGGACGAACAGCGCGCCGAGGCCGTCCTTGCGCAGCGTCACGGTCGCCGGCACGTCGGCCTTGTCGCCGAGCGGGAACATCACGCGCGTGGTGCGATCGAGCAGCAGGTACGCACCGCGGCCGTGCACGCAGTCGGTGCCGAAGCGGCGCTCGATGACCGCGAAGCGATCGCCCGCACGGCCGTGCACGGCGGTGCCCCGGGTCCGTCGGTGCAGCGCGCCGTCTTGGCCGAGCTCCTCGAGGAAGGCGACGCGGATGCCGTGGGAGCCGGCGTCGCTCTTCCACGCCTCGGTCTCGAACGAGACCACGGTACGCGCGGGGTCGAATGGCAGCGGCGGCCGGATGGGGCCGTCGTCGCCGAAGGCCTCGAGCTCGGCGAACCACAGCGGTGCGGGCTTCTTGCTGGCGTAGACGTCGGTGACCTCGATCGCGACGGTCGTGGTCTTCACCGACGCGTCGAGTACGACGTAGTGGTGCGCTGCGCCGTCGTCGAGCTTGGCGTCGAACCAGCCCGCGTCGGTGTGCACGCGGACGTGCTTCGGTCGCGGGTGCGCGCGGTAGTCGTTCCAGCGCGGGCCTGCGGCCGCGAACAGTCGCACCGCCCGCAGCGACACCGGCTCCGCGAACGACAGCCCCATCGCGCACGGCTGGCCCTCGGCAGGGACGCACCGCCATGCGGTCCCCAGATCGTCGTCGCGCGCTGCTTGGGGCTCGCCCTCGCCAGCGGCGCCCCACGACGCCGCGATTGCGCGGCCGTCGAGCGCGTACAGCGAGGACAGCAACGCGAGGTCGAAGCCCAGCTGCGAGGCGCCCTTGGCCTTGCCCGGGGCAGCCGCGCTCGCGCGTTGCAGCGGCGCCACCGGCTTGTCCGCCGGCCCGTCGGGCTTCGTCGACGGATCACCCGGCGTGGTGGTGGCCGCGGCCGCACCCCCGTCCCGGGCCGCCCCTGCGCCCGGCTTGTCGCCGCCGCACGCGGTCGCCAGCGTGAGCGCGGCGGTCATGCGGGCAACGACGCGATGGCGGGGACGACGGATCGGGATCACCACGGCGGGGTGAGCATACCGCGGAGTCGACGCGGGCGACGGCGTGCCTCCGGTATCCTGTGCCGGCATGAAGTTCGCGTCATCGCCGACCTGGGTGCTGATTCCCTGCCTGCTCGTCGCGGCCTGCGACGGCGGCAAGAAGACCGAGCCCGCCGCCAAGCAGGACGACTCGAAGGCGTCCGACGCCGATCTCGACAAGCGCCTCGCGGAGCGCAAGGCCAAGCGCGAGGCCGACGAGAAGGCCAAGGCCGCCGCCGACGAAGCCAAGGCCAAGGCAATCGAAGCGGTGTGCGTGCTGCCGCCGGGCAAGAAGCCGGAGAAGTCGCTCGACAAGGCGTGCGCGGCGGTCGGCCCTGCGTACGACCGCTTCATGAAGCGCTTCTACGAGGGCGAGACGCTCGCCAAGTGGGAGAGCGCCAAGGGCACCCAGCTGCCCATGGTCATCGCGCAGTGCACCAAGACCGCCAGCGTCGAGGTCGGCGCGTGCATCGTGCATGCGCTGGACAGCGCGCCGGTGGAGCTCAAAGAGGATCAGTCGGCGATCATCCGCGGCTGCATCGATGCGTTCGGACCCGGCAGTGCCCATGGGGCCACCGCGGTAGCGGGCGGTGCGGTGCCGAAGAAGCCCCGGTGATGCGTCGAGCCGCGGCATGCGCCCGGCACGTCTTCATCCCCTCGCCTCCGATGACGTCGTTCTCGCGCCACGGGTCACGACTGGCTGCTAGCTCACGCGCGGGTGTCTGATCGAAGTGTCGACTCGTTCCTCTGGGGGGCGCGAGATGACCAAGATCCGACTCGCATTCTCCCTGTGCGCTCTCTTCGTTGCATGCGACCGCGAATCGGCGCCCAGCGACGCCGGGAAGTCCGTCGCAAGCGCCGGCGAGGCCGAGCGCGTGTCGGTCGGCCCCGACGCGGGCGGCTACGGTGTGCCGTTCGGGCCGCTCGAACTCGAGGTCGCGGCCGATGCGAAGGCTGCCGCCGCGCAGATGATCGCCCGCGCCCAGGACGACGCGCTGACCGACGACGACCGCGTCGACGGTAGCGCCGACGCACTGGCGTGGGTGGCTGCGACCGCACCGACACCCAAGCTGGCCGGCGACGCACTGATCGGGGTTGCGATGTCCAAGGCCCCAACCGCAGCCGGCGCAAAGGTGCTGGCGGCACGAATGCGGACCGCGGACCCTGAGGTGCTCGATGCCATCATCTCTGCGATGTCCGAGTTCATGGGGCAGCCGGTCTTCGTCAACGACAAGTTGTTGATGGAGGCGCTGGCCGACGCCGCGCGCAGCCACCCCAACCAGGCGGTGAAGGACCATGCGCTCGCCTCGCTGTGGCGGCTGCCCGTCGGACGACCCGAACGCGAGCTATCACTCGCGGCGCTCGACCCGGCCGGCCCGCCGTCGCGCCTGTGGCGGGTGCTCGACACGATGGTTGCCGATGACGAGGCCGACCCGCTACGCGCACGCATCCTCACTGCGGTGCAAGGGCTCTCGTCGCACGCGGAGCCGGCGGTGCGCGGCGCGGCGGCGCGCGCCTGGGCGAAGCTCGTCGGCGCCGATCCGACCGCACGCGATCGCCTGCTCGAGCTGCTCGCCGACGGCAACGCGTACGTCCGCTGCGAGGCGGTCTCCGGGCTCGGCTCGATGCGGAGGTTCTACAAAGAGCTCGGGCCGAAGCTCGTCAAAGTGCTCGATGACCCTGCGCTGTGCGAGGCGTCACTCGACGTCCCGGATGTCGGCGGCGGCACCAAGTCGGAGGAGCTGAGCGCCCAAGGTTCCCAGCTCGCGGTCGCCGGCGCGCGCGCGATCGAATCGATGAGTCTCGACCGTCCCGATCGCCTCACCTTGGGCTCGATGATGACCGACGAGGAACTTGCGCGCGCCGCCGCCGACGCGAAGGCCTGGGTGGCACGCCAGGCGGGATGACGCGTGTCAGTGCTCGACCGCGTCGCGCACAGCGTCGGCCCAGCGCTCGAATTCACCGAGCGTGGCGTCGAGCAGCGCGTTGTCAGCGGCGAGTGCCTCGATCTGCGAACGAAGCAGCTCGCGGCCGCGTCGCAGGCGACTGCGTACGGTTCCCTCGGGCAGCGCGAGGACCTCGCACAGCTCGGGGCCCGACAGGTCCTGCCAGTAGTAGAGCTCGAGCGCGACCTGGAAGTCGAGCGGGATGCGCCGTAGCGCTTCGACCAGGAGCTGTCGCTCCTGTCGATCGGCCGCGATGCTGCTGGGCGAAGCATCGACGTCCCACACCGAGGTCGTGAGCGGGTCGAAGTGGTGACGGTCGCGTGAGCGCACGCGGTAGTGCTCGAGCAGCACGCGCCGTGCGACGGTCAGCAGGTAGGCCCGAAACCGCGAAGGGTCGCGCACGTCGTCGCGGTGCTCGACGCAGGTCAGAAAGGTCTGCTGAACGAGGTCATCGACGGGCCCGCTCACCTTGTTGCGGAAGAACTGCAGCAGTGTCTCGGCGTATCGCTCGATCAAGTCGCCGCCGGCGTCGCGGTCGCCCGCACGCCACGCGAGCAGGAGTGCAACGTCGTCGGTCGGCACGTATCATCGTAGATACCAGGGGCATGGGCGCGGGACAACCCGAGGCGATCGCGGCTGCGCGTGTCCAGGAGGCGGCACCACCGACCGACACGCTCGAGCTGCGCCGCGTCGTGGCGCGCATCAAGGGCAGTCTGCTGGGCAGCGCCACGCCGGTGCGGCTGGGACGGTACGAGTTGCGGCAATGGCTTGGTGCGGGGGCCTTCGGCACGGTCTACGTGGCCCGCGATCCACGGATGCAGCGCGAGGTGGCCATCAAGGTGCTGCATCCGTTGGTCGCGGTGGGTGACCCATCGCAGGCCGCGATCCTGCGTGAAGCACGGGCGCAGGCGCGCATCACCGACCCCCACGTCGTGGAGGTGTTCGACCTCGGGTGGGCGGAGGGCCGCGCGTACGTCGTCATGCGCCGCGTCGATGGCGGCGACCTCGAGTCGTGGTGGCGTACCTGCCGACCCCGTCCTGACGAGATCATGGATGCGGTGGTGCAGGCGGCGTTGGGGCTCGCGGCGGCCCACGACGCAGGGCTGGTGCACTGTGACGTGAAGCCCAGCAATCTGCTGCGTACCGACGCCGGCGTGGTGCGCGTCTCGGACTTCGGCCTCGCGGTCGCCACCCGCGGCGCCCAGGGGGGCGGCACACCGATCTACATGTCGCCAGAGCAACGCGCCGGCGGATCGGTGGATGCGCGCAGCGACCAGTACGCGCTGGCGAAGGTGGCGGCGCGTCTGCTGGGCTCACCCGATCCTGCGTTGCCCGCTCGACCGCCCACAGCAGCGCTGTCGCGCGTCCTGTCACGGGCAATGCGTATCGATCCCCGCGAGCGATTCTCGAGCATGCACGCGTTCGCCTCGGCGCTGCGGCGTGCGAGCCAGCCGTCGGCAGCGCGAGCGCTGGCGTGGGCGGGAGCGGCGAGCGCCGCTGCACTCGCACTCGGGTGGAGTTCGCTGCCTGGCACCCGTGAGCACCATCCAGTCGCGTGCGATGCGGCTGCTCGCCACGAGCCGGCCGCGTTGCTCGCCCTGGCGTTCCCGCGCTGGAGTCCTGTGGCGCAGGCGAATCTGCGCGCGCGCGTGGACGCACCGTTCGGCAGCCCGGAGCAACGACAGCTCGACCGCGTCGTCGTGCGCCTCGATGCCCATCTTGCGTCGTGGAGCTCCGAGCTGCGGCTCGCGTGCGAGCGACTGCCGAACCCAGTCGAGATCGCGTGCCTCGACACCGCACGGACCGAGACCCGCGCGCTCCTCGATGCGATCGACGAGGCGGACACAGGCTCGCTGGCCGCGTTGGCGGCGGCCGTGCAGCAGCACGTGGAGCGGCGGACTTGCACCGGCGCCTCCTTCGTCGAGCCGCCGGCACTGCGTGGGCTTGCGCAGCTCGATGCGGCCGCCGCAGCGCTGCAGGTGGGCGCGGTCGAGGATGCGCGTCGGATCCTCACTGCGGTCGTCGATGATGCAGCGGTGGCCTACGGCGATGCGGTCCTTGGCCAGGCGGCGCATCTTCTGGCCAAGCTCGAGATCCGCGCCGGCAACACCGCGGCGGCGGGGCGCTGGTACCAAGCGGCGTTCGGCCATGCGAGCGCAGCCGGTGACGCCGCGCTTGCCGTCGAGAGCGCGTCCGAGCTCTCGGGGTTCGCCGCCGAGCGACAAGATCACGAGGCCGCGTGGCGCTGGCTGCAGGACGCCCGCGTGCAGCTCGATCGCGCTGGGGCACCGCCGCGGCTGCGGGCCACGTGGTCGACGGCCGCGCTCGGCTTGTACTCGATCACCCAGGACCGCCCACGTGCGCGAGCGGCCGCGCGCGACGCAGTGGCCGCGGCGCGCTCGCTCGGCCTCGACGAGAAGTTGGTCACCGCCCTGCACGGGCTGGCGGTCGCGGAGCTGCTGGCGGGGGACCCGAGCGCCGCCGAGCTGGCGATCCGCGAGGCCATCGCCGATCTCGATGCACTGCTCGGTCCCAACGCGCACCGGCGAGGGCAGCTGCTCGATCTACTGGGCGGGATCCTCGTCGAACTCGGTCGGCCGGATCTCGCGACCCAGCGCGAGGCTGTGGCCGCACTGTCGCGCAGCCACGGCCCGACCCACGAGATCACTCATGCGCCGCGCTTGAACCTCGCGGGCCTGCTGCTCGCTGCGGGCGAGGCGGGCGAGGCGACCTCGATCCTGCGCACGCTGGTCGATGAACTCGACGCGGTGCAGCACGACGCACGCACGCTTCCGGTCGCACGGCAGGCGCTTGCGCAGGCGCTGCGAAACAGTGGCCAGCTCGGCGAAGCAGCGGCGACGATCGAGCGCGCACTCGTCGAGCTGGAGGGCAGGCGCGATCGTCGACCCGGCATGCTGGGCGACGCGTACGCCGAACTCGCGGCGATCGAGCGCGCGCGCGGGGACCACCGTGCAGCGAGCCGGGCGTGGCAGCGCGCCGCGGGGGCGTACCGCGACGACGGCGAGGAGGAATCCGCGGCGGCGGCCGAGCGCGAGCGGGGCTGAAGCCGATGCGGACAGGCGGCCAACCGCCGCTCACAGCCGATCGACGAACGCCTGGGTCAGCTCGCGCTGGTACGGGTCGGCGGCGAACAGCACGACCGCCTCTTGCGCGAGCGTGCGGACGCGGACCCGGTCGCCACCGCCGATGAGCAGCGCCTGCGCGAGCGCGTACTTCGTGAGGCCGAGCTCGTCGTTGCGCACGGCGAGCTCGGTCTGCATCGCCATCGCGTCCTCGAGCTCCGCGACGGCAGCGTCGAGCACGGCGTGCTCGACCCCCAGGTTGGCATCGACGCGACGCTGCTGCCCGTGCAGTAGTGCGGTGGCATGCATGGCCTGCGCCCGCGCGATCATCGGGTGTGAGCCCTCGAAGGCGCTGCGGGCGATCACCAGCGCGCGTGCGGACGCCTCGGCGGCGGCCGTGAAGTTGCCGAGGCTGGTCTGCGCGTCGCTGACGTTGAGCAGCGGGAACACGAGGTCGGGGTGCTCCGGCCCCTGCGTGTGCTCGGCGATCTCGATCGAGCGCTCGAGGGCAGCCAGGGCCTCGGCGACGTGGTCGTTGAAGAGCTGGTAGCGCGCGAGGTTCGACAGCCCGAGGCCGACCCGGACGTCGTCGGGGCCGTAGAGCCGGGTCCAGGTCGCGATCGCACGCTCGTAGTGGGGCAGGGCCCGCGCCGCCACGGCGCCGCCCGACTCGGCGAGGGCGTTGGCGAGGTTCATGTGCGCCATCGCGACGTCGGTGTGCTCGGTGCCGAGGGAGCGGGTCCAGATGTCGAGCGCGGCGGTGTACTCCTCGATCGCGGCCTTGCGTTCGCCGGCATTCAACATCGCGTTGCCGAGGTTGTTGTGTGCGCGCGCGGTGTTGGGGTGCTCGCGCCCGAGCGTGCGCTCGCGCAGCGCCAGCACCCTGCGGTTGGCGGCGATGCCCTCGGCGGTGCGGCCGAGGTCGATGAGGATCGAGGCGCGCTGCGCCTGCAGCGTCACGAGCATGGGGTCGTCGTCGGCGCGCTCGACCAGTGCGAACGCGCGGTCGTTGGCCTCGAGCGCCAGCTGGTACTCACCGGCGCGGAAGTGCAGGCCCGCGATGCGGTGCTCCAGCTCTGCCATCTTCGTCGGCGGATTGCCCATGCGCGACGCCGTCGCGCGGGCGAGCTCGACCCAGTCGCCCGCGAGCTCGGGCTTGCGCAGCTCGTCGACGATGATCGCCAACACGGTGATGACTGCGCTGAACTCCAGCTCGTCGAGCCGGGCCGCGTGGGCGGTCCACACTGCCCGCTTCGCAGCCGTGAGCGCCGGGTCGCCCTGGCCGAGCGGTTGCAGGGTGCGCGCGAGCGCCAGTGCGAACTCGGCGTCGACGTCGGCGCGATCGAGATCTTCGGCGGTCGAGCGCTGCGCCTCCACCAGATCGCGGGCATCGTCGTACTTGCCCGCGTGGCGCAGCGCGTCGGCGCGGGCAAGCCGGGCCTCGAAGTCGCCGAGCCGTGTGCGGGCGTCGGCGTCGGATGGGGGTGGCAGCGCGCTCTGCAGCGCGTCGAGGTCGTTGCAGGCCTCGACCTGCGGCAGACGGTGGGCGGCGTCGACGGCATTGCGCACGACGTCGGCGTCGGCGTCTTGCATCACCTCGAGCGCCGCGTCGAGCTCGCGGGCGCGTCGACGCAGGCACTGCATGCGAAGGTCGAGCGCGGCTTCGGATTGCTCGCCGCGCACGCGCGTCGCCTCGCAGGCCTCGCGGTGCGATTCGAGCCAGGCCTGTGCGCGCGTGTCGAGCTGCGCGCGCACGAGGTCGAAGGTCGCCTCCGCATAGGGCGCTCCGGTGCCCACGAACGCGTCGCGCAGCGCGTTGGCCCGGCTCGGGCTCCACACCGGCGCGAGCGCCTCGGGACCGCCCTCGCACGGTGGCGCGGACCGGCCGAGCAGCGCCGCAGCACTGGCGACCACCGTGGCCGTCGCGAGCGCGACCACGACGGTGCGGCGACGGCCGCCGCCCTGCGTGCGCTCGAGTGCCGCGAGCAGCTCGCGCAGGTCACCGAAGCGTTGCTCGGGATCCACCGAGAGTGCCCGCCGCAGCGCGGCATGGATCGCGCGCGGAACCCCGGCACGCGATGGCGGCGGTGTGATCGCACCGGTGGTGACGGTGCAGGCCAGCTCGGCGGCGGTCTTGCCCGCGAACGCGCGCTGGCCGAACAGCGCCTCCCACGACACCAACGCGAACGCGAACTGATCCGTGCGGCGGTCGGGCGGGCGCCCCATGTGCTGCTCGGGGGCCATGTACACCGGCGTACCCAGCAGCGCACCGGTCATGGTCAGCTCGGCGCCGACCAGCGATCGTGGCAGCGGCGTGCCATCGTCGAGCGTGCGCTCGGGATCCGCCACGACCTCGCCGACGGCCCGCGCGAGGCCGAAGTCCGCCACCAGCACGCGCGGCTCCGGGCCGGTGCCCAACAGGACGTTCTCGGGCTTGAAGTCGCGGTGCACCAGGCCCACGTCGTGCGCAGCCTGCAGACCGCGACCCGCCGCGGCCAGCCGCGCGACGACCTCCGGCCACGGGTGTCGCCCGCGATCGAGCCACTGCCGGAGGGTCCCGCCCTCGACGTACTCCATCGCGATGAAGACGCAGTGCGACCACGTGCCCACGTCGTGGACCGTGATGACGTTGGGGTGGTTGAGACGCGCGAGCGTCTGGGCCTCGCGCACCAGCCGGCGATTGTGCTGATGGGTTCGGTCCGAGCGGTCGTCGCCGTGCAGCAGCTTGATCGCGACGCGACGATCGAGCTCGGGATCGTAGGCGGAGTAGACCACGCCCATGCCGCCACGCCCGAGCTCACGCAGCACGACGTAGCGACCGACCTGCGCGCCCTGCTGCAGCCGCGGCGTCTCGGCTTGCAGCCCCTGCGGGGCCTCCGGGCCGTCGGCCGGCAGGGTCTGGGCGGGCCCCGAGCCCGCGGTGGATTCACCGGTCGCCACGTCCGCCATCGAGCATAGCAGGCAGCTCGGCGACGCAGACGAACCTCTGGGCTACAGACCAGGGCGTGCACGGATGGCGGCCGTCGCCGCCATCGCACTACTTACCGACGTAGCGCTGCATGACCCCGCGCATGCGCGGGATCATGAGTGCAATCGCGAGCGAGGCCGCCACCGCACCGCCGAAGTTGATGAAGAAGATGACCGACTTGTGCTCGAAGGCGTCCATCAGACCCGAGAGGATGCCGGACAGCTTGTTGCCGATCGAAGTCGACAGGAACCACCCGCCCATCATCACGGCGGTCAGCCGCGGCGGGCTCAGCTTGGACACCAGCGACAGGCCCATCGGCGACAGGCACAGCTCGCCGACCGTGATCACGGCATAGGTGCCGCCCAGCCACAGCCACGAGGCCTTCTCGACGCCGTTGTGGGTGGCGTAGGTGGCCGCGACCATCACCAGGGTCGACAGCGCGGTGATGAACAGCCCGATCGAGATCTTGCCCGGAGTCGAGGGCTCCTTGCCGCGGCGGCTCGCCCACGCCCAGACCCCGACCACGAACGGCGTCAGCAGCACCACGAAGAACGCGTTGATCGACTGGAACAGCTCGGTCGAGAACAGCGGCTTCTTCACCTGCGGCGGCGGCCACTGCGACTCCGGCACGTTGTTGAAGTACGGGTGCGGACCCTCGACCTCGATGGGCTTGCCGTCGGCGTCGAGCTGGCGCACGCCGTGGGCGTCGGTCTTGGGCACCATGCGCGGCGTCGTGTCGACCTCTTCGACCAGATCGAAGGTCTTCGCGGCCGAGGCGACCGACGCCGGCATGTCGCGATCGGTGAAGCGATCGGCCCACACGGTCAGCGCCGAGCCGTTTTGGTGGAACACCGCCCAGAACACCACCACGACGCCGAAGATCGGCAGCAGCGCGCCCACGCGCTCGCGGTCCTCGCCCTCGGCCTTGCGCCACAGCGAGACGTAGAACCACACCACCGGTACGCACGCGAACAGGAACGCGTCGTTGCTGTGGGAGCCGAACACCGTCGAGCCCTCGCCGAGCAGCGCCGGCACGCCGAACCACCCCAGCACCGCGGCCGCGGCGGCGGGTCCGAGCACCTTGCCGAGGATGCGGCCGACCGGCTCGTCGCCGGGCTTGGTGGGCTTGATGACGTCGGCCTCGGCGACGTGCTTGCGGCCGGCGATGAACCACGCCACCCCGAGGAACATGCCGATGCCGGCCGACATGAACGCGGCCCACCAACCGATCTTGTTGCGGGCGACGGCGGCGACGAAGTTGCAGACGAACGCGCCGATGTTGATGCCCATGTAGAAGATGTTGAAGCCGGCTTCCTTGTACGGACGGAAGCGGTCGGTGTCGTAGAGGTTGCCGACCAGCGCCGAGATGTTGGGCTTGAAGAAGCCGTTGCCGATGATGATGAGCAGCAGCGACAGCCAGAAGAACAGGCCGTCGCCGGGGATCGCGAGCATGCAGTAGCCCACGCCCATCAACACGCCGCCCATGATGATCGAGCGCCCGTAGCCGAGCACGCGGTCGGCCAGCAGCCCGCCCGCGAACGGCGTCAGGTAGACCAGCGCGAGGTAGGTGCCGAAGATGTCCGACGCGTCGCGGTCGGACATGCCCAGGCCGCCCATCGCGGGATTCTCGGGATCCGCGGGGTCGGTCATGTAGAGCACGAAGATGCCGAGCAACAGGTAGAAGCCGAAGCGCTCCCACATCTCGGTGAAGAACAGGACGGGGAGACCTCGGGGATGCTTCTTGAACATGTTCGCGGGGCGTCGGCGAGGGCTGCAACGACGGCTGCGGCATGCTCACCTATCGCGGGCGCGCGCCGCAAGGCGGCGCGTCACCGAGGCCATGCGTACGGTCACATGGTAGATTGGGTGCTCCCTTGCCGAACGACGGGCCCACGAGCGACTACGACGAGGCGGAGCAGACGCAGCTCGGGACGCCGTACCTCGAGATCGTGCGCGGCGCCCAACCGGGGCCGCCCCGCCGCTTGGCCCCCGGCGTGTTCGTGATCGGACGCGATGCCGCCGTCGACGTGCCGATTCCGGTCGATGGCGTCTCGCGCAAGCACGCGCGGCTGGTGGTCGAGGCGAGCGGGGCGATCTTGCTGGTCGACCTCGCGTCGCGCAACGGCACGCACCTCAACGGCCGCAAGGTCGAGCAGGCCTCGCTGCGTGACGGCGACGAGCTGCGCATCGGGCCGGTGGTGCTGCGACTGCGCTACGTCGGTGCGCGCGGGCAAGCCGTGGCCGCGCCGGTGGCCGCGACCCCGGTGGCATCGGCTCCGGTGCCGACGCCCGCACCCGCACCCGCGTTGCCGCTGTCGCCCCGCGAGCTCGAGGTCGCACGCCTGGTCGCGACCGGCCTGACCAACGCCGAGATCGGCAAGCAGCTACACATCAGCCCGGCCACCGTCGGTCGGCACCTGTCGAACGTCTACGAGCGACTCGGCATCCACTCGCGGGCGGCGCTCGCAGCCCGACTGGGCCTGCCGACGTGACCGCGGGGGATCGCGCGGTCGAGCACAGACCGCGGCCGTGGAATCCCGCGCCTGCCGTCAGCAGTCCGGGTTCGCTTCGAGCGGTGTGCCGTACTCGTCGGTCACGGTGGTGTCGAGCACGGTGTCCGCGAGGCACCAGTTGAAGGCGTTGTCGTTGTCGTCGGCGCCGAGCGTGCTGCCGGAGAGCGACCAGGCGGTGCCCTGCGGCGTATCGAAGGGCAGCGTGGGAATCTCGTCGAGCACCATGGCTTCGCTGCGCACGAGCACCGTGTCGGGGTCGGAGTTGTTGAGGCCGGGGTTGGGGCCGTAGGCCGCCGTGGCTTCGAAGAAGTAGGGCCAGTCGCCGATGCCACGGGCGATCACCGCGTACTCGCCGGGGCCCACGAAGACGTCGTCGGTGATCCGACCTTGATTGCCGACGCTCTCGTCGATGTCCTGCACGTAGAGATCGAGCAGGTTGACGACCTGGCCGGTCGCGTTCCACAGCTCGACCCACTCGCAGGCGTCACCGGTGCAGTAGGGGTTCCACATCACCTCGGTGATCACGAGGTCGCCGGGCACGAGCTGGTCGACCGTGAGCGGCTCGGGCTCGCCGCTGCTCGACGACTCGCCGCCGCTCGAGCTCGAGGTCGCGTCGGGGGCGGTGGTGGAGCTGTCGTCGGCGCCGCCGGAGGACTCGCCGCTGTCCGCCGCCGTGGTCCCGCCGGTGTCGAGCGAGCCGTCGGTCACGATCGGCGTGGTGGTGGTGTCCCCGGCGTCCGTGCTCGATGCACCCGAGGTGGTGTCGCCGCTGCTGGTGCTCGGCTCGCCGCTGCTGCCGCCCTCGCCGATCGAGGCCGCCGTGGACTCCTGCGCCGGGGACTCCGAGAAGCAGCCCGATGCGATCGCGAGGGCGAGCGCCGGCGCACGCAGGTGGAGCCTGGCAGCGGGGCGGTGGGGTCGAGCGGGCACGCAGGGGGTCCGATTCAGACGGATGACGCGGGTCGGCCGTAGTTGTTGCATCGCGCCCGCGCATTCGTGGCCCCGCGCACGACGACCGTCACGGCGGTGCTTCTTCGCGTGCACGACCCGTCGTCTCGCTTGCACTCCGGCAGTTCGCCGGTCCGGCGCTGGTGCATGTGGATCGCCGCGCCGCGTCAGGGGACGTCGGTGTCGCGATCGTCGTCGACCGCATCGGCGTCGGCGGCGGTCGGTGCATCGCCGCAATCGAGGCGTCGTGGCACGGTGTCACCGGTCGCGAAGCGTCGCGCCGGCTGCAACCCGTCGTCGCCCACGATCCACATCACGCCACCGTCGTCGTCGACGCCGACCAACGCGACCGGCGCCTCGAGCTGCCACAGCGCGCCCAAGCGGATCACGCCGTCGCCGATTGCAGGATCCTGCCAACGCGCGCCGGCGTCGTCGGGCTCGCACGAGAACGGCACCCAACGCAGCGCCACCGGCACGCGATCGGTGACCAGCCCGATCGGCGCCCATGGGCCCTCGCCGCAGCCATCGAGTCGCCACCGCACGTCGAGCACGTGGCCGCCGAGATCGACCGCCTGCACGAACGGGGTGCCGCGGCCGGCGATGCAGCTGCGCTCGGGGCCGACCAGCGCGACCAGATCGGCGCCGGCCCGAATGCCCCGCTCGGCGAGCTCGCGATCGTCGAGATCGCCGCGGTCACCGACGGCAGGCACGTGGCTCGCGAATGCGGCGCGTCGCAGCGCCAGCTGATCGCGGCCCGCCTTCGAGCCGCCGGCGCGATCGATGCGCGGGCCGATCCAGCCGGGGTTGTCGTCGGGCATGGCCTCGTCGAACAACCACGCGTCCGCGCCACCGCCGATGCCGACCAGCTTGGCGGTGGCGAGCAGCTCCGCTGCCGTGGGTGCCGGTGTCGGATCGCCGGCCACCAGCATGCCGGCGACGAGGCTGTCGGACTTGGGCGCGGTGCGAGGCGGCCGCTCGGCCAGCACCGCGCTCGCGACCTTCGCTGCCGCGCGCTGCTTGTCACACGCGACCGTGCACAGCAGTGCCAACGCAGCGACACGTGCGATCACGGCGGAGCCCCCGAGGCGGCGGTGTCGGTCACACCCACCAGCCACGACGGTACCGTGAGGCGGTGCTGCGCCGCGACCACGCGCAGGCGGCGGGCCAGCTGGGTGGCCGCGTCGGAGGCGGGATCCTGCGCTGCGAGTGCCCGCACCAGCTCGGCGCCGGCGTCGAGCACCATCTGCGCCGCCGCGCTGCGATGGCTGGCGTTGCCACTGGTGGTGGCGGACGTCGGTCCCAGGCTCGCGAGCACCGACTCGCGGTGGGCGAGGCTGCGCTCGAGCGGCACGCGGGCCTGCGCGACGCGACCAAGCGCCAGCAGGCTGCGCCCCTCGTCGAGCCACACCGTCGCGCGGGCGTCGTCGTCGCCGTGGGTGCTCTCGATGGCCGCGAGCGCACGGCCGTCGTACTCGAGCGCGCCGTCGGCATCGCCGTGCTCGCGCAGCGCGGTCGCCATGCGCAGCAGCATCTCGACCACCGCGTTGGCGTCGGAGCGGTGGGCCTCGGCGACGATGACCAGCGCGCGCTCCCAGGTCGCGCGTGCGGCCGCGGTGCCCTCGCGCGGCAGCTGCAGCTCACCCAGGCGCAGCAGCGGCGTCGCCAACGTCGGGTGCTGCGGGCCCAGGCGGTCGCGCACCAGCTCGAGCGCGCGCGTGAAGTAGCCGGTCGCCGCCGGCACGTCGCCGCGCGCGGCCGTCAGCTCGCCCAGCTGCAGCAGGAGGTCGTAGCGCGCGGTGGTCGAGGCTCGTCGACGCTCGAGCTGTGCGAGCGCCTCGTGGTAGCGCGCGAGCGCGTCGGCGTCGCGCCCGGCCCGTGCGGAGATCTGGCCGGCGGTCGCGGCCACGCGCCAGCGCACCTCGTCGTAGGGCGTGCGCTCGACCAAGCTGCGCGCGTGGTCGAGGGCGCGGGTCGCCTCGTCGAGCTGCTTGCCGTCGGCGAAGATGGCGGCCAGCTCGAGCCACGCCAGCGCGAGCGCCTGATCGAGCTCGTTCTGGCTGGCCCGGATCGCGGCGTCGTGGAAGGCGTCGATGGCGGCGTCGTCACGGCCCAGCGCCCGCGCCGTCGCGCCGCGCAGCTGCGCCAGCTGCACCTGCACGCCCGCCTGCGCCAGACCGTCGGCGTCGCGCTCGAGCTCCGGCAGCGAGGCCTCGACCGCACGCGCGCGCCCGAGCTGCAGCAGCGTGGTGGCTCGAGCGATGCGCAGCCGCAGATCGTCGACTCGCGCGGGATCGACATCGGGACCGACCGCGAGCTCGAGCAGGCCCGACGGCCGCGTGCACACCCGCGTCGAGGTCAACGACTCGGCGGCCGCGAGCGCGCGCTCGTGGCCCTCGGCGTCGATCGACTCGAGCATCGCCAACAGCGCTCGCAGCTCGTCGAGTCGCACCGCCATGCACGCGCGACGCTCGGTGTAGAGCTCCTCCGAGGCCTCGCCGCGCACGCGTGTGACCTCGCAGGCCTCGACCTGCAGGTGCGACCACACCGCTGCCCACGCGTCGATGGCATCGCCGACCGCCCGCGCGTTGTCGACGGCATAGGCCGCGCCGTCGCCCTCGAACACCCGTGACAGCTCCGCGCGGCGACGGGCGTCCCACACCCCCTCGAGCTCGCTGCCGGCCTCGGCACAGCGCTGCTCGGTGCGATCGACCCACCACGCGCCGGCACCCGCGAGCGTGCCGACCACGGTGATCGCCGCGAGCCCTCGCTGCCATCGTCGACGGCTCGCCGCGGGATCGCGATCGAGCTCGCGGATGAGCCGTTCCATCGACGGCCAGCGATCCTCGGGGGCGATCTGCAGGCCGCGCAGCAACGCATCGCGCAGCTACGCTGGCACGCGGCTGTGATCGGGGGCGGTGCGCGGCGGGCCGTCGGCCATCTCGCCCGCGAGCGCGTTGCGGGTGTCGGCTGGCCACGGCCGCTCGCCGTAGAGCGCCTCGTAGAGCGCGACGCAGAACGAGAACTGATCGCTGCGCGCATCGGCTTCGGCGCCCGCGAGCACCTCCGGCGCGGCGTACTCGATGGTGCCGATCATCAACGGCGGCACCGCACCGTCCAGGCCCAGGCGCTTGCGCAGCCGCGCGACGTCTTCGGTGGGTGCATCGGGCGCGTCGATGACCGCCGGCGCGAGCGAGAAGTCGGCCACCCGCAGCGAACCCGGCGGGCCCAGCAGCACCTTGTCGGGGGTGAAGTCGCGGTGGAACACGCCCTGCGCGTGGGCGGCCGCGAGCGCGCGGCCGACATCGCGAGCGTTGCCGATCACGGCGCGCCAGGGGAACGGTTCGTCGCGCGCCTCCATCCACTTCGCGAGTTCGATGCCGTCGAACGACTCCATCGCAACGTAGACCCCGCCCTGCCAGGTGCCGACGTCGTAGACCGCGAGGATGCAGGGATGCGACAGCCGTGCGACCGCGGCCATGATGTCGACCACCGCGAGCTGCCGCTGTGCCGATTCGGGATCGTCGGTCGGTACCGGCAACAAACGCAGCGCGACCTTGCGATTGGCGACCACGTCGAACGCCGAGTAGATCGGCCCGAGCGCGTCCTCGCCGATGTGCGCGATGACCACGAAGCTGGCGATGGTGGTGCCGCGCGGCAGCGCCTCGATGGGCTCGCCACCCGGCAGCTCGAGGGTCTCCTCGTCGGCGGTGCCGAGCGCCGCGGCGCGCGTGCTGGCGATCGTGCGCAGCTGCAGCAGCTCGCTGGCCTCGATGGGCGGGGCCTCGATCGGCTGGGTCTCCTCCTCGAACGAGCCCGAGTCCGGCGCGTCGGGTTCGCGTTCGGGCATTTTCGGCGGGGGCTTCGAGGACGCTGTCGCGTCGGGCTCGACGTCGGCGTCGGGTGCCGCGACAGGACCGGGCTCGGCCGCGGCATCGTCGTCGTCGCGTGGGTCGCTCACCGGCGCGGACTATAGCGCGGGCGCCCGCGCGCAATCGGGTCAAGACGACCGCCGTGGACGGCCGAGCGCGCGATCGCGGCCCCCGGCGTGAACCCGCGCGGGTTTTGCAGGCCCCAGCGGCCCACGCTGGTAGGCTGCCGGTGATGCAGACCACGCGCGAGCGACTGCACGAATTCCTGTATCAGCCGCAGACCCGGGCCGCGCGGGCGTTCGACCTGTTCGTCATCGCGCTGGTGCTCGCGAGCATGGTCATGGTCGTGCTCGAGAGCGTGCCCGAGCTGCAGGCCGCCCACGGCCCGGTGTTCGAGCGCATCGAGTGGGTCGTCACGCTGGCGTTCACCGCCGAGTACCTGCTGCGGCTGTACGCCGCGCCCGTGCGCCTGCGCTATGCGCTGTCGTTCTTCGGCATCATCGACCTGGTCTCGACCCTGCCGCTGTACCTGGCGCTGTTCGTGCCCGGTGCGGCCTCGGGGGTGGTGCTGCGGGGCCTGCGGTTGCTGCGGCTGTTCCGGCTGTTCGGCCACGGGCGCTGGGCCGATCAGGGCGGGCTGCTGGTCCACGCGATCAAGGCCAGCGTGCCCAAGGTGGTCGTGTTCGTCTCGGCGGTGACCATCATCGCGGTCATCCTCGGCACCACCATGTACCTCGTCGAGGGCCCCGAGGGCGGCTTCGACACCATCCCCAAGGGGATGTACTGGGCGATCTCGACGCTCACCACGGTCGGCTACGGCGACGTGGTGCCGACCAGCATCCCCGGTCGCATGCTCGCGTCGCTGGTGATGGTGCTCGGCTACGGTGTGATCGCGGTGCCGGTTGGCATCGTGTCCTCCGACATCGCGCAGACCGTCGAGGCCTACCGCAAGCGCCTGGTGTGCAGCAGCTGCGAGGCGCGAGGCCACGCCGCCGACAGCCGCTTCTGTCGCCGGTGCGGCGCGCCGTTGACCGTGGGTGAGGCGCTCACCAGCTCGGGCAGCGTGCCGGTGGTGAAGCTGCCACCCGGCGAAGTGTGACGGCTCGCGGCCGCCTGCGTCAGGCGCGGCGCTCGATCTGCACGCGCGCGTCGTTGAAGGTCGCGCCGCCGCCGAGGTCTGCCAGCGTGTCGGGTGCGAGTGCGTTGGCGGTCGCGCCGTTGTCGGTGTGGTGCGACCACAGGCCCTTGGCGAGCACGGCGACGCCGGGGCGGACGTCGGCGTCGATGCTCACGCGGCAGTGGACCTCGCCTTGGGCGTTGAAGACGCGCACGCGATCGCCCTCGCGTAGCGATCGCGCCTCTGCGTCCTCGGGGTTGACGTGCACCGCGGCGGCGCGGCGGTCGAGCTGGCCGAAGGTGGAGCTGGTGCGCTGCGAGACCGCCGGCGAGATCAACGTGAGTGGAGCGTCGCCGTCGTGCTGCAGCTCGCGGTAGTGGTACAGCCCGCCGTCACACTCGCGGTCGAGCGCGTCGGGGCACAGGTGGACGCGGCGGTCGGCGGTGCCGGGGAAGACGTCGACGAACTGCACGCCGCCTGCGAGCGTGCCGAGATCGGCGGCCTCGAGCCCCGCGCGCGCGACCTCGGGCAGCGCGCTGTCCTCGAGGATGATGGCGGTCAGTGCCTCGACCCCGCGCGGATCGTCGGGCCGCGACAGGCCCATGCGGTCGCACAGCGCGGTGAAGACCTCGAGGTTCGAGCGCGCCTCGCCGCGGGGGCGCATCACCGGCCGGGCCCGCTGTACCGCAAGCGCACCGTAGCTGGTGCGCAGCTCGTCGTGTTCGAGGAAGGTCGTCGCCGGCAGCACCACGTCGGCCCACCGCGCGGTGTCGGTCATGACCTGCTCGAACACCACGGTGAAGAGATCGTCGCGCGCGAGCCCCTGCTGCACCGCGCGCTGGTGGGGCAAGGTCGCCAGCGGGTTGGAGTCGTACACGAACAACGCATGCACGCGGGCGGGCTGCTCGAGCAGCACGCGACCGACCTGGTTCATGTTGATCTCGACGGTTGCCGGCTCGGGCTCGGCGATGGCGCGCTCGCTGTGCAGCGCGAGCGCCCGCGAGTTGCTCATGGTGTAGCCGCCCGCGCGCACGCCGAACTTGCCCGCCAGGGCCGGCAGCGCCAGGATCGCTGCGATCGCGCTGCCGCCGTTGCGGTTGCGCTCGGGGCCCCAGCCGCAGCGGACGACCGCCGGGCTCGCGGCGACGTAGCGCGCGAGCAGCTCCTCGATCGCCGCCAGCTCGAGGCCGCAGACCTCGGCGGCGCGGGACAGACTCCACGCGCGGGCGCGCTCGCGGTAGCGATCGAGCCCGGTGCCGTGGGCGGCGAGGAACTCGAGATCGGCGTGGCCCCGCTCGAGCAGCGCAGCGCCCAGCGCCAGCGCCAGCGGCAGATCGGTGCCCGGTCGCACCGGCAGGTGGAGGTCCGCCTGCTTGGCCAGCGGCGTGCGCCGGGGATCGACGACCACCAACGTCGCGCCGTTGGCCCTGGCGCGCCGCAGCACCGGCACCAGGTGCGTGCCCGAGACCGAAGGGTTCGCGCCCCACAGCACGATGAGCGACGCGTGCGCGTAGTCGGGCAGCGCGACCCCGGGCATCTTGCCGTAGAGCCCCTGTGCAGCGCGCCCCGACGGCGCCGCGCAGACCGTCCGCGCCAGCCGTGCGGCGCCCAGCCGCCGGAACAGCCGTGCGTCGACGCAGTCGTGGGACAGCGCGCCGTTGCTGCCGCCGTAGCACAGCGGCAGGATCGCCTCACCGCCGTGGCGTGCCCGCACGTCGGCAAGGCCTTCCGCGACGCGATCGAGCGCTTCGTCCCAGCCGATCGGCGTGAACTGGCCGGCGCCCTTGGGGCCCGTGCGCAACAGCGGCGTGGCGATGCGATCGTCGCCGTCGAGGTGGCGTCCGAAGCCGCGGACCTTCGCGCACACGAACCCGGCGGTGAAGGGGTTGCGATGATCTCCGTCGAGCGCGACCAGGCGCCCGTCGTCGCCGACGGTGGCCGTGAGGCTGCAGCCGTCGGGGCAGTCGAGCGGGCAGGCGGTCGGCAGCGTGGTCGTCATCGCGCCAGGGCAGCTAGCGGCGCTCGGCCGCGCGCAGCGTGAGCACCTCGACGCCGTCGTCGGTCACCAGCACGGTGTGCTCGGTCTGCGCCGAGCGACGGCCATCGCGGGTCACTGCAGTCCAGCCGTCCTCGAGCACGTCGCACTGGTGGGTGCCCTCGTTGATCATCGGCTCGATGGTGAAGGTCATGCCCGCGCGCATGCGCAGGCCGGTGCCGCGACGCCCGACGTGCGAGACCTGCGGCGCGGTGTGGAACTCGCGGCCGATGCCGTGGCCGCAGAACGCCTCGACCACGCCGTAGCCGTGCTGCGTGTGGGCGTACTCGAGGATTGCGGCCCCGATGTCGCCGATGCGCTTGGCCGGGCCGACCTCCTGGATCCCCAGCCACATCGCGCGGCGCGTAACTTCGACAAGCTTGCGCGCCGACTCATCGACGTCACCGACGAAGAACATCTCCGAGGTGTCGCCGTGGAAGCCGTCGAGCAGGGTCGTGATGTCGAGGTTGACGATGTCGCCGTCGACCAGTACGCGGTCGCCCGGGATGCCGTGGCAGACCACCTCGTTGATCGAGGTGCAGATCGACTTCGGGAAGCCCTTGTAGTTGAGTGGCGACGGATAGGCTCCGTTCGCGACGATGAAGTCGTAGCAGATGCGGTCGAGCTCACCGGTGGTGACGCCGGGCTTGACGTACGGTTCGACGTGATCGAGCACGTCGGCCGCCAGCCGGCAGGTGCGACGCATCTTCTCGATTTCGGGCTTGGATTTGATGTCGATGGCCACGGGTGTGCGCGGGGGCGCGATCCATCGCGCTGCGGGCGCGACCCCTGGCGGAGTCTAGCAGGATGTCGCGGCGGCATGCCGGGGCAAGCGCACGTGCGCGGGCGCGAACGCGGCGGTTGGCACGCCGAGCATGGCTGTGCAACGCTCCCGCCCGCAATGTCCGATGGCGCCGCCCCGGCTGTCACGCGCACGGCGAGGCCGGTCTTCGAGGCACTGGCCTCGCGACGCTTCGTGGTCGTGAGCGGCAAGGGCGGGGTCGGGCGCACGACGGTCGCCGCGATGATCGGGCGCGAGCTCGCGACCCGCGGTGCGAAGGTGTTGGTCGCGACCACCGGCCACGACGATCGCCTGGCGTGGATGATGGGCGCATCGACGCTCACCGACCGGCCCGTGCGCGCGCCCTCGGGCGTGTTCGTGCAGCGGCTGTTCGCGCCGACCTGCATCCGCGAGTACGGCGCGCTGGTGATGCGCAGCGCCCGGGTTTCGAGCCTGGTGTTCGACAACCGCGTGGTCGCCAAGCTCATGCGCGCGATCCCGGGACTCGATGACTTCTCGCTGGTGGGCAAGGCCTGGCACGAGGCCTTCCGCGGCGGGGAGTACGACGTGGTGGTGTTCGACGGCCCGGCGACCGGGCACCTGCTGTACACGCTGGGCGTGCCGCGGGCGATCCTCTCGACCATCGCGCCGGGCCCGCTCACGCGCGAGGCCGAGCTGATGCAGAAGCACCTCACCGATCCGGCGCAGTCGTGCGCGGTGCTGGTGGGGCTGCCCGAGCGCTGGCCGCTGACCGAGCTCGACGAGCTCGCGGGCGCGCTGGGCCGCGACGTGGGCATCGCGGTCGCGGGCGTGTTCGTGAACGGCATGTGGCCGGCGCAGGCGCCCGCGGTGACGACGGTCGGCGACCCCGCGGTCGCAGCGTTGATCGAGCGCGCACGTCGGGTCACCGACGTCGGCGAGCGGCAGCGCGACGAGATCGAGCAGTGGCGCGCGAGCACCCAGACGAGCTGGCGCGCGGTGATCGGGCTGCCGTGGCGCTTCGACGGCATCGCGGGGCCCGACGCCCTGGCCGGCCTCGCGGCCGCGGCGACCTCGATCGATCAGGCCGGCGCGGTCTCGCCGGAGGTGTCGCCGTGAGGCTCGAGCTCGCACAGCAGCTGGCCGGCGTCGACGGTGTCGCCGGCCGCGACGGCGATGCGCACGACCTTGGCGCGCGCGCCCGAGCGCACCTCGTTCTCCATCTTCATCGCCTCGACGATGACGACCGCGGCGTTGGCCTCGACGACGTCGCCCTGCGCCACCAGCACGCGGACGATGCGGCCCGGCATCGGCGACTTCAGGGTGCGTCCGCCGGCGTCGTGGCGCGAGCGGCCGCCCAGGGCAGCGAGCGCGGCCTGCTGTGCGGTGACGACCGCGATCTCGTGCACGAGGCCGTCGAGGCCGGCCTGCTTGGGGTCGACGCCGGGCGCGATCGAGACCAGCGAGCGCGTGTCGTCGTCCTGCACGGCGATGCGACCGTCGGCACCGACGACCACCCGCAGCGTCACGCCGTCGACGACCGCGTGACCGTCGTCGACGATCTCGACCTTGTGCTCCCGCTCGCCCACGCGCACGGAAAAGCTCCGATGTCCGCTCACGAGCGCGACCCTAGCACGCGATGGTGGTGCCATGGCCGATGATCGCAGCGTCGCTTCGTCGCGGGCGACCCTCGAGATTCCCGCCTCGCGCAGGGTCGCGTTGGTGGTCGGGCCCGGCGGGGTCGGCAAGACCACGGTCGCCGCGGCCCTGGCCATGCGGGCGGCCGCTGCCGGGCGTCGCACGATCGTGGTGACGATCGATCCCTCGCGTCGGCTCGCGCAGGCGCTCGGGCTGCTGGCCCAGGACGGTCACGTCGCCGGTGACGTCGCGCGGGTCGAGCACGACGGCGTGCGACTCGACGCGCTGCTGCTCGACACCCAGCGCACGTTCGACACCATCGTGCGCGAGCACTCGCCCTCGAAGGCGGCCGCCGACGCGATGCTGGTCAACCCGATCTACCGCGCGATGGTGCGGTCGCTGGGCGGCGCGCTGGAGTACGCCGCGTCGGCGCAGGTGCAGATGTTGGCGTCGAGCGGTGCCTACGATCTGGTGGTGCTCGACACACCACCGACGGCGAACGCGATCGACTTCCTCGAGGCGCCGGCGCAGATCGCCGAGGTCGCCAACAACCCGGCGGCGAAGTTCCTCGCGCAGTCGGGTCGCATCGGCATGCGCTTCCTCGGCCTGGGCAGCGGGCTGGTGATGAAGGTGCTCGAGTCGGTCGGCGGCGGCGCGTTCGTGGGCGACCTCGGCCGCTTCCTCGGCGACTTCGGTGCCGTGCTCACCGAGTTCCAGCACCGCGCCGGTGAGCTCGCCGACCTGCTGGTCTCGCCCGGCACCGGCGTCATCCTCACGACGGCCGCTACCGACTTCAGCGTGCGCGAGGCGCTCGCGTTCCTGGCGGTGCTCGCCGAACGCAAGCTGCGTATCGACGGCGTCGTGTTCAACCGCGTCGACGCCGAGGTGCCGCCGTGGCCAGGCGACGACGCCGTGACGGCCGCGCTCACGGCCGCGGGCGTGACCGATGTGGTCGGCGAGCGCGAGCGCCTGCGGGCGCTGCGGGACGACATCGCCCAGCACGAGCGTCTCGCGATCGACGGCGAGCGGGCACTGCGGACCCGCTGGCCGCGCACGCCCGTGGTGGTGGTCCCGCGCGTGGTGCCACCGCCGTCGAGCCTGGCAGATCTGCGCCGGCTCGGCGACACGCTCTGGGTGTGAGCAGGCGGCGCCCCTGGCCCAGACTCTTTTGTCCGATCCGCGGCGCCCGTGCACTCGTCCGTCGGGGGTCGACCGCATGGGAGTGAAGACGATTGCTCTGCTGGCGTGCGTGTTGCCAGCAGGCTGCTACCACGGGCTCGGCGCGGGGCCCGATGGCGACGTCGGGGTCGGCAGCGACGGGGCCGCCAGCGACGGCGCCCAGACGGCCGCCGGCTCCGACACCGGTGATGGCGATGGCGATGACGATGACGCGTGTGCAGCTGCCGCCCCCGACGCGTTGCGGCGGCTGACGGGCTCGCAGTATGCCCGCTCGGTCACCGCGCTGACCGGGATCGAACTGTCCGCCGCGTTGCTCGGATTGCTCGCGCCAGTCGAGCCGCCACTCGATGCGTTCGAGAACCTCGCCGATACGCTGCTGGTCCGGCAATCCGACGCCGAGGCCTACCAGCGCATCGCCGAGTCGGTCGCGCGCGAGCGGTTCTCGGGTGACGACGCGACCATCGCCGCGTGGGTCGGATGCGCCAGCAGCGAACCGACCTGCCTCGAGAACTTCATCGAGCGGTTCACACGACTGGCGTATCGCCGGCCCGTCACCGCCACGGAGCGCGCGAACCTGCGGGCACTCGCCGATGCCGCCGTCGATGCCGGGGGCATCGGGCCATGGGCGCCCTGGTCGACCGTGGTCGAGGCGGTGCTGCAATCGCCGAAGTTCGTGCTCGTGGTGGAGCCGAGCTCGGAGATCGCCGACGAGCGCCTGCCGCTCGACGACCACCAGATCGCGACCCGACTCGCGCTCGCGCTGTGGGACCAGATCCCCGACGCCGATCTGCTCGATCACGCCGATGCCGGTGCCTTCACGGATCGCACCGAGCGCCTCGGGATCATCGCGCAGATGCTGGATGACCCCCGGGCCGAGACCGCGGTGCGCCAGTTCGCGAGCCGTTGGTTCCGCGTCGACGCGATCGACGGGGCCGACTTCGTCGAGGCTGCGAATGGGGAGGCTGCGGCCCTGCGCGCCGACGCCAAGGCCGAGGTGCTCCGCCTGCTCGACGCCCACGTCGTCCAAGGCGATCTGCGCGAACTCTATACATCGCAGCACGCCGCCATCACGCCCGCACTCGCTGCGATCTACGGCGTCACGCCGGGCGAGGACGTCGAATTCGCGCCCGATGACCACCGTGGTGGTCTGTTCGGCACCGCCGGATTCCTGGCGATGACGTCGTCGGGCACCCACGCGTCGCCGGTCCAACGCGGCGTGTTCGTGCGGCGCGTCTCGCTGTGCAGCGAACCGCCGCCGCCGCCGCCCGGGGTCCCGATGGACGACGCGACCTCGGACGAGCATTCCGCCAATCCAGCCTGCTGGGGGTGCCACGTCGCCCTCGATCCGATCGGTTGGGGCCTCGACCGCTACGGGCCATCGGGCTCGCTGCGAACCGCTGCGCCCGACGGCCGGCCGCTGCATGAATCGGGCTACTTCGACGAAGGGGCTGACCTCGAGTTCGCCGACGCCGCCCAGCTCGGCGCGGCCGTGCTCGCGCACCCGAGCTTCGTGGGCTGCGCGGCCGAGAATGCCATGAAGTGGTTCTACGCCAAGATTCCTCGCGCGGCCGAGACTTGCGTGGCAGAGGCGTCGACACCGGCGTTCATCGCCGCGGAGTTCAACATGCGTACGCTCGTGCGCGAGCTCGTCGGCGACGACGCGATCACCCGGCGGGTGATGCCGGCGGCAATTGAAGGAGGTGGATGATGTCGCGCTCGAAATCGAAGGTTCCCGCGTCGCTGGCTCGAGGGGGCCGGCGGGCGTTCCTGCGTTCCGCCACCGTGGGCATCGGACTCGCGTTGCCAGCGTTCGAGCTACTGCGCCCTGCACCGGCGCGTGGTGCCACGCCGCGCAAGAAGCTCGCGCTGTTCCACTTTCCCAATGGTGCGCACCCGGAGGACTGGTCGCTCGGCCCGGTCGGCGAGATCGCCCAGCTGCCACCGATGTTCTCGGCCCTCGAGCCGCGTCGCGCCGAACTCACGGTCGTCAGCGGGCTCAGCAGCGTCGCCGCGGGCGCGGACTATGGCTGCTCGTCGGGGTCGCCGCACATGCTGCCGGTGCTCACGTGCATGACCGGCCTGGGGCTGTCGTGCACCGAGACCAACTGGCCCGCTGGTCGGTCGATCGATTTTGCGGCCGCGGAGGTCCTCGGCCCGACCGCGGTGCCGTCGCTGTACGTGCGACCCTACGGGGCCGGCTACAACCCGTCGGTCACGGCAGCCGGGGGCGGCACCGGGGTCACGCCGATCACCCGGCCGAGTGTGCTGTTCACCACATTGTTTGCGGACGGCAGCCTGACACCGGAGGCGCTGGAGCAGCTGCGCGCGCGCCGGGTCAGCATCCTCGACTTCGTGTCCGACGAAATCGATGAGCTCGAAGCTGCGATGGGCACCGCCGATCGCCAGCGGCTGGAGCATCATCTCGACACGGTGCGCCAGCTCGAAATCGAGGCCGATCTTGCCGCGCAGGCCTGTACGGCCCCCGATGCCCCGCCCGGTAGCGATCCCGCCGATCCGCCCGATGCCGAGCTGCCAGCGCGTACCGATCTGCTCATGGACCTGGCGGTCACCGCGCTGCGCTGCGACATCACCGACGTCCTATTGTTCTCGGTTGGCATGTCGCAGGGCACGCCGACGTATTCGTTCCTCGACGCCGGCACTCCGCTGGCTGATGCCCATCAGACCTCGCACCTGCAGGCCGGTACCACCGATGAGGAACGGCGATTCTGGTGGCTCGAGACCAACCGCTATCACATGTCGAAGATGGCCCGGCTGCTCGACCTGCTGCACGGCGACGACGGTGGTGCGCCGATCGTCGAACGCACGGTGGTGGTCGGGTTCTCGGAGATGGGGTTCGGCGCCAACCATAGCCCGTACAACCTGCCGTGCATCGTCGGCGGAGCCGGTCACGTCGGTGGCCGCCACCTGCACGTGCCGTGCGCAATCGTCGACCCCAGCTACCCATCCTGGGCCTACGGGCCGTACAACCTCGGTTGCACCGACGCCGTCGCAGCCACGCCGATCGCAAACCTCTGGGCCACGGTACTCGGAACCCTCGGTGCCGATGCGCCGAGCTTCGGCGAGTCGACCGATGTGATCGACGGATTGTGGTGAGCCGCCGCGCGGGGCGAGCCTGGTCTCGATCCATGGCTGGCCCCACGCTGGCCCACGCTCGACCCGACCACTTCAACGCCGTCGACGCGCCCGACGACGCAGTGCGGTCACGAACAATGCCAGCACCGCTGCCCCGCGCCCGTGCTCGCGCCCGCGTGTGCGACAGCCGCACCCCGAATTCTCGTCGCCAGCCGCGTCCGATTGGCCGCCGGCCTCGCCGGAGATCGATTCCGCCGAGCCGCCGAACTCGGCGGCTCCGACCTCGCCGCCCGATTCATTGCTCGAGCCACCGTCGCTGCTCCCGCTCGTCGAACCACCACCACCACCCGGACCCCCCGGACCCGGATCACTGGGATCACCCGGGCCGGCGCAGTCGTCGTCCTTGGTCGCCTGTTCGAGCGGGCAGCCCGGGTTGTCACCTGCGCCGGCGTAGGCCCCACGGAAGGTGAATCCGCCCTTGGGCTGGCCATTGTAGTCGCGGTCGTAGTCGACCTGGTCGGCGAACTTCTCGAGGTCGAGCGCGGGACCCTCCACCGCGCCTGGGAGCGGGTAGAAGTCCATCGCGCCGAGGGCTGCTGCCGGCATCTGCACATAGTTCGCGGCCTCGGCCAGCGGGGCGAACAGGTTGTCGCGGGCATCGGTGATGGGGCCGGTGAACGGCGTGGTTGCGAAGATCAGATTGCCGACCACCGCGTCGTCCTGCGTCGCCATGTTCACGAAGGAGATCGCCGTGCCCTCCGCGTAGAAGGTGTTGTTGTAGACGTGCATGAGCTTCACGTCCTTGCCGGCGTGGTTGCGGATGACCAATGCCGGGATCGCTGCCGACGATCCGATGAAGATGTTGTCGTGGATCGAGGCGCGTCCCGAGGCCTGCATCAGGGCCTCGCGCGAGTTGTGAAACAGCAGATTGCCGTAGACGTGGTACATGTCCTCGCTGCCCGGTCCCCCCTCGGGGAACCCGCCGACCAGGAGATTGGGACGATCGCCGTCCTCGCTCGCGCGATCGTCCTTGATGAATACATTGTTGCGCACGATGGTCACGTGTGGACCGGGTTCGAGGCTTTCGGGCTGGGCGTACTCGACCTGGTGCTTGATCTGCATGTCGTAGCCGACCGCGTTCACCACCAGGTTGTTCTCGACGACTCCGGCGATGAACTGCATGTCGCCGCTCGAGCCGCCGAGGTACAGGCCGGTCCCCGGCTCGAGGATCGTGTTGCCGCGAATCGTCCAGTGGTACGCCAGCGACTTCGTGTTGATCCCCACGATCGACTGCGAGCCGGGCGGAAAGTTCTGAATGGTGTTGTTCTCGATCAGGATGTGGTGGCTGACGCTGTCCTTTGCGTTCACGCCGTCGACGAACAGTCCCTGCAGGTCGATGGTCAGGTTGCGGATCGCGACGAACGAGCTGTCGTACAGCTGCACGGTGTTGCAGCACGACTCGCTGCCGATGATCGCTGGTGCTCCGCTAGCAGGTCCCTCGACCGTGATCCAGGCGTCGGCGGTCCCGTGGATCCCGCTGATGAGGATCCGGTTGTAGGTCCCCGCGGCCAGCTGCAGCGTGTCACCGGGTTGCAGTCCGGCGATGAGTTCCTGGTAGTTGCTGGGATCGGCGGGAATCTCGGCGGCGTCCGCCCGCGCACTCGTGCCGCCCACGATCGTGGCGATCGCGAGACAATGGGGGAACCACGCCACGCGATCGCGTGGCACTCGTTCGACGATCATGTGACCTCCGGGGTGCCGGCCGATGCTAGGGATCGGCGGTGTTCAGACTCGTCAGGCGTCGACGTAGCGTCGCCACCCGACCATCGCGGGGATGGGCGCGGACGAACGCGTCGATCGCCGCGCGCTCGCCAGCTTCGTCACCGAGCGCCCGTGCGGCGCGCACGAGCCCGTGCCGCGCCTCCGGTGCCAACGATCCACCGCCTTCGGCGAGATAGCGGCGAAACCACCGCGCCGCGGCGCGCGGGTTGCTGAGATGGCCGATGTACAGATCGCCGAGCGAGACGCAGGCCGCGTGGGCCTCGGCCGCGCGGGGATGGCTGGCGATCAAGTCCTCGTAGGCGCGCGCCGCCTCGCGGAGCTCGCCGCGACCCAACGCTGCCCGGGCGTCGCCCAGCAGGCGCATGGCCGAGCGCCGCGGTGGCTTGGTCGTGGGCGTGCGCACCGACGCCTGGTCGTCTGGCACTGGCGGTGGCGGTGCGGTGAATGTCGGCGAGGCCGCCGGCAGTTCGGCCCCGATCGCAGCCGCGGCCGCGGCCGGCTGCGCGTCGACCGATGGCTCCCCGTGGGCCTGCGCGTCGCCGAGCCGTGCACGGCGAAGCAACGACCAGTCGCGCGCCACCGAGTCGGCGCCGAGGGCATCGACGTGTAGACGGCCGGCACGCTGCGACGCCCCTTCGCCCGCGACCAGCGGCTGCTCCTGTCCGTCGGCCTCCACGGCGACCTTGCCCTCGAGCACGGCGGTTCTCGCGAATCCATCCTGCACTTCCAACGACAGCGCGGTGCCGACCGCGGTCGCCCGCATGCCGCCGCCCATCAACCGGAAGTGCATGCCGGTCGGCAGGGGATCGAGCGCCGCGACGACCCGTCCACGCGTGACCTCGAGGCCGATCTCGGCCTCGTCGAGTGCGGCGATGCGGACCGAGCTCTGCGCGTCGATGCAGGCGTCGATCTGTGGATCGAAGTGCAGGCAGGCCGTCGCATCGGCGCCGGGCTCGATGACCGAGCCGAGCGTGAGTGCGACCGGAGCGTCGCCGACGGCGATACCGTCCACGCGCACGTCACCGGTGATGGTGGCGAGGGTCACGACGGGTGGTGTCACGGCGCGCGGCGGCACGGCCCACACCAGCACCAGCAGCAACGCGACGGCCATTGCGGTCACGCCGCTGGCGATCAGGCCGACCCGGCGCCAGGTCGATGACCGCTGGGGTCGCGGGGCCGGCTGCGCGCGCAGCCTGGGCTCGCCGAGGCGTTCGAGCGTGGCCGCGGCCAGGGCCCGCGCCGCCGCGTCCACACCCGGGGCGTCGAGCAACCCACCGAGCTCGTCGAGAAGCGCGAGCTCGGCGCGTCGGTCGTCGTCGCTGCCACAGGCGATCCGCAGGGCCGCTTCGTCGTTCACGTCGCCGTCGACGACGCATGCGAGCACCCGCTGCTCCCACTCGTGTGCGTCGCTCATAGCGCACCTCGAAGCGGTACGGTGCGCAGCCGGTCGCGCGCGATCGCCTTGCGGATCGTGCGCAACGCCGCGTTGATGCGGTACTTCACCGTGCTCTCGCCGACGCCGGTGAGCGCCGCGATCTCCGGGATCGAGTGATCGGCCACGTGGCGCAGAACCAGGGCCTGGCGCTGATCCTCGTCGAGCGCCGCGAGGTAGTGCAGGATGGGCTTCGGGACCGCGTCGGGCATCACCATCGCCACGGCACCGGCGAGTTCATCGGGATCGATGCGCCCGGCCGTGTGCGCATGCGTCCGCTCGCGGGTGGCCATCCGCAGTGCGACGCGGCTGCAGATCCGATCGCACCAATACTCCAGCGAACAGGCGCCACGGAACCCGTGCGCACCGCGGAGCAACTCGAGTAGGCTCTGCTGGGCCGCATCCTCGGCAACGGAGCCGCTGCCGAGCAGTGCCGTGGTCAGGCGACGGACGCGCGTCGCGAGACGAAGCGCAACCATGCGGCACGCCCGCGGGTCGTCGGCCGCGACGCGCTGCATCAGCCGATGATCCTCGGCATGCGGCTGCGCGACGGTGCTCGAGCTGGGGGCGCCCATTCGTTCACCCGTCATCGTGCGAGAAGTCGCCGATCCGGACAGAACTATCGTCGCCTCACCAGCTCGAAGCGTGCGCGGGGGCCGGTGACCACGCTCGGACGCACGCGTTGTGGGGCGATCACGACGGATTTCGTGGGCGCGCTGACGCCATAGTCGACCGGGTCGAGCCAGATCTCCGCCCCGGCCATCGCCCACCAGCCGAACCAGCGCGCGATCGACACGTCGAACCGCAGCCGCGGCGCGAGGGCGACCCACCATCGCGTGGCGGGGGCAAGCGCGCGGAGTCCAGGATCGACGGTGGTCGCGACGCGTCGCACAGGATCGAGCAGCGCGGCCACGTGGCCCGCGATCTCGAGGCGACCCCGCTGATACGCGTAGCCGAGGGCGAACTCGAACGGATGTCGCCGCAGCTCGATCCGCGAGGGGCCGCGCGCCGCGTGCAGCGGTGGCAACCAGGTATATCCAGCCGACAGATCCAACCCGAAGGGAAGCCGCCAACCGACGCCGACGTGCACGCCGTTCTGCCAGGTGACGTTCGCGGCGTAGCTCGTGCCCGCATATCCCGCGACGATGCGCAGCCCATGCACACGCGGCGCAGGGGGCGGTGGCACGGGCGCGGGCGCGGGCGGCCGCGGCGGAGGTGGATGATCGAGTCGGACGGTCTCCATCCCGATCGGCGCACCATCGGCGAGCGCCGCCGCTGCATCCTTGATCAGCAGGGCGATCGCCTCATCACCGGCAGGCCCGGGCGCGACCGCGTCGATCGCCCGGCGCCCGAGGGTCCGGGTCTCGCAGCCGTAGACGTAGAGGTCGAGGCGCTCACCCTCGGCGGCGAGCCATGCGATCGCGCGTGCTTGCGAGGGCGCGAGGTCGGCCGCGAGTCGGTCGATCCACACTGCATCGGGTGCGGCAGCGAGCTCGTGATCGACGACCTCGAGGGCGTATCCGATCGCCGCGAGATGGTCAGCGACGGCTGCCGCCGCGCCCTCGCGAACTGGATGGGCCGGGTCGCGCAGCAGCACCAGCTTCGACTTTGATGCGGGCACGTCGGTGGTTCCGACGTCGAGCGTCGCATCCGTGTCGGGCTCGGCGGCCGCCGCTACGGGCCAAGCCAGCGTGAGCACCATGGCGACGCGGCTCGCCGCCCACGCACGCCGAGGGTGTCGGGGTGCCTTCGCGCGCAGCGATCGAGTTCTCATGAGCACAAGCACGCGATCGAACCGGAGGTCACCTCTCGCTCGCATGATAGAGTGCTTCCGGGCCGTCGAGCGGTCCGCCCCAGTCGATGGCCGTCCGATTCCCCTGCCTGCACATCATGACGGACACCGTGGGGCATCGCGTCGCATCCGTCTTCGTCGCCGTGGGTCTCGCAGGCAGTGGCTGCCCCACCGGCTTCGATTCCGGCGTCGTCTGGGACTCCGCGCCTCCGATCGACAGCGGCGGCACTGCGGTCGTGACGACTTCCAACGACGGTGGGACGGCGTCCAGCGACGGCAGCAGCGCTGGCTCGACCGGCGCGCCGCAGCCAGCGGGCGACTGCGCCGCGTTGGACGCACCGCTTGGCGCCAGCGAACAGATGCTCGTCGACATGCCGGCGGACTCGTGGCTGCGCGTTGCCCAAGGCTATCGCTCCGTCTGCGACGACGCGTTCGAGCTCGAGTGGCACTCGGTCGCGGGCTGCGCGGGCGTGATCAACGACTGGAGCGGCGGGGTCTGGGATCCCGTAGGCCGTCAGCTGCTGCTGTGGGGTGGCGGAACCGGCTACGCTGGCAACGAGGTCTACGCGTTCAGCGCTGCGTCGTTCACGTGGTCGCGGCTCACGGAGCCATCGCCCGGCCCCTACAGTCGCGATCCGCTCGACGACGGTCGACCCGTCTCTCGCCAGACCTACAACGGACTGGCCTGGGTCGATCACCTCGACGCGATGCTCGGCTGGGGCGGTGCGCGTGCGCAGGACGGCGTTGCAACCGATGTCACCTGGCTGTTCGATCCGGCCCAGGCACTGTGGACTCAGCCCGCCGGTCGCTTCGTCCCCGCCAGCGGCTACGAGGTGAGCATGGTCTACGATCCGGCGACAGGCCACGTGCTCACCAAGCTGCCGAGCCTCTTGTATGATCTGGATCCCGCGACGAACACGTGGACGATGGTCGCCGACCTCGGCTTCCCGCCCGACTGGCCGCGCTACTACGGCGGCAGTCCGAGCAACGCGCTCGACACCGAGCGGCGACTGGCGTGGTTCGTCGGCGGCGGGCAGTACCTGGTCTGGGACATCGACCAAGGCATGGCGGTCACCGACGACTGGGTGACCACTGGCGGGGGCATGTTCGACAACGGCCTGGCCGAGCAATACCCCGAGCAGGCCTTCGTCAGCGGCGGTGGCGACGTCATCTCGCAGCCCGATCCCGGTTTTGCCTACGACGCGCGCACCGATCAGATGATGGCGTGGGTCGGCGGTGGGCCCTACGAGCTCGACCTCGACACCAAGGTGTGGACGCGCCGGAGCGGCACCGATGCCCCGGTCGCCGCGCTTGCCCGCGGCACGTTCGGACGCTGGCGCTACGTGTGCGCCTACAACGTGTTCATCCTCGTCACGTCGATGGACGACGTCTATTTCTACAAGCACACCGCCGGCGCGTAGAAAAAACTGTCCGACCCGCCGCCAGCCGGCACTCGACTGCCACATGGGGCGGCGACGGGCGAATCCTCTGGTGCGTGTGGGCACGAGCGTCGCACTGCTGATGCTGGGATCGGGATGTTCCGACCACGACGACGGGGCCAGTGACGGCCTCGCTGGCGCGGGCTCGGGCAGCGCAGGGTCGGATGGCGTGAGCGCGGGCAACGCTACCGGTGCGGCGGACGGTTCGGCCACGGCGGCGACCTCCGACCCCGGCGGCACGAGCGAGGGTTCCAGCGAAGGTTCGGGCACCTCAACCACCGGCAATGTCGATCGACCGCTCGGCTGCAACCCCGCCGAGCGTCCGTTGTCGCCGAGCGAACAGATGCTGGTCGACATGCCCGCCGACTCGTGGCTGCGGATCCCCCAGGGCTATCGCGCTGTCTGCGACGACACGTTCGAGCTCGAGTGGCACCTGGTCGAGGGGTGCTCGGCAGTGATCAACGACTGGAGTGGCGGCGCCTGGGACCCCGGGCGTCGGCAGATGTTGCTGTGGGGCGGCGGCCACGGTGGGTACGCGGGCAACGAGGTCTATGGTTTCGACGTCCCGACGTTCACCTGGTCGCGGCTCACCGAGCCGTCGCACGGACCCTACGATCGCGATCCACTCGACGACGGCCAGCCGGTGTCGCGTCACACCTACAACGGCCTGGTGTGGATCGACCACCTCGACCAGATGCTCGCCTGGGGCGGATCGCGTGCCATCGACGGGGTCGGCACCAACGTCACCTGGTTGTTCGATCCGGCGTCGACCACCTGGGTGAATCCACCGGGCACGAACGTCCCGGGCCCGGCCTACGACGCCAGCCTCGTCTACGACCCCGCGAGTCAGCACGTGTTCGTCAAGGTCCCCGGCGGTCCGCTCTACGAGCTCGACCCCGACACCAATGCCTGGACGCTCCTCAACGACATGGGCCACCCGCCGTACTGGCCGCGCTACTACGGCGGCAACCCGGGCACGGCCATCGATCCCAACCGCGGATTGGTGTGGTTCGTCGGCGGCGGTCAGTACCTGGTCTGGGACATCGCCGCCCACGATGCCGTGACCAACGAGTGGGTGACCACCGGTGCAGGCATGTTCGACAACGGGCTCGCCGAGCAGTACCCCGAGCAGGCATTCACCTCCGGCGGTGGCGATGTGATCCTCGCGACCGATCCTGGCTTCGCCTACGATCCCACGGTGGATCAGATGGTCGCCTGGCTCGGGGGTGGCCCCTACGTGCTCGACCTCGCGACCAAGGCATGGACCCGCAAGAGCGGCACCGATGCGCCCGTCGATGACCTTGCGTACGGCAGCTTCGGACGGTGGCGCTACCTCTGCGAGTACAATGTCTTCATCTTGGTCAACTCGATGGATGACGTCTACTTCTACAAGCACACCGCGGGGGCGTGAGGCATTCGTGGACCGCTGCGCGGCTGGCCACGTTCGGTGCTCGCTGCGGCGCTCGAGCCCGTCTACTTGCAGACGGCGGAGATCGACGCGATCGGCTCGAGGCTCATCGCCATCCACTTCGTGCTGTCGGGCAGCCGCACCCAGCGGATCGCGATCGGCTGTTCGTGGTCGCCGAACGTCGCCACGACGACCACCACCGCCATGTGGCCGAATCCTTCGGTCTCGTCGCACCCGCGCGCGGTATCGACGTTCGCGAGCTCACCGTGCTTTGCCTCCCAGTGGGAGATGCGCGCGCGCAGTTCCCTCGTGAAGTTGCCGTCGCCGGGGGACCCCGAGGTCATCGCGCACTGCATCGCATCGCCAGCGCTCGCGCAGTCCCTCAAGAGCGCGTCCGAGCGCGTCGCGAGTTCAGTCGTGTCCGTCGAGAGCGCGAACCAGACCAAGCGCGCCACCATCGACAGCGTGCCGAGGCCGAGCGCGCCGGCCACGACGAACAACACCGCGAGCGGGGCGCTGTGCGACGACTTGGGCCGCGGCGGTGCGGCCGAGGATCGGTAGGCCGGCTGCGGCTGGAACGGCTGCGGCTGGAACGGCTGCGGCTGGAACGGCTGCGGCTGGAACGGCTGCGGCTGGAACGGCTGCGGGTCGCCGCCGTGCGGTACGTGCGGCTGCACGGTCGGATCGAACGGGGGTTGGACCATGGGGCTTGCGACCTCGGCGTGATGGAGAATCCGGGCCGCGGCGTGTGACGCGACGCGCGCGGGAAACCGGTCGATCGCAACGCAGGGCCGGCGTCGTCGTCGATGGTGCACACGACGCCGGCGAGCGGGCGAACCGTGCCCGCTTCATTGCCGCGCTCCCGAACGACGAGCCGGGCAAGCCGGGCAAGCCGGTGCCGAAGCAATCCTCGATTGCGATCGCGGTGGCACCTTGGGCGATCGCGCGCTGTGCCGCGATGGCCGTGCGGGTGTGCCGATGACGGCCTGGCGCCGACCGATCTGCGCGCCACCTGTAACGCCTCCGCCGGTGCGGCAACGCGGGCAACGAGGTGGTTTGCATGACCTACGTACATCGATTCATGGTCGGCGCGTTCGTGCTCCTCGCGGCGTGTGGACGCGACGACGGTGGTGTCGGGGGCGGCACCGACTCCGCCGGTGGCAGCAGCGGCAGCGCCGACGCTTCGGTCTCCGCCACCCTGACCATCGGATCGGCCGATGCTACCGGTGGCAACTGCGGACCGGGCGAGGTCGCGTGCAACGATGGCTGCTTCGACGTCTCGAGTGACGTCGACCACTGCGGCAGCTGCGACAACGGCTGCGGCGCCGGCGAGTCCTGCGTCGCTGGTCACTGCAGCGGGGGTTGTGCCGTGGGCGCGACCCAGTGCGGCACGCAATGCGTGAGTACGAATTCCGACGCCGATCACTGCGGCAGCTGCGAGGTGGCGTGTGGCGATGCCGAGGTCTGCGGCGACGGCATCTGCCAGGCCGTGTGCCCCGAGGGTGCGATTGCGTGCGGCGCCGACTGTGCCGACGCGGCGACCGACCCGGTGCACTGTGGGGGCTGCGGCAACGACTGCAACGCGGGGCAGGCCTGCGTCGCCGGCAACTGCACCTGCAGCGCGCCCTTCATGCAGTGCGGGCAGAGCTGCGTCGACCTCCAGACGAATCCCAATCACTGCGGCGATTGTGAGGTCGACTGTGGTGACGGCGAGTGCGTCGCGGGGGCGTGCGCGTGCGCGGCCGACCAGACCGAGTGCGCCGGCGAGTGCGTGAACACCAACAGCGACGAGGCCAACTGTGGTGGCTGCGGTCTCGCGTGCGCGGCGGTGCTCGAGCGTTGCGAGCAGGGCGCGTGTGTGTGCGGGCAGAGCTTCGACGAGTGCGACGGCGCCTGCGTGGACACCGAGACCGATCCCGCGCACTGCGGTGCCTGCGGCAACGACTGCGGCGAGCAGTTCTGCAGCAACGCCGAGTGCAGGGCCGAGTGTGACAACAACCTCGAGGCCTGCGGGCACAGCTGCGTCGATACCGATGACGACCCGCTCAACTGCGGCGCTTGTGGCAACGTCTGCGACGCCGGGCAGGGCTGCAACAACGGCGATTGTGGGGGCGGAGGGTGACGCGAGCCGCCGATGCCGGCGCTCGGGTGCGTCGTCACGGCTCGAACGCGGCGTCGAGCTCGAGGTCGAGCTCGAGCTCGCCGGTGGGCTCGCCGACATCGCTGCGGGGAACCCCGGCGGCGTGCTGCGCCTGCAGGCGCAGGGCCACCTCTTGCCAGCGAAGGAGCTCAAGTGCGCCGTCGCTGGCGAGCAGGTCGTCGAGTTCGTCGTCACGGCCGCACAGCGAGCGCGCCACGGCGAGCAGCTCGGATCGCGGCGGCACCGGGCGGTGTAGCAGCGCCACGACCTCGTCGACGACCTGGCGATCGTGCTGCACCAGCTCCGGTCGATCGTTGACCTTGCGCAGCAGATCCATGAACGCAGCGATGTCCTGCCAGGTGCGCACGCCCTCGCGGAGGTCGCGGGGGCGCGCGGCGAGCCACGCGAGGATCCGCGTCTGCGACTGCCGCAGGGCCGCGCGATCGCCGATGCGTAGCATCGGGTAGATGTCCTTGCCGATGAACATCGTGATCTGCGTGCCCACGAGTCGGAGTCGCGCGTAGATCTCGTGCTCTTCGGGCGGGCGCGTGATCGCCAGCTTGCGTCGCAGCTCGGCATACGCGCAGCGCGTCTCGAGGCTGGTGGCGAGTTCGGTGCGATAGGCACGGTCATCTCCCGCGTCCAGTCCGAGCAGGGCCCGCAACGCGGTGGCGATGGCCGTGAGCGCCTTGATGAGGCCCCGACGCGCGCCTTCGATCGCCTCGAGCACATGCCACAGCGTGTCGCTCGCGCGCAGACGTTCGAGCGCCTGGCCGCGGCTGCGCAGCTCCCAGCGCGTGATCGCGATCAGGTCGATCACCATGGTGCGCGGTGGCTCCGCCATCAGCGTGTCGACCATGCGAAAGAAGCTGGCGGCGAGGCGGTGCAGCCCGGAGGGGTGGATGCCGAGCGCGGGTGACGAGACGGAGGCCTCGATCTGCTGCAGCAGTTCGTGCGCGTCTGCGAGTGCCGCGAGCACGAGCGGGACGAGCGCGTGTGCCTCGATGTCACTGCGCGTCTCCGCCTCGCGCAGGTCCAGGGACCGCACGCGGACGAGCAGCTCGTCGAGGGACGCTACGCACTGATCGAGGGCATCCATCGGCGGCGGGGGCGTGTGCCACGAATGTTGCCCAGTTCTGCGCGTCGCGCCATCGTCGGCCTCGTGCTGGGCCGCATCGGCGCAGCGATGGACCCATCGCGTCCGGTCGCTCCGACGCAGATGTGAGCGCCGCTGCCGTCTGGGCAGGGCACGAGGCGAGTCGCGGGGCGCCGTACCCGCGATCGCGAGCCGCCCTCACCCGACAGGGCCGCAGCATCAGCGAAACGCCGCGAAGTACTCGTAGGTCGACGCGGCATCGACCGCGTGGCCATCGACCAAGGGCGGGATGCGCCCGTGGTACGCGACGATCTCGTCGTCGGCGCCCAGGCGCAGCTGCATCGGCGCGATCGCGCGGCGGATGATGGGGTTGCGCGCGCGCATCTGCACGGTGTCGCCGGCGAGGCGCAGCTCGAAGCGGTAGCTGCTCCCGCGGTCCCAGAACCGCAGGGGCACCACCTCGCCTGCGCGCAGCTGTGGCAGGTGACGGCGCACGAACTCGAAGAGCGTCGGGCCGACGATGCGGTCTCCTCCGTCGTAGTGGTACGCCTTGCCGCGTTGCGCGTGAACCTCGTCGTACGCGAGCAACGAACCCTGGGCATCCTGCGTGGCGCGCTGCACGACGATGGGGACCTCGCGAGAACCCTGCCCGGAGCCCTGTCCGACCCAGGTCACGTGGGTCGAGACCCGCGTACCGTCGGGGTTGTCGTGGACGCGGCGTTCGTAGCGGAAGGCAGGGGCGTCGGCGCCTGCGGGCGTCACGATGCCGGTGTAGATGTGCGTGCCCCAAGCGTCGGCAGGGCGGGCGAGCGCGGCGGCCGCGGTGGGTGGGAGCTCGGCGTGGGCGCAGCCCAGGAGCAGGGCGAAGAACGGCAGTGGCGATCGCATGTCGGCCCCAGCGTGCGATCCTGCGGGTGGCCAAGACCATGTCATCGGCTGCCAATCCGCTGTCCGAGGGCGACATCGCGGCCTCGAACGTGCTGCCGGCCTTCGAGACCTCGCTGCGCTTCGGTGCCACCGAGGCCGAGCTCGCCGCGGCCTTGGGCTGGCGCCGCGAGCTGCTGATGCAGCCGGACGCCGCGGTCTCGGGCAGCTCGACGTATCGCCACATGGAGCTGATGTTCGAGCGGCCGGCGTACCCCGCTTTCGTGATCGCAGCGGCGCGGGCCCACGATGCCGCGAGTCTCGGCATCGTCGGCCTCGCGTGCAAGACGATGCCGACGGTCGCCGACGCGATGGCGTGCCACGCCCGCTTCCAGCGTCTCGTCAATCGTACGGCGACCTATGCGAGTGCGCTCGAGGCCGACGGCCTCCATGTGGTCGAGCACCGCCCCGATCCGAGCCGCGGTAGCGAGCTGGTGTCCGACTACACGATGCTGGTCGCGGTGCGTCTGATCGCGATCATGGCCGGCGCGCCGGTGCCGGTGCGCGCGATGTTCTCGCGTCGCACGCAGATGTCGAGCGACGAGCGCGAGGTGTACGAGCGCGAGCTCGCGGCGCCGGTACACCTCGGTGCTGCCCGGGCGGCGCTGGTGCTCGCGCCCGAGCTGCTGCGCCGGCCGGTACCGAAGGCCGACGCCGAGCTCGAGCGGTACTTCCTCGAGGTCCTCGAGCGCGCCCTGCCGCGTGCGGTCGACGAGCCGCCGTTGCTGGCCGCCGTGCGCCGTCACGTCCGCGCCTGCGTCCGCGAGGGGCAGCCGACGCTCGACGATGTCGCCCGTGCGCTGGCGATCGGCGCGCGCACGCTCCAGCGCCGGCTCGGCGAACTCGGGACCAGCTACCAGCAGGTGCTCGACGAGACGCTTGCAGGCCTCGCCGAGGGCTACCTGCGCCAGCCGGAGCTGACGCTCGCCGAGATCGCGTGGCTGCTCGGCTACGTCGAGCAGGCCTCGTTCTTCCGCGCGTTCCGCCGCTGGACCGGCACCACACCCGACGCGTTCCGCCGCCAGGCGCCGGCCTCGGTACGTCGGTAGCGTCGCGGATCGCGGCAGCCGAGCGAACCAACCGCGCTGCCCGTCAGCCGAAGCGACCCGCGAGGTACTCGCGGGTGCGTGGGTCCCGAGCGTCGGTGAACACGCGCTCGGTCGCACCATGCTCGACGAGCTCGCCGAGCAACATGAACGCGCAGGCATCACTCACACGGCGGGCCTGGGCCATGCTGTGGGTGACGATCACCACGGTGTAGTCGCCCTTCAGGCTGCGGACCAGTTGCTCGATCGTCTCGGTGCCGCCGAGGTCGAGTGCCGAGGTGGGCTCGTCCATCAACAGCACCGCGGGCTGCAGCGGGAGGAGCCGGGCGATGCACAGGCGCTGCTGCTGCTCGAGCGACAGCGTGAGGGCCGGTCGTTGCGTGTCGATGTCGCCGAGCCCCACGCGGTCGAGCGCGTACGCGACCGCATCGTCGAGCCGGCGGGGGTCCCAACGCTCGTGCAGTCGCGCGGCGAATGCGACATTGTCACGCACCGACAGCGGCAGCGGATTCGGGCGCTGGAACACCAGACCCACGCGGCGGCGCAGCTCGAGCAACGAGACCCCGGGGGCGAGCACGTCGTCGCCGTGCACGCGCAGTGAGCCCCGCGTGCGCGTGCCGCCGCTGCGCTCGTGCATGCGGTTGATCGACTTGAGCAGCGTCGTCTTGCCGCAGCCCGAGGGGCCCACGAGCGCAGTGACCTGGCCGGCCGCGATCTCGAGGTCGACGTCGCGTAAGGCCTGGAAGTCGCCGTACCACAGCGAGAGCCCGGCGATCTCCACTGCCGCGCTCACCCGATCCCGCCCTCGAGCCAGCGCTGGGTGAGCTCGTGTCGCGGGGCGGCGAAGAACGAGGGGGTCGGCTGGGCTTCGACGATGCGCCCGCCGATCATCATCGCGGTGGTGTCGGCGAGCCGACGCGCTTGGTGCACGAGGTTGGTCGCGACGACGATGGTTCGCTCGCCCCGCATGCCGCGGAGCACGGCCTCGATCCGTTCGGTCGTGATCGGGTCGATCGCGATCGAGAACTCGTCGAGGCACAGTACGTCGGGTTCGTGGGACAACGCGCGCGCGATCGCGAGGCGCTGCTGCTGTCCACCCGAGAGACGCGTGGCGAGCTGATCGAGGCGCTCCGCGACCTCGTCCCACAGCGCGGCCGCCCGCAGGCATTCTTCGGCCCGCTCGCGCAGCTCGGCGGGATTGCGGACGCCGGCCATGCGCGGCGCGAACGTGACGTTGTCGTATAGGCTCATCGGCAAGCCGACCGGCAGGGGCGAGACCAGGCCGATCTTGCGGCGCAGCCCGGCGACATCCGCGAATGCGCGGACGTCGACCCCGTCGACCAGGATCTCGCCCGTGACGACCATCCCGGGCACCTCGTCGCTCATGCGAGAGAGACATCGGAGCAGCGTGCTCTTGCCCGCCTGCGCCGGCCCGACGATCGCGACGATCGAGCCGGCCGCCACCTCGAGATCGACGCCACGCAGCGCGATCACCTGGCCGTGCCGGGCGTGCAGGCCGCGAATCGCGATCGCAGCGCCTACCATCGCCGGGTACTCCGGAGGCGCAGTCGCATGACGATTGCGATCACATTGGCGGTCAGCACCACGGCGATGAGGACGAGGGCGGTCGCCGCGGGATACGACTCCGGCACGCCGACCACTTGGGTGGAGATCGTGAACAAGTGCATCGACAGCGCCATGCACTGGTCGAACGGTCCATCGGGCAGTCGCGGCAGGTAGAACGCCACGCCGGTGAACAGGATGGGCGCGGTCTCGCCGGCGGCACGAGCGACCGCGAACACCATGCCGGTGAGGATGCCCGGGAGCGCGTTCGGCAACACCACGTGGCGCACGGTCTGCCAGCGGCTCGCACCCAGCGCCCAAGCGGTCTCGCGATAGACCTTCGGCACCGCGAGCAGTGACTCGCGGGTCGCTGCGATGATCACCGGTAGATTCATCACCGCGAGCGTCGATCCGGCGGCGAGGATGCTGGTGCCGAACCCGAAGAACAGCACGAAGGCACCGACGCCGAACAGCGCGTGGACGATGCTCGGTACGCCTGCGAGGTTGACGATCGCCAGCTGGACCATGTCGACGAAGCGGCCCGGCCTGGCGTACTCGGTGAGCCAGACGGCTGCCAGTACCCCGAGCGGCATCGCAGCCACCAGGCTCACGCCGACCAGCAGCAAGGTGCCGAGCAGCGCCGGCGCGATACCACCCTCGGTCATGCCGTGACGCGGTGAGGTGAACAGGAACTCGAGCGAGAGCGCGGGGGCACCCTGCCAGGCCAGCCACGCGAGGATCGCCACCAGCGGCAGCGCGAAACCGAGGACGAGCAGACTCGCGAGCGCTGCCGCGACCCGCCCGCGGCGCTCGCGGACGTGCGTGCGGCCCCGCGGCGCGCGCTCAGCCACGGCGGTGCCCTCCGCGGCGCACGAGCACGCCGGCGAGCAGGTTGACGACGAAGGTGATCGCGAACAGCAAGAGTCCGAGGGTGAACAGTGCGCCGTAGTGCTCGCCGCCCTGCGGCGCCTCGCCGAGCTCCGCGGCGATGGTCGCGGTCAGGGTTCGCACCGGGTCGAACGGGCTCGTCGGTACGCGCACGGCATGGCCGGTGGCCATGAGCACCGCCATGGTCTCGCCGATCACCCGCCCCACGCCCAGCAGCACCGCAGCGGACAGCCCTCCCCGCGCCGCCGGCAGCACCACGCGGATCGTGGACTCCCACCGGGTCGCGCCCAGCGACTCGGCTGCCTCGCGATAGCTGTCGGGCACCGCTCGCAGCGCGTCTTCGCCGAGCGAGACGATCACCGGCAACGCCATGAACGCGAGCACGATCGCCCCGTTGAAGGAGTTGAGCCCGACCGGTACGCCGAACACCAGGCTGGTAATGCGACTGGTGACGGTGAGCGCGAGGAACCCCCACACGACCGACGGGACCGCGGCCAACAGCTCGACGGCGATCTTGCCGAGCTCTCGCACCCGCGGTGGTGCGAGCTCTGCGAGGTAGACGGCGCCGAGCAGACCGAGCGGCACCGCGATGGCCATCGCGGTCAGCGTCACGGCGAGCGTGCCGAGCACGAGCGCGAGTGCGCCGTAGCTCGGCGCGACCACCGAGTTCGGCATCCACCGCGTCGAGCCCAGCAGCTCGGTCGCGTCGAAGCGGGTGGTCAGGAACGGCCACGCCTCGTGGACGAGGAACACGAGGATGCCGAGCACGAGGACCACGGCCGAGATCCCACCGACACGGATCGCGAGCTCGATCCCGCGTTCGCCGAGCTTGCCCAGGCGCGATCGCCCGAGCGGCGTGCGCGGCACCTTCACCACCCGCCTCCGGGTCGCGGTGGCACGTAGCCGGTCTCGGCGAGCACCGCCATGCCCGCGTCGACATCGATCCACTCGAGGAACGCCTGCGCACCCGTGCTCGGGGTCCCGACCGTGACCATGAACAGCTCGCGGGTGATGGGATAGCTGTGCGCAGCCGCGCTGTCGGGACTCGGTGGCACGCACGGGCCACCGGCGTGTGCGGCGATGCACAGCGGCTTCACGCCGTCGCCGAGGTAGCCCAGCCCGACATAGGCGATCGCGCAGGGCGTGTGGCGAACCAGGCGAACCACTTCGCTCGAGCCGTTGAGATCGAGGGAGCCGAGCCGCAGATCGTGGTGCGCTCCCAAGACGTGCTCGCGGAAGTACTGCGCGGTGCCGGAGTTCGACTGCCGACTCACGCGCACGATGCGATTGTCGGGGCAGCCCGGTACCACCGTGTCGCGCACGTCGCTCCAAGACTCGCAGTCACCGGCGTCGCCGTAGATGCACGCGAGCTCGTCGAAGTCGAGGCCGACCAGCGGGTTGTCGGGGTGGACGAACACGCTCAGGGCGTCGAGCGCGACCACGTGGGCCCGCGGCGTCGCGCCGCGGCGTCGGCGATCTCGTCGGCGGTTAGCGGGCGGCTGGTGTTGGCGATGTCGGTCGTGCCCTCGATCAACGCTGCGATGCCGGTGCCGGAGCCCCCGCCCGAGACCGCGACCGAGACCTCCACCTGGGCCTCCTCGAAGGCCTCGGCCCAGGCTTGCGCGAGGTTCACCATCGTGTCGGAGCCCTTGCTCTGCACGACCTCGCGTCGCGGGCCGGCGCTGCATCCGAGCACGACGACCGCGAGGCTGGTGAGGACCGTTCGCACCGCCCTGCTCGTCGCATGGGTGCGTGCCGGCCCGGTGACGTGGGCGTCTCACCCGCGAAACTCCCGGGCGAAACGTTTGCGGTCGTCCGCGGCGCCATCGCCAGGTCGGCGACGACCAAGGGGGGCGCAGCGCGTCGTCGTGGACGCCGGCGCACCGACGGCGATCGGCGCCCGCGTGCGCCTCACGAAGGTGGCAGCGGCTGGTAGAGCTGGATCAGGTTGCCGCAGGTGTCCGCGAACACGGCGACCATCACCGGGCCCATCGCGGTGGGCTCGCGGGTGAACGCGACGCCGTGGCCACCGAGCCGACGGAAGTCCGCGACGAGGTCGCTGGTCTCGAACGCGGCGACCGGGATGCCCTGCTCGAACATCGCCTGCTGGAAGGCCTTGCCGGCTGGGTTGGCGTTGGGCTCGAGCGAGAGCTCGAGGTCGTCGGGGCCCTCGGGCGAGATCACGGTGAGCCACTTGTACGGCCCCATCGGGATCTCGTGCTTCACCTGGAAGCCGAGCACCTCGGTGTAGAAGCGCTGGGCCTTGGTCTGGTCGTCGACCATGATGCTGACGAGCTTGATGCGCATTGGCGTCCTTCGCCGCCGCGTTCGGCGGGCGTGGGCGTACTCTGCCTGGGCGCGCGCGCGTGCGCTTCTCCAGAGTTGCGTCGGCCGTCAGCGCGCGACGCACATCAGGCCGAAGCAACCGGGGATCGGCAGCGGCGGCGGCACGCTGACGAAGCCGCGTCGCGCCCGCGACGGCGACGTGCCGGTGCGCCGCGCGAACCCGGCGCTGAAGCTGCCCAGGCTCGACAGGCCCAGCTCGAAGCACACCTCGGTCACCGATCGGTCGCCCCGCGCGAGCAGCTCGCGCGCGAGCTCGACGCGCGCGGCGATGCGGAGCTGGTGGGGCGTGTCGCCGAACAGCGCCGCGAACTGGCGGATCATCTGGTGATGCGAGAGGCCCACCGCCGCCGCCAGCTCGCGCAGCGGCAGCGCGCGCGCATCGGGGTCGACGAGCAGGCGGCGCGCGCGGCACAGCTTCGCGAAGGTCGGTGGTGGGATCAGCATCGTCGTGCCGCCTTCGAGGGGCGGAGCCCGTCGGTTCGACGATAGCCGCATTCCCTGTGCGGGTGCGCCCCCGCGCCCGCGCGGCGGCCGGGATCCCGCTACCATGGTCGGCCGAAGCGACCGTGCCGCCGCGCCGCCCCTGCATCCGATGCTCCTTCGCCGTATCGCTCGGCCTCGCGGCTGCGGCGTGCCACGAAGCCGCATCGCGCGAGGCGGTGATCCCATCGGCGGGCACGAGCACCGACGCCGGCGGCGAAGCCTCCGACGCGAGCACGGGCACCACCTTCGTCGACGAGCCGGCGAGCACGGGCACCGACGCGGACGGCAGCGGCGAGGGCAGCACCGACGCCGGCGACACCGGCGAGCCGGAGGCACCGCCGTGGGCGTACTACCCGGCGTCGCGCGTGCACTCGCCGATCACCGCGTCGGTCGCCGCGGCGCTGCGGGCCCGCGTCGATGCGTCCGAGGGCGCGCAGGACGTGTTCATGAAGGTCGGCGCCTCGAGCGACGTGAACCCGAACAACCTGCACTGCTTCGCCGGCGACGGCCTCGTGTGGGCGGCGCACGTCGAGCTGCAGGACGCGTGGTCGTTCTTCCTCGGTGGTGATGCGGCCGGCAGCTCGCCGTTCGATCGCGACAGTGTCGCGACCGAGGTCGGGCGCACCGCGGCGTGGGCCATCACCGGCGAGCCCTCGCCGCTGCAGCTCGAGATCGACGCGCTCGCGCCGTCGCTGGCGTTCGTGCACTACGGCACCAACGACATGAACCTCGGCATCACGCCGCTCACCGCGTTGCCGGGCTTCTACGGCGCGTTGATGGACCTGCTCGACCACGCCGAGGCGGCCGGTGTGATCCCGGTGCTGGTCGGCCTCACGCGCCGCGGCGACGACCCCGACGCCGATCGCTTCATCGCGCTCTACAACACGGTCCTGCGGGGCGTCGCGCAGGCGCGACAGATCCCGTTCGTCGATGCCCACCTCGCGATCGACGGCTTACCGGGTCACGGTCTGGGTGCCGATGGTCTGCATCTCGAGCCCGACCCGCGGGGCGCCTGCACGCTCGACGACGCCGGCCTCATGCACGGTTACAACCGGCGCAACCTCGCACAGCTCGAGCTGCTCGCGCGCATGTTCGAGGTCGTGCAGGAGCAGGTCGAGGGCCTCGACGCACCCACCGACGAGATCGCGCCACCGCTTGGCGACGGCCTCGCGGCCTCACCGATCGTCATCGAGCCTGCGCGACTGCCCTTCGCGGATGCCCGCGACACGCTGCGCGACGGCGCGGCGGTGATCGACGGCTATCCCGGCTGCGGCAGCGCCGACGAATCGGGGCCTGAGCTGGTCTACGCGCTGTCGCCCGAGGTCGACACCCCGGTGCGCATCGTGGTGCTCGATCGTGTCGGCACCGATGTCGACGTGCAGCTGCTCGGCGACGACCTCGATCCGACCACCTGTCTCGCACGCGACGACACCGCGATCTCGACCACGCTCTCGGGGCCCGTGCGCATCGTGGTCGACAGCTGGTCCGACGGCACCAGCGTGTTCGGCGGTGCCTACCTGCTGGTCGTGGTGCCGTGCGACGACGGCGACCTCGACTGCGCAGGATGAGGCGCACTTGGCCGGCGAGCCGTCACTTCACGCGGGCCAGCGCGCGGTCGCCGGGGAACACGTCGCGCACGAACGCCAGCCACGCGGGGTGTGAGGCGTCGAAGTGACTGGCGTGGGTGATCGCCGCGTCGCCGTGTCCACCGGCGGGGCCGAAGAAGATCTTGTTGCAGTGCAGATCGACCAGCAGATCGTGGCGCAGCTCGACCTCTGCCCCGGTCGAGGCCAGCCGCTGCGTGAGCGTGAAGCCGACCAGCTCGCCCATGCGGCAGCGCTTGAGGATCTGGTCGTCGTAGCCGCTCGGATCGGCGAGCAGCGTCGCGAGCGTGGTGAGCTGGGTCGGGCTCAGCGCGCGGCGGGTGTCCTCGCGCGTGCGCCACTCGAAGATCCGCGTCTTGCCCACGCGATCCTCGGCGGCGTTGGGCTCGTGCATGCGCACCGCTTCGCCGGTGAGCATGCCGGTGGCGAGGCCGACCCGCGCGAGGTGCTCGTCACCGCCGACCGCGGGCAGCTCGAACGCGGGGCCGTCGAGCCGACGACCATCGCAGGTGTCGACCGACAGTCGCAGGGTCGCGGGGCCCAGGAACACGTTCGCGCGGCAGCTCTTCTGGCACTGCGAGCTGCAGCTCATGCCCGAGAACGGCACCGGTCGCAGCTCGGCACCCGCGGCCAGCTCGAGGCACGAACCGGGGGTCTCGCTGCAGCTCGCGACCAGTCGATACCCCTCGCCGACGTCGAGCCCGGTGAGCGGCTGCCAGTGGCCCTGGTCGTCGCGTCGCTCCAGCCGAGCGACCGTGCGCAGGCCGATCGCCGCGTCGGCCTTCAGCGCGAAGGATCCCGGGGCGAGGTTGACGAGCGTCAGCTCCGTGGGCGCCGAGGTCGTGGCCGTTGCCGGCGTCACGGAGCTCGGGGCCGCGTCGACGGGCGTCGGCGCGGCGGGCATGGCCGCGGCGATCGGGGCCTCGGCCGCGCTCGGACCCGCAGCGGGCGTGCACGCGATCGTCCAGGTCGAGAGGAGGGCGGCGCGTTCGAGGGCGGCGAGTCGGAGGCGGCGGAGCATGGCTGCACGAGCGTACGCGCGGGCGCCCCCGAAGGTGCCACGCGCAGATCGATCGCGGACTCACGCCAGGCGGAAGCCGCAGTACGAGCACAGCGATGGCGCCGACATCGACACGATGACCCGCGAGCGGCCGCCGCAATTGCGACAGACCATCTCCACCTGCTGGACGCCGCCGTGGGTGGAGCCAGAGATGAAGGCCCCAGCGTCGAGGTCGAGCCGACCGACGATGCGGCCCGCCGCGATGGCCTCGAGCAGCAATGCCCGCGCGACCGTCTGCGTGACCTGGAGGTCGGTTGCGAGCACGGCGAACGAGATCCGTTGGCTCGCGGACGCCAGTGCAGCGATGGTGTCGAGCTGCTTGGCGCGCCGGGCCGCGCGACGGCCCGCCAACACCAGGACAATGCCGGGCCCGATCATCGCGACGATGCTGACGGCGATCCAGAAGATGCCTGCCGAGGGGTCACCGTCGCGGCGCGGCGCGACCGTGAGCCCGATGCCGACGGCGTTGCACGAGCCACCCAGGGCGATCAGTGCGATGCCGATCGCCGTGCGGTGGCGGTTGGCCTGCGGCGGTCGGTTCACGTCGGGCTCCATGGTCGACCGCCGCCGCGGCCGACGTCAACTGCCGCTAGAGTCGGGCGATCCGCTCGCCCAGCGCCGGCAGCAGGCCCGCCAGCCGGTCGAGCTGCTCGCGCGTGCCGACGCTCGCACGCACGCAGCCGCGCAGCAGCGGCGTCGCGTTCATGCGCTTGACCAGCACGCCGCCGGCCGCGAGCCCCTCGACCACCGCATCGGCGGCCGCGGCGGAGCGCAACCGCACCAGCACCAGGTTTGCGCCCGAGGGGTACACGTGGGCCCCCGGCAGCGTGCCCAGCAGCTGCGCGAGGCGTTCGCGGTTGCCGATCACGCGCGCGACGAGCTCCTGCTGCACGTGGTCGAAGCGCGTGAGCACCGTGTGCGCCAGCAGCAGCGAGGTCTGCGAGACGTTGTAGGGATGCCGGACCTTGTCGAGTGCGTGCGCGAGCACCGGCGTCGCGATGGCGTAGCCGACCCGCAGCGCAGCGAGGCCGATCTTCGACAGCGTCGCCATGTGCACCACGTGCGCTGGCGCGTCGGCCCGCCACAGCGATGCGCCGGGGGCATAGGCGATGTAGGCCTCGTCGATCACGAACACCACCGACGGGTGGGTCGCGACCAAATCGTCGATGAGCGCCGCCGACCACACGGTGCCGGTGGGGTTGTTGGGCCGCGCCAAGAAGCAGATCGTCGCGCCCGTCAGCGCGCGGTGCATCGCGTCGCCGTCGAGCTGCAGCGCGTCGTCGAGCGGGACCTCGCGGACCTCGTAGCCGAGCACGCGGGCGCTGTGGCCGTACATCACGAAGGTCGGGCTCGGCACCACCAACACCGGCGGCGATCCGCCGGCGAGCGCGGTGAGCAGCAGCGAGATCACCTCGTCGCTGCCGTTGCCGAGCACGATGCGATCGGCCTCGCAGCCGTGGCGTGCCGCCAACACCTCGCGCAGCATCCGACCCGAGCTGTCGGGGTAACGACCGAGCTCGACCTGTTGCACGCACTGCGCGAGCGCCTGCATGACCTCGTCGGGCCACGGCTCGGGGTTCTCGTTGGCGTGCATGCGCGCGAACGCAGTGCTCGCTGGGGCGTGATAGACCCCGAGCCCCGCGAGCGCGGGTTGGAGGTGTCGAGTCCAGGCCGGGGTGTGGTCTGTCATCGGCTCTGCGGCGTCAGCGTGGTGCGTTGGGTCCGCGGCGAGGGTAGGCGGAGCTCGACCGCGCGCGCGTGGCCCTCGAGGCCCTCGGCGCGGGCGAGCGTGGTGATCGCCGGGGCCTGCTCCGTCAGCGCGGCCCCCGACAGCTGGATCACGCTGGTGATCTTCGTGAAGTCGCCGACGCCGAGCGGCGAGCCGAAGCGCGCCGCGCCGGCGGTCGGCAGCACGTGGCTGGGGCCCGCCGTGTAGTCGCCGGCGGCCTCGGGGGTGTGCGGTCCGACGAAGATCGCACCGGCGGTGCGCAGCGTCGGCACCAACGCCCACGGCGATTCGACCAGCAGCTCCAGGTGCTCGGGCGCGTAGTCGTTTGCAGCGACGACCATGGCGTCGCGATCGGCGACCAGCACCGCCGCGCCGTGCTCGACGAGGGATGCCTGGGCGATCTCGGCCCGCGGCAGGTTCGTGAGCTGGCCCTGCAGTGCGCCGTCGACGGCGTCGATCAGGCTCGGCGAGTCGGTCACGAGCACGGCGCACGCCAGCGGATCGTGCTCGGCCTGGCTGATGAGGTCGGCGGCGACGATCACCGGATCGGCACTGCCGTCGGCGATCACGAGGATCTCGCTCGGCCCGGCGATGCCGTCGATGTCACAGACACCGAAGACCTGCCGCTTGGCCGCGGTGACCCACGCGTTGCCGGGGCCGACGATCTTGTCCACCCGCGGCACGGTCTCGGTGCCGAACGCCGCCGCCGCGATCGCCTGCGCGCCGCCGAGTTGGAACACGCGGTCGACCCCCGCGAGCTCGGCCGCGAGCAGCACCACGTCGGCGGGCCGCGGCGTGAACAGCACCACCTCGTCGACCCCCGCGACCTTGGCGGGGATCGCCGCCATCAGCACCGACGACGGATACGCCGCGGTGCCGCCGGGGGCGTACACCGCGACCCGGCGCAGCGGCGTCGGCCGGCTCTGCAGCGTGGTCTGGGCGTCGGTGAGGCCGGTGGCGACCGGCACCTGCGTGCGGTGGAACGCGGTGATGCGCGCGGCCGCGAAGCGCAGCGCATCGGCGATCGCCGTCGGCACGCGACGCGCAGCGGCGGCCCGCGTGGCGGCGTCGAGCTCGAACTGGGCCGGCGCGAGCGTGCGCTGCTCGAGGCGCGCGGTGTGCTCGGCGACCGCGACGTCGCCGCGCACGCGCACGTCGTCGACGATGCGCTTGGCGTCGGCATCGGCCTCGCCCGCGAGGCCGGCCGCACGCGCGCAGCGGGCACGCCAGAGCCGACGCGCCTCGGCGTCGTCGGCACGCAGATCCATCCTGGTCAGCGCTTGGAATCGCGATGTCATCGACAACGACGCTAGCAGGCCTGGCGGCGTTCGTGGCGGTCCGCGGCGCGACCGAGGTGGTGCGCGGCGAACTGCCCCACGCTCGCGCGCCAACCTCGCGGATGCTACCGTCCAGTCGTGGTGCGGGGCACACAGGATCGGCGCCGGCTTCACGCGTGGTGGCGTGCGCGCGCGGCCGTGCTGGTGGCGCTGGGCGTGGGCGCGTGCGCGAGCCCGCCGGAGGCGGATCCGCCGATCAAGAACAAGCCGATGACCGGCGAGAGCGAGGTCGGCTCGACCAGCGACGGTGCGGCGGTCGAGGCAGTGGGCGATCGCTGCGCGGACGCGCCGGTGCTGACGCAGTCGACCTGGCGCGGTTCGCTGTGGAACGCCGACGCAGAGGCCGGTGGCGCCTGCGGTCGCGGCGGCCCCGAGGTGTTCGTGCGGGTATCGACGCCGGTGCGTGCCGACCTCGAGGTCGAGGCGCGCGGCAACGGCTTCACGCCCCGCATCGACATTCGCGATCGCGGCTGTGACGACGACGGCGTGCTGGCCTGCGCGACCGGGCTGCCCGCGCAGGTGCTCGAACTCGCCGCGGGCACCGAGGCATGGATCGCGGTCGGCATCGATCCCGCCGACCCACGCCTGGACGAGGCCAACGATCTCGAGGGCCTGTCGTTCGAGCTGACCACGCGGTGGCGCGACGTCATCGCGCGCGGCGAGGGCTGCGGTCTGCCGGGCCAGGGACGCTGCGAGACCGGCACGGCCTGCATCGCCACGGCCGACGGCAGTCAGCGCTGCGCGACGGTGCTCGGTGACACCTGTGCCTCGGCGATCCCAGTGGTGTTGTCGCCAGACGCCGCGAGTACCATCACCATCGATCCCGCGTCGCCCCACGACGACGCGCACGCGCACTCGTGCGCCGGCGCGCGGCGTCCAGAGGCCGTGCTGCTGGTGTCCTGGGATGCGCCCGCCGATGGTGGCGATCTCCTGCTCACGGCGTCGAGCGAAGCCGCTGACGTCGCGCTCGCGATCCGCTCACCGGGCTGCCTGGCCGCCGACGAACGCGCCTGCGTGGACGCTTCGCCCGCCGCGGCCCCGCGCACGTTGCAAGTGGATGCCGCTGGCCTCGCCAGCGCGTTCGTGTTCATCGAGCTGCCGACCACCGCAGACGCGCGCAGTGAGCTAGGTCCCTTCGCCGTATCGCTCGCGCTGTCGCGGCCATAACGGGGTTGATCGGCCTGGGGGGCGCTGCCATGCTCCGCCCCGCAACCTAAAGGGGTCGCGCGCGACCGGCTCGTAGTTTGCCGGCGCACGTGCTTTGGCCCCACCCGCATCGCCCGCGAAAGGTACGTCATGGCCCGCCGTCTGTTCACCAGCGAGTCCGTCACCGAAGGACATCCCGACAAGATCTGCGACAAGATCAGCGACTCGATCCTCGATGCCATCATCGCCAAGGATCCCCGCTGTCGCGTCGCCTGCGAGACGCTGGTGAAGACCGGGTACGTCAACGTCGCCGGCGAGGTCACGACCAGCACCTACGTCGACATCCCGTCGATCGTCCGCAAGACCGTGCGCGAGATCGGCTACACCAGCTCCGCGATGGGCTTCGACGCCGACAGCTGCGGCGTGCTGGTCGCGCTCGAGGCCCAGAGCCCGGACATCTCGCTCGGCGTCGACGGCAAGGGCGTCTACAGCGACGAGCAGGGCGCCGGCGACCAGGGCATGATGTTCGGCTACGCCTGCACCGAGACCAGCGAGCTCATGCCGCTGCCGATCAGCCTCGCGCACAAGCTGGCGCGCCGGCTGACCTACGTGCGTCGTCGCGAGAGCGACAGCTTCCTGCGCCCCGATGGCAAGAGCCAGGTCACCGTCGAGTACGACGGTGGCGTGCCCAAGCGCATCGACGCGGTGGTCGTGTCCACGCAGCACAGCGAGGACGTCACCCACGCGACGCTCAAGGAGTTCATCATGGAGGAGGTCATCAAGCCGACGGTGCCGGCGAACCTCCTCGACCACGACACCAAGTACTACGTCAACCCGACCGGCCGCTTCGTCATCGGCGGCCCCATGGGTGACTCGGGTCTGACCGGCCGCAAGATCATCGTCGACACCTACGGCGGCATGGGTCGCCACGGTGGTGGCGCGTTCTCGGGCAAGGACCCCTCGAAGGTCGATCGCAGCGCGGCCTACTACGCGCGCTACATCGCCAAGCACCTGGTCGCCGCGGGCCTCGCCGAGCGCGTCGAGGTCCAGCTCGCCTACGCCATCGGCGTGGCCAAGCCGGTCAGCGTGTTGGTCGAGAGCTTCGGCACCGGCAAGGTCCCCGACGACCGCCTGAGCGAGATTGTGCTCAAGCACTTCGACGCGCGGCCCGGGCGGCTCATCGCCGAGCTCGATCTGCTCAAGCCGATCTACGCGCAGACCGCCGCCTACGGCCACTTCGGCCGCGAAGAGCACGACTTCACGTGGGAGCGGCTGCCCAAGCTCGAGGCGCTGCGCGCCGAGAAGTAGCGCGTTCGCACGAACCACACGGCAAGGGCCGCCCGATCCGCAGAGGATCGGAGCGGCCCTTCGTCGTTCGAGCGGGCACATGCGGGCGATCGTCGCGCGCGACGGCTGGCCGCGCAGGCGATCGCGGGCTCAGCCAGAGCACTCCGTCATGCAGTTGGCGCCGTTGCACATCTGAAGATCGAGCGAGCCGGGCGGGAACCCCTGGATCATGCAATCCATCTGACACTGGGCGAGCATGCCCAATCCCATCTCGTTGACGCACTGCACGAGGCAGTTGCAGTCCTCGTTGGCCTCGCACGCGGTGAGCTCCGCGCAGCAGTTCTCCTTCGTGCACACGGCGCACGCGTCGTCGTCCGGGGCGATCTCGCACATCGCGGTGCCGGTGGTGCCGCTGTCCGAGCCGCTGCCGCCGCTGCTCGAGTCGGCGCCGCCGCTCGAGTCGGTCGTGTCACTCGTGGTCATCGTGGACGATGCGGTGGTCGAGTCGGTGGTCGATGCAGTGGTCGAGTCGGTGGTCGACGCAGTGGTCGATGCGGTGGTCGAGTCGGTGGTCGACGCGGTCGTGGTCGCGCCGGTCGAGCTCTCCGCGCCCGTGGTGTCGGCGCTGCCGTCGTCGCCGGCCGGGCACGCCGTGAGGGTGAGCGCGAGCCCGAGGGGGCCGAAGATCCAAGCAAGGGTGGTTCGCATCCCGCCACCCTAGCAGCGCGCCGCGTCGAATCGCAACGAGTCGGCGCTTCGACGGGGCGCCGGAGCAGTTGGACCCGCATCCGAGGCGAAGCCGGTGTACGCCAGCTCGCGCGCCGGGCCGCCCGCCGTCCGCGTCACGGGGGGGCGTGGGCGACAGGCCCCGACGAGGTGGCGGTGGGGTCGTCGGGCGCTGCCGGCTCGCCCTCGCGCGTCGCCCGTGCCTGCACCGCGTCCTGCCACACGCGTTCGAGGAAGTCGCCGACCCCTTCGATCACCGGCAACGAGCGCGGCGAGAGGAACACGTCGAAGGCGTGCTGCGCCCCCGCGACCTCGGCGAACAGCACCTGCGCCCGCGAGACCTGGCGCAGCGCGGCGACGAATGCCTGCGCGTCGACCAGCGGCGCCAGCGTGTCACGTCGGCCGTGGATCACGAAGAACGGCGGCGCGTCGGCGTGCACGCGGTCGAGTGGCGAGGCGGCCGCGAAGCGCTCGGGTGCGTCGGCGTAGAACGCCTTCATCACCAGCGGCTCGAGCAGGCGCTCGAGGAAGCCCGGCACGTGGCTGTGCAGGCGGTTGGTGAAGTCATAGATCGCGTAGAACGGCACTGCGGCTTGCAGGCGGGTGTCGGCGTGCTCGAAGCCAGGCTGCAGCGACGGGTCGTTGGCGGTCAACGCGGCCATCGCCGCCAGGTGACCGCCCGCCGAGCCACCGGTCACCGCGATGAAGCCGGGGTCGACGCCGTACTCCGCGGCGTGCTCGCGGATCCACCCGATCGCGCGCTTGATGTCGACCAGGTGATCGGGCCACGTCGCGCCGGGGCTCAGGCGATAGTTGACGTTGAAGCCCACCCAGCCGCGATCGGACATGCGGGTCATGATCGGCACGCCCTGCTCGCGCTTGTCGCCGACCACCCAGCCGCCGCCGTGGATCTGCACCAGCGCAGGCCGCAGACCGGGCGCGGCGAGCGGGCGATAGACGTCGAGCCGCAGTCGCGTGCCCCCGACCCGCGCGAACTCGACGTTGCGGGTCACGCGGGTGCCGGCGCGACGCAGCGGGAACGGCACGGCGACCCGCCACCACTGCGGCCGCCGCGGGGTCGATGGCGGGCCCAGCTGCGCGAGCGCCTCGCGGATCGTGCGGCCCGATCCAGGACCTTCGATGACCAGCACCGCGAGCCCCAGCCACGAAACCACCGCGAGCCCGAGCCCGATCAACCCCGGCGTCGTGCCGAGCGCGCCCAGCCAGGCGAAGCCAGCCGTCGCGAGCAGCTGCCAGAACAAGTGGTGGACCGCCAGCTCGGCGGCGAACATCGACAGCAAGAAGCTGGGGATCACCAACAGCGTGCGGCGCCGGACCGGCAGGAACGCGTTGAGCGTGAAGGCCACGCCCGCGAGGTTCACGAGCAGGAATAGCCAGCCACTGGCTCGAGCGAGCATCGGCGCGCGGAAGACTACTCGATCCGCCGAACACGTGCGCGGGCGCCCGCCGCTGCGCCCGCGTCAGCGCGCTTCAGTCCGGAGCGCTCGCGACGATGGGTCCATGGGATGTTCCCGTTCCCCACCGCGCCTGGGGCGTCGGAGCCGCCCCGCGTGCTGATCGTCGACGGCGATCGCGATGTCCACGACGCCTACGAGCGGTGCCTCGCACCGCCGCGCCGCGAGAGCGAGGCGCTCGCGCGCGCACGCGACGAGCTGTTCGGACCGTTGCCCTCGAGCGCGACCGGCGAGGCCCCGCAGTTCGAGCTCGCGCACGCGTACGGCGGCGAGGAGGGGGTCCGCACGGTGCAGCGTCAGCTCGCCGCGGGCCGCCCGTTCGCCGCCGCGTTCGTCGACATGCGCATGCCCCCGGGCTGGAACGGGGTCGACACCATCAAGGGCATCTGGCGGCTCGACCCCGCGGTGCAGATCGTGCTGAGCACGGCGTACTCGGACTTCACGTGGGACAAGGTGTTGGCGGCCGTCGGTCGCTCGGCAGGACTGCACCTCCTGCGCAAGCCGTTCGACCCCGCGCAGGTGCTTCGATTCGCCGAGGTGCTGTGCCGCAAGTGGCAGCTCGCCGCGGAGTCGCGGCTCATCGCGTCGGGGCTGCAGCGATGACGCAGCGCTCGATCCTCGAGCCGGCACTACCGGCAGCCGCCACGGGGCTGATGCCGGTGACACAGCTGCGCCTGCGCGCGCTGGCGCGACGCGAGCTGCTCCAGCGCACGTTTACCGGCACGTTCGTCTATCCGGTGGGATGGCTGGTGGTCGCCGGCGTCACCGGCCTGCTCGTCGACCACCCCGCGCCGGTGCTGGGCATGGTCGGGCTGCTGTCGGTGCTGGTCGCGGTGCGGCTCGTGCTCTACCGCCGGGCGCTGCGCGACACCACGCGGCCGAGCACGGCCGGCAAGGGCCACCTCGTGCTCGGCGTGGTGTCGGCGTCGTTGTTCTCGGTGTCGCTCGGGCTGGGCTATCTCGCGCGGGGCGGCGATGCGGGGGTCGCCGCCGGCTACGTGGGGATGTCGGCGATCGTCGGTGGCATCGCGATGGTCGCGAGCACGCATCGGCGGCTGGCGCAGGTGTGGACGTTCACTGCGATCGCGCCGAGCCTGCTGGTCTTCGCCGTGCGCGCCGACGCCACTGCGCAGCTGCTCGCGCTCATCTTCGCGTTGTACATCCCCGTGCTGAAGCGCCTCATCGATCAGGGGCACCAGGCGTGGTGGGACGCCCAGATCGCCGCCGCGCGACTCGACGAGCACTCCAGCAGACTCGCGCGGGTCTCGCGGCACGCCGGCATGGCCGAGAACGCCACCAACGTGCTGCACGACGTCGGCAACGCGCTCAGCGCGGTCAAGGTCGCCGCCGAGCGACTGGTTGCAGCCGGTGCACGGCACCCGGCGGCGGACCTCGAGCGCATGGCCCGACTGTTCGAGCGCGATGCGGACACGTTGCAGGCGTTCCTGGCGAGCGACGGACCCAAGCTCGCACGCTTCGTCGGCGCGCTCTCGCAGGCGTCGCGCGAGCACGCCGACGCAGCCGCCGCCGATGCCCGGCGGCTGCGTGAGGGCCTGCGGCTCATCGAGACCATCGTGCGGCGCCAGCAGGACCTCGCTGGCGAGCTCGGCGGCTTCGAGGCCTGCAGCGTGGTCGAGCTGATCGATGCTGCGGTCGGGCTGTCCCACGCCGCACAGGCCGATCTCCACGTCGAGCACGACGCGCGCGTCGCCGCGGGCAGCAGCGTACGGGTCGACCGGCCGCGCGTGCTGCAGGTACTCGTCAACCTGCTCGAGAACGCCTACGACGCCACCCTCGAGCACGGCACGCGGGCCATCACGATCCGCACCCACGAGCGTGCCGACGCGGTCGTGATCGAAGTCGCCGACAATGGCATCGGGATCTCGCCTGCGCTCGCGGAGCGCATCTTCTCGCGCGGGTTCACCACCAAGGCCCACGGACACGGCTTCGGCCTCCACGGCAGCTTCGCGCTCGCGCAGGCGATGGGTGGATCGCTGACGTTCGAGAGCGCGGGGCTCGGGTGTGGCGCGGTGTTCCGCCTGCAGCTGCCGGTGCAAGCCGCGGTCGCGGCGTGAGGCCGTCGCCCACGCTCGGTGCGCGCACCCTGGGGCCGCCCGCGCGCGGTCGCATCGCGTATGCTCGCCGACGATGCGCGAGGGCCGGTGGTTGCGTCGCACGATCGTCGTGCTCCCGCTGCTGCTGCTCGCCGTGGTCGCGTGGTGGGCGTGGCGCAGCAAGCCCGGGCCCACGCCCGGCTCCGTGCGCCCAGCCGCCGAGCCCGCCGCCCAGGCGCCGGAGACCTGGCGCCGCCGCCGAGCCGTCGACGCGCGCACGTGCGCGAGCCATGCCGCGACCACGTGCAAGGATGGCGACGCGTGGTGGATCGATGCCTGCGGCGAGCTCGAGGGGCCGGCGCAGGACTGCGGCGCCCAGCGCTGCGTGTCGGGCGAGTGCCGGGCACCGGCGGCGGCCGAGTGCGGCGACGTCTCGGCCTTCGGTCGCTGCGAGCGGGATGTCGCGCGCACGTGCCTGGTCGATCGGCTGATCGAGGTCGACTGCCGCGCCCGCGGTGCCCGCTGCGTGATGGGCAGCGAGGGGCCGATGTGTCGCGCACCGAGCTCCGACGACTGCACGCCCGGATCGCCGCCGCGGTGCCAGGGCCAGACCCTGCGCAGCTGCGTCGACGGGCGCTGGCAGGCATTCGCGTGCGAGGCCACCGGTGGCGTGTGCTTGCCCGCCGCGGGTGCACGGCCGGCGCGCTGCGTATTCGCGCTGCCGGTGGTCGATCCCGCCTGCGACGCTTGCGGCTGCGACGACGAGAGCGGCGAGGAAATCTGCGACGGCGTCGACAACGACGGCGACGGTGCCGTCGACGAGGAGGTCGAGTGCGAGCCGGTGCCGATCCTCGCGGTCGTCGTCGCCGCGCGTGACGGCCAGCCCAGCGCCGGCGAGGACGAGGTGATCGCGGCCATCGCCGAGCTCAACGCCGCGTTCGCGCGCGACGATGGTGGTGGCCTGGCCTTCGAGCTCGCCCAGAGCATCGAGGTGGTCGCACCGGAGCTGCTCGAGCTGGACCAAGCCGAACGCAACACCATCATCGACGTCGACGAGTGGCTGGCGCGGCGCGGGCAGGCGACCGAGAGCACCGGGTTCCACGTGCCGGTGCTGTTCACCGATGGCCTCGAGGTCGACGGTGTGGCGCGACCCGGGCTGTCGACCGTGCCCAACGGTAGCTGCGGCGGTGAGCGAAGGGTGTGGGAGCGCCAGCCGCCGGTCGGGTACGTCGCGCTGGCGCAGACCCGCTGGTCGAGCACGCTCGCACACGAGATGGGCCACTTCCTCGGGCTGTGCCACACCCACGAGGCGCCCGCGCCGGTCGAGCGGGTGGCCGCCGGCGACGACCTCGATGCGGCGCCGCGCTGCGACGAGCACTGTCCCGACGACACCGACGGCATCTGCGACACCGCCTACGATCCGGGGCCGGCGATGTGCAGCGTCGATGGCGAGTGCGCGGTGCACTGCAGCACCGGCGACCGGCCCGACGTCGGCAACATGATGGCGTACTACCCGGACTGTCGTACCGGCTTCTCCGACGAGCAGATGCGATGGATGCGGCGCACGCTCGCGCAGCGACGCGCGTGGGAGCCGTGCCTGCGGACACCTGGCTGCACCTGCGATCCGGCCGCGCAGGGTTGCCCCGCGGGCATGACGTGCGTGCCCTTAGACGGCGGCGACGGTGCGGCGACGACCGCATGGCGCTGCGACCTGGACGGCGCCGCCAACCCGGGCGGGCGCTGCGGCGGCGCGATCGCCTGCGGCCACGGCTCGATCTGCGTGGGCACGCCCGACGACGACCGCCGGTGCACGCGGATCTGCACCCCCGGCGTGACCGCGTGCCGCTGTGAAGGCGCGACGGATCTCGGCGTTCACGTGTGCGCCGACGATCTTGGCCTCGAGTGAGGCGTGCTAACGCAGGCGGTCGCGCAGCCGCGCCAGCAGACCGCGCACGTCGGCCGGGGACTCGACGCGGTAGAGGTTGAGCTCGCCGGTCACGCCGACGTGGACGCTGGTGGAGCCCGGCGGCAGCGCGCTGTACATGTCGACGTCGGTGCGGTCGTCGCCGATCGCCAACACGAACGCGTCGCGCAGATCGAGCGAGCGCACGTAGTGACCCTTGTCGACGCCCGCGGCGCGCAGCTCGACGACCTTGCGGCCCGCGAGGATCTCGACCGGCTCGTTGGCGAACTGCTCGCCCAGGTGGAGCCGCAGCTCCCGCGCTCGCCACTCGCCGTAGTCGGGATCGACGCGGCGGTAGTGCCACGTGACGCCACATGGCTTGCGCTCGACCTCGCTGTCGTCGACCTCGACCTCGACCCCCCGCAGGATTGCCTCGGCCCGCGCCAGCCAACGCAGGTCGATGTCCTCGCGGATCGACCACTGGCCCTGGCCAGCCGGCCGCCACGCGAAGCCATGCTCGGCGCAGATCGAGATCGGCAGGTCGCCCAGCCAGGTCGCGAGCGTGCGGCGGTCACGTCCGCTGACGATGTGCACCTCGGTGTCGGGGAGGCGCGAGAGCTCGGTCAACAGCGTGCGCAGCTCGTCGCTGGGGCGCGCGTCGAGCGGGCGTCGCGTCAGCTCGCGCAGCGTGCCGTCGTAGTCGAGCAACAGCACGCGGCGTGACGCGCGTGCGGCCTGCTCGAGCAGCTCGGCCTGCTGCGACGGGCCCAGCAGCGCGACGTCGTCGTAGTGCCCACGCTCGCTCACGACGGTGTCGACCGCTGCGAGGAAGCGGGCTGCCCACCGCTGGGCGTCCATGTCGATCACTCGCTCGCGCATCCGCGCCATGCGATCGCTGCGCTCCTCGGCCGGCATCGCGCAGGCCACCTCGAGCGCGTCGGCGACCCCCGAGGGGCTCCAGGGGTTGGTGAGCAGCACGTGCGAGAGGCTGTGGGCAGCACCTGCGAACTCGCTGAGCAGCAGTACGCCTGCGGGTGCGCCGTCGTCGATGGGCTCGGACTGGCACAGCACGAACTCGTGGGCCACCAGGTTCATGCCGTCGCGGGCCGGGGTCACGATGCCGACATCGGCGGCGCGGTACAGCGGTGCCAGTTCGTCGGTGTCGAACTGGCGGTGCAGGTACTCGATCGGCGTGACGCCGGGGGTGCCATACAAGCCGTTGATGCGGCCGACCTGTTGCTCGATCTCGTCCTTCAGGTCGCGGTAATCCTCGGTGTCGAGCCGCGACGGCACCACCACCTGTACGAGCACGTTCTCGGCCGCGCGCCGGGGGTCGCGGCGGAGGAACTCCTCGTAGGCCATCAGCTTGAGCGGGATGGCCTTGCTGTAGTCGAGACGCTCGACGCCGAGGATGACCCGGCGGCCGCGCCACTGCGTGCGCAGCGACGTGATGCGCTCCAGCGCACCGCTGGTGTGCAGGGCCGCCGAGAGTCGCGTGACGTCGGCGCCGATCGGGTGCACGCCGACACCGACGCGCCGTCCATCGTGGACCACGTAATCGAAGCCGGACTCGAGCCCGAGCACGCGCAGGCAAGACGAGCGGAAGTGCCGCGCGTAGTCGCCGGTGTGGAAGCCGAGGTAGTCCGCGCCCAGCACCCCAGCGAGTAGCTCCGCGCGCCACGGCAGGATTCGATAGATCTCGGACGACGGAAACGGCACGTGCAGGAAGAAGCTGATGCGCAGGTCGGGTCGCGCCGCCCGCAACATCGCCGGCACCATCATCAGGTGATAGTCGTGGATCCACACGTGCGCGCCCTCGGGCGCGGTGCGGATCACGACGTCCGCGAAGGCCTGGTTCACCGCTGCGTAGGCCGGCAGCAGGCCCGCCTCGGTCGAGATGCGGCCGAGGAAGTAGTGGAACAGCGGCCAGATGACCGAGTTGCACATGCCGTTGTAGAACGCGTCGTGCTGCGCCGCCGGCACCGATACCGGCTCGTAGCCGGCGGCACGCAGGGATGCCTCGACCGCGCCGTGATCCGCGCCCGCGGGCGGCTGACCGGCCCATCCGACCCACGTGAATGCGTGGCGCTCGCGCGCACCCGTGAGCGCGGTGGCGAGGCCACCGACGGTCTCGCGCAGCTCGATCGCACCGTCTTTGCCGAGGCTCAGCGCGATCGGCAGTCGGTGGCTCACCACCACCAGCGCGCGTGCATCGGCAGGCATCGTGTCTGCGTCGGTCATTTCATGCCCGTGGGTATATGATGTGGCCGCCCGTGGCAAGACTCGCGCTCATTGGAAACTGTTCGACCAACGTACTCATCGAAGGTGGTGCCGTGCGTTGGCTGTGTTGGCCACGACCCGATTCGAGCTTCGTGTTCGGCGGGCTGCTCGACGACGAGCGCGGTGGCGTGTTCGACATCGAGGCGGTGGCCGGGCGCGTGGTGTCACAGGAGTACGTCGACACCACCAACGTGCTGCGAACGCGATTCGAAGCCGACGACGGTGCGTTCGAGGTCTTCGATTTCGTGCCGCGTTTTCAGCAGCACGGACGTTTTTTTCGTCCGACCATGCTCGTGAGGATTCTTCGACGGATCGAGGGCGCGCCGCTGGTCCGCGTGCGTTGCCGCCCGGTCTACGACTATGGCGCCACGCCGACCTCCCACTGGCTGGCGAGCAATCACATCGCGTTCCAGGGCGCGCCGGCGCCGCTACGCCTCACGAGCAACCTGCCGCTCACCCACGTCGCCGATGAACGCCCGTTCGTGCTGACGCACGACGGTCACATGGCCCTGACGTGGGGGCAGCCGCTCGAGGACCACCTCGAGGAGACCTGCGAGCGGTTCCTGCAGCGCACGCTCGACTACTGGATCGGCTGGGTGAAGCACACCCGCATCCCGCGGGACTACCAGCGCGAGGTGCTGCGCTCGGCGCTGGCGCTCAAGCTCCACCAGTACGAGGACACCGGCGCGCTGCTGGCCGCGACCACCACCAGCCTGCCGGAGTTCCCCGGCTCGGGACGCTGCTGGGACTACCGCTTCTGCTGGTTGCGCGACGCCTACTTCACGCTCGACGCGTTCGAGCGTCTCGGGCACCTCGAGGAGATGGAGCGCTTCCTGGTCTACCTGCGCAACGTGTGCACCAACCACGGCGACGTGCTGCGACCGGTCTACACCATCGCCGGCGACAGCCACATGGAGGAGCGCATCATCGAGGAGCTGCGTGGCTTCGAGGGTGATGGCCCGGTGCGGGTCGGCAACCAGGCCCGCGAGCACGTGCAGAACGACGTGTACGGCGAGATGGTGCTCGCCATCAGCCGCACGATGTTGGACGTGCGACTGCGCGAGCGCTCGCAGCAGGACGGCACGCTCACGCTGCTCGAGCGGCTGCTCGCGCGCATCGAGGCGACCCTCGATGAGCCCGACGCCGGGCCCTGGGAGCTGCGTGGCAACCAGCAGCTGCATGCCTTCACGTTGCTCACCCACTGGGCCGGCGCGCACCGAGCCGCCGACGTCGGCCGCGAGCTCGGTCTGCCCGAGCTGGTCGCCCGCGGCGAACGCATCGCCGCCGCCGCGCGCGGTCTGCTCGAGAGCCGCTGCTTCGACGCCGCCGCCGGTGCGTTCACCCAGGCCGCCGATCGCACCAACCTCGACGCCGTGATGCTGCTGGTGATGCACTTCGGCCTGCTCACCGGCGACGACCCCCGCGCGGCCACCCATGTCGACGCGATCGCCAAGACCCTGAAGCTGGGCGACAGCAAGCTGCTGCGGCGCTACGACGTCGCCGACGACTTCGGCGTGCAGGAGGCCGCGTTCACGGTGGTGTCGTTCTGGTTGGTCGAGGCGCTGCACATGGTCGGGCGCGAGCAAGAGGCTCGCGAGCTGTTCGAGCACCTGCTGTCGCTGCACAACGGGCTCGGGCTCTACGCCGAGGACATCGTGGTCGCGACCGGTCGACAGTCGGGCAACTTTCCGCAGGCCTACTCCCACGTCGGCCTCATCAACGCGGCGTTCCGGCTCAGCCGACCGTGGTCGTGAGGGCGGCCGTCGACGGCGAGCCCCGCGTGCATGCAGCTCGCGGGTCGCGGCCGGGTGTCGTGTGAACGACACCCAGCGACCCGCCGACGTTTGGGATGGTTTCGCAGTGCCGTGTCGGGGCGTCGCGCTACGCTGTCGGCTCTTCCGGCGTGCTTCGCCGACTTACCTCGAGGCTTGACCATGCATCTTCATGATCCCCTCCGCTGCGGCGTAGCCGCGGGCGTGCTCGCATCGTTCCTCCTGGGCTGTGGCCCGATCGTCCCTGCCGCCGACGATGGTGGCGAAGGCAGTGCGGGTGACACGGGGAGCGATGACGCCACGGTCACGGGCGGCGCCGATGCCGATGCCTCCGCGGGCGAAGGCGCCGACGACACCGTCGCCGATGGCGGCACACCGGTGTGCGGCGACGGCATCGTCGACGCTGACGAGGCCTGCGACGATGGCGACGCGGACAACGGCGACGGCTGCAACGTCGATTGCCGGCGCTCCGGCGATCCGCTGTGGACGGTGGTCATCGACCATGCTGACGGCGAGAGCACCTACGCCACCCGCGTGGCGATCTCTGCGGTCGGGCAGGTGTTCGCCGGTGTGACGCACTTCGATGCCGGCGGCCATGGTGGCGCGGAGCTCTGGGCGCTCGACCGCGAGGGCGGCGTGGCTTGGGCCGCGCAGAGCTCGTTCGAGGCGGAGATCGAGCAGGTGTTCGGCCTCGTCGCCAGCTCGACCGGCGACCCGTCCATGTTCACCTCGACCATTCTCCAGAGCACCTACGCGTCCGTCGTCCAGACCTACGATGCCGATGGCGCGCTGCGCAGCGGCGTCTTCGTGGGCACGGGCAGCCAGAGCTACGCCGCCGCGAGCACGATCGACGGCCTCGACACGGTGATCACCCTTGGCCTCGACGCCGACACCAACGCCGCGTGGTTGGAGGGCACCGACCAGGACGGCGGCACGCGGTGGTTCGCACAACCATCCGCACAAGTGGCGGCGGTGGCGGGCGTGGGCACCGGTGGGCTCTACGTGCTCGACGCGGTCGCCGGGCCAGGCGGTGGGTACGCCGTCGGTCGCCTCGACGCCGACGGGGCGCCGCTGTGGTCCACGACGACGCCGTGCACCGGTCTGCTCGCCGTCGGTGGCGACGACGACGTGACGCTGGTGTCGTACGCCGACGAAGGGATGCAGCTGTGTCGCGTCACCCGCGATGGATCGTTCGTGGGCGCATCGACGGTGGCGACCGTCGCCCACGCGATCGCAGCCACTGGCACCGACGGCGGCGACGTGATCGTCGGTGGCTACGTCGACGGCGGGTCCAGCCAGATCTCACCGTGGATCGGCCGCATCTCCGCGCAGGACCAGGTGCTCTGGACCCACACGCCCGAGGTCGACTCGAGCTCGGCGTTCGTGCAGACGATCGCGGCCGACGAGGGCGTCGGCATCGTCGTCGCTGGGATGTCGGTGACGATCGACGCGTCCTACGGGTACCTGGTCGCGCTGACGCCCTGATGTTCCGCAGCGTCGCCCACACCGAGCGGCGCGCGGTCGTCGGCGACTCATCCGCCGGCGAGCGTGCGAACACAGCTCGCGCGCGCCCCCGGTTCGGGCCCGACCTCGAGCACCAGCTGCTGCGCGAGCACCCGCGCGCCGTTGCGGGTGGTCACCTCGTCGGTCTGCACGCGCACGCAGGGGCCGAACACGTCCGCGGGCAGCTCGATGGGCTCGCCACGATCGACGTAGCGGGCCAGCTCGTCGGTGAGGTCGGGGCCGCCGAGCTCGCGATACACCGCGGGGAACAGCACCGAGGCGTCGGGCATGGCCGCGGTCGGCGATGGCTCGCGCACGCGGTCGCGCATGCGCTGCAGCACGTCGTCGAGGCTGCGCTGGCCGCCGGTCGCCGCGTGCAGTCGCTGCTGCCACAGCGCCGCCAGCAGCGGACCGCGGCGGTAGGGCAGACGCCCGACGTCGGGGTTGGTCCAGTAGTCGGTGAGCACGCGCGCGTTGGGCTCGTGCTTCACCGGCGAAGCCGCGTACTCGACCAGCGCCGCGTTCCACTCCGCGACGAAGTCCTCGAGCGTGTAGATGCCGGCGCGCAGCAGCAGTCGCCACGTGTAGTACTCGGTGAAGCCCTCGGCGAACCATTTGCCCACCATCTCGTCGACCGCGGGATCGGTGCCGCCCAGCCGGGTCGGGTTCCAGGTGTGGAAGTACTCGTGGGCGAGCAGGTGGCGCACCGGTGGCAGTGGCGTGTCGCTGCCCATGATCAACGAGAAGCCGTCGCCGAGTCCGGTGCCGCCCAGCGACTGCCGGCCCTCGACCGGCTGCATCGCCGTCAACATGACCAAGAACGGCGCGCCGTGATCGTCCCAGAAGTCACGCTCGGCGGTGATCACCTCGCGGGCGAGGGCCGCGAACGCGCGCAGGTCGAAGTCGAATGCACCGAGGACCGCCACGCGCACCGACGGGTCTGCGCCCGCGCCTGCGAACACGCGCAGCTCGTGCCCGCCCATCGCGACCGCGTCGAGCATCGCGGGCAGCCCGGCGTGCGCATCGAGCTGCTCGAGATCCGACGCGAAGCCGAAGCCCTCCGGCGCGCCCGACCACGCGAACGAGACCGTGCCGCCTTCGGCCTCGAGGCGCTCGGCCGGCACGGCGAACAGCGCGTGACCGAAGGCGTAGAACCACCGCGGGCGCACGATCGGTGCGAACGGCTGACCGTCGGCGGCGCTGGGCTCCGCGTCGTAGGCCGAGCGCACGCGGTAGCGCACCACCACCGGGGCGTCGGCGGGACCCTCCAGCTCGCGCTGCGCCGGCGAGGGCGTCTCGACGATCTGCGCGCCGTCGATGCGCAGGTCATCGACGAAGCGCCACAGCGCGTCCTCGCTGGCCCAGCGCTCGGGCAGCTGCAGCAGCGAGTGCCCGCTGGCGTCCAGGTGGTAGCGCAGCTCGACCGCGAGCGCGACCACGTCACCGTTCTCGATCACGGGCGCGAGCGTGTACGCGACGTGATCGCGCGCCACGCCGGGCGCTACGGCGGGTGTCGCTGCCGCCGGCGGCGAGCCGGCCACGACCGGCGGGCGCCCGGCCTCGCAGCCCCATGCCAGCACCGTCCCCACGACCCACCGCCCGAGCGCACGCAGCCCCACGGCCACATAGTTGCCCGGGCAGGCGGCGGGTTCCAACGCCTCGACGATCAGCGCACGAACACCAGGGAGTAGCGCACGTCCTTGGGCAGCTGCTTCGAGGTGATGCGCACCGACATGGTCACGCGGCCGGCCTTGCCGGGCGTGTAGATGTTGGTGCGGTCGCCTTGGCTGGCGTCGAAGCTCTGGTGGAGCGACTTGCCGACCATCCGCACGCGCATCTGCGAGGCCTCGCCATTGGGGTCGGTGACCGACTTCGCGGCGCCGCCAAGCTTGGCCTCGTAGGTGCGTCCGTCCAGGGTGATGCGCACGGTGTCGCCGTCGTGGGCGATCGCGAGTGCGCTCGGCACCTCGTTGGCGGCGGTCAGACGCTTGCGCGCAATGTTGCGCACCAGGCCGTTCATCTCTGCGACCACCGACTCGATCGCGGGGCCGACCGAGCCGCCACCGCTACTGTAGTGGTAGCGACCGACGAGCGCGTCCCAGGGGTCGGCCTTCTTCACGGGCTGGTCCGGCTTGGTCTCTCGCGCGGGCTTGGCCGCTCGCGCGGGCGGGGCCTCGATCGTGGGCGGCGCGAGCGGATCCACCAGCGGCCTCGTCGACGACGGGGTCGCGAGCTCGCGCGCCGCGAGGCCGAGCGAAATGTCCGCATCGGCGGTGGTCGGCGGCGTGCCCTCGTCGCCCGCGGCCTGCGCTCGCGCCAGCCGCGGCGCATCGTCGTCCAGCGCCACCGCCTCGGGGAACACGGGGTGGGGCGGCGTCGGCGGGGCCGGTGGATGACAGGCGACGAGCCATGCGCTCGATGCGACGAGGGCCGCGGTCATGGTCGCCATCGTGATCGGAGATGTGCTGCGTCGCGGGTTCATCGTGATGCGAGCACGGTGCAGCTGCGATGCCAGGCCCGCCGGCACGGCGACGCGCGGCTTGCGTGGGCGCGCCACCGCGCCGCTTGGGCGCATCCGACACGGTCGTGCGCCTGCGCCCGCACGATCGATGGACCGCGCCGAGAAGACACGATGGGAAACGATGGCGCATGCGTTGCACACCGTGCCGACCGTCATGCCCGAGTCATCGTTGGACGCCGTCGATCAGATCCTCGCCAAGCTGCTGCAGTGGTGGAACGAAGGCGCGGCGATGGTGCCCAACCTCGTGCTCGCCCTCGTCATCGTCGGGCTCACCTGGTTGGCGGCACGCTGGGTCGGCAAGGTGATGCAGCGCGCACTCGATCGCACGCACTTCCAGCCGCAGATCATCGGCCTGTTCGTGTCGTTGACCAAGCTGGCGGTGTGGGGCGCGGGCCTGGTGCTGGCCCTCAACACGCTGCACCTCAGCAAGGCGGTCGCGACCGCGATCGCTGGCGTCGGCGTCATCGGGCTCGCGCTCGGCTTCGCGTTCCAGGACATCGCGGCCAATTTCATGTCCGGCATCATCATGGCGGTGCGGCAGCCGTTCGCGGTCGGCGACGTCATCGAGACCAACGGCTTCGTCGGCACCGTCACCGAGCTGGGCATGCGCGCGACGATGATCCGCCGGTTCACCGGCGAGGTCGTGATGATCCCCAACCGCAAGGTCTTCTCCGAGCCGCTCACCAACGTGAGCGCGGCCAAGCAGCGCCGTGTCGATCTCGAGGTCGGGGTCTCGTACAACGACGATCTCGCGGAGGCCGAGCGGCTGGTGCGGACCGCGGTCGAGGGCGTGGCCGATCGCGACGGCTCGCGTCCGGTCGAGGTCTTCTTCAAGGGCTTCGGCGCCAGCTCGATCGATCTCGACGTGCGATTCTGGGTCGACTACGGCGCCGATCCGGGTGCGTTCCTGCGGGCGCGTTCCCACGCGGTGATGGCCATCAAGGCCGCGCTCGACGACGGCCACATCACGATCCCGTTCCCCACGCACACGCTCGAGCTGGGTGGATCGGCGATCGCCCAGTTCGATCGTGCCGGGTCTTCGCCCGGCGCCGTGGTGGCGCCCGCCGAGCCGGCCGCGACCGACGCGTCGACTACGGCAGCGGCGGCAGCCGCTCGCGCAGCCACGCGCCGATGAGGTCGAGCTGCTCGGGGCACACCTCGTGGCCCATCGGGTACTCGCGCCAGTGCACGTCGGTCGGCTCCGCCGCGCTCTCGTGCAGCGTGTCGTAGAGGTCGCGGCCCGCCGCGATCGGCACCACGTCGTCGAAGCGGCCGTGGCACTGCAGCACCGGGATGCCGCGGTTGGCCGCCGACGCCTCGGCGTCGAAGCGAGCGGGCGCGACCAGGTAGCCCGAGAGCACCAGCAGGCCCGCGAGCGCGTCGCGGTAGCGCACGGCGACGTGCACCGCCATCGCAGCACCCTGGCTGAACCCGGCCAGCACGATGCGCGAGGGCGGCACCCGCCGCGCCCGCTCGCGCTCGACGAGGCCGACGATCTCGCGGGCCGAGGCCTCGACCTGGGCGAGGTCCTCGCGGCGGTCGTCGTCGAAGTCCAGCGAGCGGATGTCGTACCATGCCGGCATCACCATGCCGCCGTTGATCGTCACCGGGATTGCCGGCGCGTGGGGGAACACGAAGCGCACGCCGGTGCAGCCGAGTAGCGGCACCACGGGCTCGAAGTCGTGACCGTCGGCGCCGAGCCCGTGCAGCCAGATCACGCTCGCGTCCGCGCGCACGACTCCGGCAGGCTCGACCTCGACGCATGGCAATAGCTCGGACATGCGGTCGGCGATGGTACCCGCTCGCGATCGCGACGTGATACACCCGTGGGCGCGTGCAACCGGCGTTCGTGTCGCTCGTCTCCATCGATTCGGCGTCGACGCTGGCAGTGACGGCAAACCATGCGATGGCGCTGACGCAATCGCCGACGGTTCGTGCCGCAGCGGACGCGATCGGCAGCTCCGCAGCGATCACACGTGGAGCCGCGTCGCGCGGACACGGCGGTGGTGCAAGGCGGTCGTGAGCGACGGACGGCCTCGATCGCGGCGCCGCGCCGCACTGCTGTGGTCGCTCTCGCTGGTGGCGTCGCTGGTCATGCTGTGGGTCGCGCGTGCGCAGTTCGGTGTGCGGCTCGTGCCCGACGCCTTCGAGGTGGTCGACGTCGGTGCAGCGGTGCTCGCGATCGGGTTGCATCCGATCTACGCGGCGCTGCGGGCGGGCCGGCTGGCGTTCGCGCTCGACCCCGTGGTCGCGCATGCCGGCGGTGAGCCGCGGGCCCGCTTCGATCGCGGTGCGCTGTATGGCAGCGGCTTCGTGTCGTTCCTGGTGCTGCTGGTGTTGCCGCTCAAGCTCGGCGAGGCCTCGCGGCCGCTGCTGCTGGCGCAGGCACGACAGCCCGGCGTGGGGCTGGCCGAGGCGGTGGCCGCGGTCGGGCTCGAGCGCGTGATCGACGGCCTGCTGATCTGCACGATGCTGTTCGGCGGACTCGCGGCCGCCCACGCGCAGACCGAGGCCTTCGCCGGCGCGGATCAACTCGCGACGGTGTCGCGCTTCGGGCAGGGCATGGGCGCGATCTTCCTCGGCGCGCTGGTGTGCGCCGTGCTGGCCGCGCGCGCGCCTGCGGCGTGGGGGCGCGGCGTGGCGCGGGTGTTCGCGCCGCTGTCGTCACGGCTGGGCGCGGTGCTCGGACGCGTGGTCGAGCGTCTGGCCGAGACCTTCGCTGCGCTGTTGCACGCGCGCCGACTGCTCGCGCTGGTGCTGGTCTCCGTGGGCTACTGGGCGGTCACGGTGCTGCAGCTGTGGGCGGTGGCGCGGGCCAGCGGCTTGCCGCTGTCGGCGGCCGCCGCGACCGCGACCGTCGCGATCATCGGGTTGTCGATCCAGCTGCCCGGGGGGCCGGCGCAGACCGGCACCTTCCAGGTCGGCGCCGCCGCGGCACTGAGCCTGTTCGTGGACCTCGCGCAGGTCGGAGATCCCGCCCACGCGTTCGTCGCGACCATGTTCGCACTGCCGCTGTTGGGTGCGGTGGTGATGGCAATCCCGGGTGCGTGGCTGCTGGCGCGCGTACGGCGGGCGACCGCCGCGGCCGCGCCCGCCGACGGCGTGCTGCGCTGACGCGGGCGGCCGCCGGCGGCCACCGTCGGCTGGGGCACGATGGGTGCGCGTCCTCGTCCGGCGGGGCCCCCTTGGCCGGGCGTAAGCTCGCGCTGCGTGGACGGTTGACGCAGGCGTTGCCCGGGCCCGGCGCCCGCGGGTATCGTTCACGCCCCGCCAGCGGCCCGTCGACCGCGCGCCACGACCCCGTGCGCGTGCTCGAAGCGTCCGCCAAGGGCGGTGGTCCAGGTCTCCAGGGAGCTCCACGCAGATGTTCGCGACCGTCGTCCCCGCCCGTCCCCGCCTGATCGCACTGCTGCTCGCCGCAAGCACCCTGGCGCTGCCCGCCTGCAACAAGAAGAAGGGCAAGGGCACCGACACCCCGCAGCTCTCGCAGGACGAGATCGAGAAGAAGGTGCGCGAGGCGAAGTCCGCGGCCAAGGCCTCGAGTCTGGTCGACCTCGCCAACAAGGACCTCGCCGCCGGTCGCTACGTCTCGGCGACCAAGCGCGCCGAGGAGGCGCTCGCGAGCGACCCCGAGGACGCCGACGCCTACGCGGTGCTGGGCGCGGCGCGGTGGCGCGCCGGTGACTACGTCGGCAGCACCGAGCACTTCCGCAAGGCCATCGAGCTGGCGCCGAAGAACTTCGGCGCCGTGCTCGGGCTCGCCAACAACCTCCAGGCCGGCGGTCAGCTCGCCGAGGCCGCGACCCTGCAGGACACGCTCATCGCCGACGACAAGTCCCAGGTCGCGCCGCGGCTGACGAAGTTCTGGAGCTTCTATGCCATGGGCGACTTCGACAAGGCCGCCGGCGAGCTGGATGAGATCTTCAAGCTGTTGCCGGCCGACGATCCGCAGCTGGCGCTCGTGCAGGCGGCTGCCGCGTTCACGCGTCCGCTCGCCGGCAAGGGTCCGTTCTTCGCGATCGCCGGCACCACCGGCAGCTCCGACGCCAACCTCAACGCCGGCTCGGGCTTCAAATTCTCCGGCGCGACCATCGGCGGCGAGTTCGGCCAGATCATCTTCAACGAGGGCCGCGAGGAGGCGCTGATCGATGCCGATCTCGCCGCCGCGCTCAAGCTCGCCGCGGTCGGCAAGCTCAAGCCGATCGACTCCGACAAGGAAGAGACCATCGTCTTGATCCCCGAGATCAAGTTCGGCGATCTGAAGCTCGAGAACGTGCCGGCGATCGTCCGCTCGCTCGAGGGCTTCTCGATGATCGGCGAGAAGCCCTCGGTCATGCTCGGTCGCCAGGCGATGCAGGCCTTCGGCAGCCTCTCGTTCGACTACCCCAAGCACACGCTGACGGTCAGCAAGGAGGCACCCGCGGCGGCGCCCGAGGGCTCGGCCGAGCTGCCGTTCGTGCTGCTCACGGTGCACGCGTTCAATTGGCCCGCGGTGCCGGTGTCGCTGAACGGCTCGGACTTCACGTTCTACGTCTACTTCGGCGGGCTGTTCCCCAGCGGGCTGTCGCTGGCGCGCAAGCAGTTCCTGAAGAGCGGCTACCTGCCGCGCACGCTCGAGAACCCCGAGGACGCCGAGAACGGGCTCAAGATCCTCTACCTCGACAAGGTCTCGATCGGCGGCCAGAGCATCCCCGGCGTCGGCGCCCACGTGTTGCTCAAGACCCCGCCCGATCCGGGTCTCGGTGGCGTGCTCTCGGGCACCGGCTTCGAGCTCGGCGGCTACCTCAACGCGGCGCTCATCGCCACGTGGAAGGTCACCTACGCGTTCAGCAAGGGCCGCGTGTACATCGACACCAATGGGTAGCAGGGTTGCGGAGCAACGCTCGACGTTGCTCCGACGCGACCCACCGTCCCCGGTCGCGGGCCCGCTCACCACGCCGACGCGCCCAGGGCCCACAGCATCGCCCAAGCGCCGCCCATCGCTGCGATCGGGATCGCGAAGTTGTCGTCGATGCGGCGGCTGTAGAGCTCGGCGGCCGCGCCGGCGATCGCAGCCGCGAGTGCCACGGGCCACGCGACCGCGGCTGCGGGTGGTGCCGGCAGGAAGCCGACGAACGACGCGGCCGCACAGGTGCCCGCGACGACGAACGCGAGCGTGCCCTCGAGCGAGCGGCCATGCCGGAGTCGCACGCGACCGAAGCGGCGGCCGATGATCGCCGCGGCCGGATCGCCGAAGCCGAGCACCGCGACCGCGACCACGCACAGCAGCGGTGAGTAGGTCAGCGTCAGCAGCACCAGCGCCGTCATGTACCAGGTGCCGGAGTTGACGTGATCGGCCTCGTGCGGCCGCGCGATCGGGGCGAAGAACCGCATCAGCCGGGCGTTGGCCGCCGGACTGCGACGACGCAGCAGCTCGAGGAACCACGCGGTGCCGGCCAGTGTCGACGCGGCGTACGGCAGCTGCGAGGGCGTGAACACGACCAGCGTCGCCAGCAGACCGAGCCCCGCGGAGCCGACGTGGAACGCCACCCGTGCGTAGTTGGTCGGCCGCGGCTGCGGCGGCGCGACCTCGGCGGCGAGCGTCGCCACGAGCGCGTCATAGGCCTCACCGAGCTGGCGACGCAGCGACGTCCACGACTCCGAGTGCGGCGCCTCGCCGGGCGCCGTGGTCCCCAGCAACGCGGCCACGCGATCGATCGCACCGGCGAGGTTTGGCCACTGCGTGTGGTCGACTGCGAGCAGCTCGTCGATGCGTCGACTCACCGCGGCCACGCGCTCGCGGACGGCCTCGCTGCCGCCGTCGAACGCGGCGAGCAACCGCTCGAGGTCGAGGGTGAGCGCGGTGGCGCCCTGGCGCAGCGCGAGCTCGGAGGTCGACAACGCCGCCCACGCTACGCTCGATCCTGCGTCGGCGTCGAGGGGACCGCGCCGCTTGGAGCGTTGGTCGCCAAGCCGGGGGCGGTGCGCTACCTTGGGTGACGATGCGTCGCATTGGATTCGGTGGGGTGTGCGTGCTCGCGTTGGCCTGTGGCAGCGACGGCGGCAGCGGGGGCAGCTCGAGCGGCAGCGACGGCAGCGCGGGGTCGACGGCGGTGGGCTCGGCCGATGGCTCGAGCAGCGCCGGCGATCCCGACGAGGCCGCCGCGATGTGCGAGCGATGGCTGGCGGATCGCGCCGACATGTCCGAGGGCGCGTGGTCCGGCGACGTCGCGAGCTGCGAGCCCGGCGACGTCGCGGCCGACGCCCGCGAGCGTGCGCTCGGCCTGGTGAACCTCTACCGCTGGCTCGCCGATCTCCCGCCCATCACGCTCGACGAAACCCTCAACCAGAAGACCCAGGCGTGCGCGCTGATGATGGACGCGAACATGACGCTGTCGCACACGCCCGATGCGAGCTGGGCCTGCTTCAGCGATGTCGGTGCCGAGGCCGCCGGCAGCAGCAACATCGCGACCATCGGGGGCGTCGGCGCCGTCGATCTCTATATGGTCGACCCCGGCAACCCCGACACCATCGGACATCGCCGCTGGATCCTCTCGAACAGCATCGGCCCCACTGGCATCGGCTCGACCAACGCCTACTCGTGCCTGTGGACCCTGGGCGGCACCGGCTCGGCGGGCGCGCGGTGGGTGGCCTATCCACCGCCGGGCGCGTTCCCGCTGGCCGCGACCACGATCGGCTTCTCCAATCTCGACCAGACCGGGTGGTCGCTGCAGAGCGACACGCTCGACTTCGCCAGCGCGCAGATCGAGATCACGCGCGACGGCACCGTGCTGCCGATCGAGCTGCATCCGTTGCTGGGCGGCTACGGGAGCACCTTCGCGATCTCGATGCTCCCGATGGGGTGGCAGACGAGCGTCGGCACCTACGACGTGCGCGTGACCGGCATCGGCGAGGACTTCGAGTATCAGGTGCAGATCGTCGATTGCGGCGGCTGAAGCGACGCATGTCGCGAGGCGTGAGCCCGACCACGTGACGTCGGGCACGACGCGGGCGCGAATCCTGTGCGCCGCCGCCTCGGCGTGGCCGGGGCCCGCCCGCAAACCCATCGCTGCCGAAACGCCTGCCCCGCGGGTACCAAGGAGGGGAGGACTTCTACGATGGTGTTGTTGGCAGCTCGTGCAATCGACTTCGCGATCTTCGGGACCCTGGGCGGGCTGTGGATCGGCGGTGCGGTGTTCATCGTGGTGCTCTACCGCTGGATCCTCCGCCGCGAGCGGGCCGAGCTCCCGGGTGACGGCGCGCGGCCGCGGACCGCGGCCCGCATCGAGCCCACGCGTGGCCGCGACGCCGTCGTCGGCGGCGAACCCGTCGGTCACATCGCTTAGCGAACCGCGCCAGGTCTGCGCCCCCACGAGGTCCCCATGTTGCCTTTGCTTGGTCTCTCCGATCGCGTCCCCAATCAAGATGCCATCGCACTCAGCCCGACCCTCGGGTGGTGGCTGTTCGCGGCTGCGGTCGCGGCGGTGCTGGTGTTCGTCTCCTACGGCGAGCTGTGGCGCCGCTGGTGGCTCACCAAGGAGGACCCGCGCGGCATCGCGGTGTTCCGCATCGTGTTCGGCTTCTTCGTGCTCTCGAACATCAACGGGATGTGGGAGTACTTCGAGTTCCTCTACACCGGCGATGGCATCTTCCCGACTGCGGTCGCGCGCGAGATGTTCGCCCGGGAGCAGTTCGCGGGCTTCGGTGACGGCGTCGACGGCGAGCCGTGGGGCTTCTTCGACGCCGCGGCGCTGTGGCAGTTCCTGCGCGGGCCCAAGTACTCGCTGCTGTTCTTCTGGGACTCGCCGGCGTTCTTCTGGGCCCATGTGGCCGCGTTCGAGATCGCCGGCGTGGCGCTGATCATCGGCTTCCGCACGCGGACCGCCGCGGTCGCGACCTGGTTCCTGATGAACTCGATCCTGCTGCGCAACCAGCTGGCGTGGGAGGGCACCGAGCTGGTCTATCGCTGCTTCCTGACCTACCTGGTGTTCGCCCGCAGCGGGCACGCGTACAGCGTCGACAACTGGCTGCGCTGCCGCAAGCTGCGGCGCCAGGGCCTGTTGTCCGAGCGCGATGGCCAAGGTGGTGGCGCCGGTGCGGCGCCCAGCGCCCAGCACCCGCAGGGCCTGCAGGCGGTCTATCGGCTGGTCCCGTCGTGGCCGCGCAAGCTCATCATGCTGCAGCTGGCGACCATCTACATCACCACCGGCATGCTCAAGACCGGTGGGGTGTGGATGGCGGGTGACTCGCTGTACTACGCGATGAACCTGGACCACTTCTATCGCCTGCCGCCGCAGCTGCTGGCCTCCTATGCCGGCACCACCGTGCTGCGCGCGATGACGTGGGCGGTGAAGATCGGCCAGAGCGCGTTCCCGCTGGTGATCGTCGGTCTGGTCGTGCGCTTCGCACTGCGCGAGCGCGTGCCGATGCCGAGCGGCGGTCGCCGGTGGTTGGCGCGTGCGGCCTTCGCCACGCTCATCGCGAGCTCCGCCGCGGTGGTCTACACCGCGTGGCCGGTGCACTACACCCCCGGCATCGGCGCGGGCACCTTCGTGGGGCTGTGGGTCGGCGTCTGGGGCTCGCTGTGGCTGCTGTGGCGCAAGCTCGAGCAGCGCCCGATCGTCGTGCAGCGCGTGTTCGGCCGCACGCTGGCGCGGCCGGTCGTCATCGATCGCATGTGGATGGGGCGCTGGGTGTTCGGTCGTCGCGTGTGGCTGGTGTGGCACATCGCGTTCCACGCCCACATCTTCACGCTGATGAGCGTCGGGCAATTCCAGACCGGCATGCTCTCCGCCACCTTCGCGTTCATCGAGGGTCGCGAGATCGCAGCGCTGCTGCGGGACATCGGGCACCGCCTCGCGCAGTGGCGCGTGCCGTTCATCCCGGCCTCGGTCGCGCGCGGCGAGCCGCCGCTGCCGAGCGAGGATCCGCAGCTGCCCGAGCTGGCGAAGAACCCGGCCCGCCTGCCGCTGTGGAGCCTGCTGGTCGCCGTGGGCGGAGTGGTCGGCGGCGTCGTGGTGCGCGTGGTCGCGGCGCCGTCGTGGGACTTCCGGTTCATCTGGATTGCCACCGCGGTGTTCCTCGCGGGTGTCGCGTGGACCCGCGCCCGTCGCCATGACGCGGGTGCGAGCGAGCTCGCACCGGCTCGACCGTGGGCCTACGGCGCCTTCGGTCGCTTCGTGCTGGGCCTCGGTCTGGCCTGGCACCTCACCGCGGTCGCGACGTGGCTGATGCCGGACAAGGACTCGCTGCAGGCCTTCCGCGGACCCGCGCGCGCGGTCTTCACGGTCTGGCTCACGCGAACCACCACCGATCAGGGCTGGGGCATGTTCGCGCCCAATCCGCCGCGCAGCAACGTGTTCATGAAGGTGCTGGTGACCGACGCCGCGGGCGAGTCGTGGGACATGCGCTCGGACGTGTATGCCGAGGAGCGCAAGCCGATCCCGTGGATCTGGAACGACCGCCTGCGCAAGATGAACCGACGCATCATCGGTGGTGAGTCCGGTGGTGGCGACTGGTACCGCAAGTGGTACGCGCGCTGGCAGTGCCGCGAGTGGGAGCGCACCCATGGGGGTGAGCCGGCGCTCGAGGTGAAGCTGGTGAAGGTCTCGTACCGCATCCCGACCCCGGAACAGGTCGCGCGCAACGGCTACTACGTGGCTGAGGAGTTGCTGGCGCGCACCGGCAAGGAGGAGGTGGTCCACACCGAGCGCTGCGCGAGCGCGGTGATCGGCCAGCTGCCCGACGACATCCGAGCTGCGCAGGGGCTGCCGCCGCTGCCCGAGGGCGCCTACAAGCCGTGGATCAAGCGGCGCAAGGCCGGCTGGGAGCGCGCCCACGGCCGCAGGTGAGGGCGGCCGCGACGGTCGTGATCGCGCAGGGATGCG